>DATMZV010000138.1:0-6323 GCA_035573355.1 Gaiellaceae bacterium | reverse complement strand
AGGCTGCGCGAGCATTACGCCGGTGGGTACTTGACGCTCGACGAGTTCTCCCGCCGCACCGGACGAGTCCTGTCCGCGCGTTCGCGTGGCCAAGTGCGTCGCGCGCTCTTCGGCCTCTCGCGCCCCTCGTTGGTGGACTCGGCGAATAGCGCGGTCCGCGACGTCGTGCTTGTTGTCGTCAGCGGCGCCTACGTCGTGTTCAGCCTCGTGCTTGCTCTCGTCCTCGGGCTGACGGTTCTGCTGCACGGCGTCTCGATGTCGGCGTTCCTCGCGATCGCCATCGTCTGGCTCGTTCCGACGTGCCTGTTCGCACGTCTGCGGCGCCGGAACGCGCGTCTCTAGGCGGGCCTGCGCGCGGCGACGGTGCAGCCGCGACGCGGCGGTGGTCAGGCTCTACCTGTTGTCAGCTCGAGCTCGTCGCTCTCGCCTGACCACTTGATCTCGACTTCGAGCTCGGTTTCGTTGCCGTCGATCTCTACCTCGAGTTCAAACCGGACCTGGTCCGGCACATTGAGCTCCAGCTTCTCGCCCCCTCGCTCGAGCTCGAACTCGACGTCCGATCCGAGCGCGTCGGCGATCGCCGACAGCCTCGCCGCGGCCTCCGTGCGGGACATGTTCTCCTTCTGTTCAAACTTCATCTTGGGCATGGTTCTCCGTTTCCGAGGTCGGCGGCTAGTCCAGTCGGTCGCGCAGGTGGTCACCGACCCGAAGCGAGTTCGCCATCGCGGTCAGAGCGGGGTTGACCGCGCCGATGCTCGGGAAGACGCTCGTGTCGACGACGTAGAGGTTGTCGAGCTCGTGCGCGCGGCCCTCGGCGTTCACGACTGACGTCGCAGGGTCGGCGCCCATTCGGCAGGTGCCCGCCTGGTGCGCGACGCCTGCCACAGGGATTTCGTTCTTCATGTACGCGAAGCGGTGAAACAGATGGCCGGGCTCCATGCGGAGTTTCGCGAGCATCGAATGAAGCTGCTCGTACAGCTCCTGCTTCGGCTTCTCGTTCGTCGCCGTGTAAGCAAGGGTGAGCTTGCCGTCACCGTCGACGGAGACCCGGTTCTCGGGACGCGGAAGGTCCTCGGTGGAGAGCCAGAAGTCGACCGCGTGCTTCGCGATCCGCTCCAACGACCAGTGCGGCGCGAGCTTCGTCTCGCCTGGCTTCTCGCCGCGGAACATCGGCTCCTGCGACTTGCCGACCATCTGGATATTCCCGAGCGGGTACTCGCGACCGTTGCCCGCGAGGTAGAAGTCGTTCACACCAAGCGTCTTCTGGAAGATGGTCGGGTTCTCGTCCTTCGAGAGCGCGAGCACGGCCTGGCTGTTGTGGAACATGTAGTTCCGGCCAACCTGGTCGGAGCCGTTCGCCAGACCGTTCGGGTGTTTATCGGTCGCGGAAAGAAGCAGTAGCTTCGCCGTGTTCGCGGCACCGCAGGCGAGCACGATGAGGTCAGCTTTGTAGGGCTCGAGCTTGCCGTCGTGCTCTACGATGACCGCGCTCACGGCGTTCCCGCCGGGCTCAGTCTCGAGCTTGACGGCCTGCGCATTCGTCAGCAGCTCGACGTTCGGGTGCTCGAGCGCAGGCCGGACGCCCAGGACCTCAGCGTCGGACTTGCCGTGCACCGCGCAAGGGAAGCCGTCGCAGTTTTGGCAGCGCACGCACGCCCCATACGGCATGTTCTGCTCGTTCAACCGGACGCCGCAAGGGGCGTGGAACGGGTGGTAACCCGCCGCCGCCAGATCGTCCGAGAGCTGTTGGATCCGCGGCTCGTGCGAGACGGCAGGAAATGGGTATGGCGCGCTCGCGTGTGGCTCGGTCGGGTCCTCACCCCGCGCGCCGTGCACCTCGTAGAGCTGCTCGGCCTGTGTGTAGTACGGCTCGAGGTCGTCGTAGGAGATCGGCCAAGCAGGGGACGGGCCGTCGTGGTGGATCAGCTCACCGAAATCCTCCTTACGAAGGCGGTAGAGCGCCGCGCCGTAGAGCTTCGTCGCGCCACCGACGAAGTAGTGGATCTGCGGTTGGAACGCCTTCCCCGTGGGGTCGTACCAGGTGTCCTTGGACACGTACTTGTTGTCGACGAAGACGTCCTGCGCGAGCCAGTTGGAGGGTTCGCGGGGGAGCCAGTCTCCCCGCTCGAGCAGCAAGATCCGTTTTCCGGACGCTGCCAGGTGGCGCGCGAGCGTGCCGCCGCCTGCCCCGGTCCCGACGATGATGACGTCGTACGAATCCATGTCTAGACCTCCGCTGTCAGCTCGGAGAGCATGATCCGGCCAGCGGCCTCCATCAGCGCGAGGTGCGAGAACGCCTGCGGGAAGTTGCCGAGATGGCGCCCCGTCGCGGCGTCGAACTCCTCCGCGTAGAGACCGAGCGGGGAGGCGACGCGAAGCAGCCGCTCCATCAGATCGCGCGCCTTCTGCATCTCGCCGACGGTCGCAAGCGCCGAGACGAGCCAGAAGGAGCAGATCAAGAACGTACCCTCCTTGCCGGAGAGGCCGTCGTCGGTTTCGTCGGTCTTGTACCGCAGGACGAATCCGTCGTCCGTCAGCTCTTCTGCGATCGCCAGCACGCTCGCCTTCAGGCGTGCGTCGTCGTCTGGCAGGAAGCCGAAGATCGCGGCCAGCAGCGTGGAAGCGTCCAGTGCTTCGCTCCCGTAGCGCTGACACAAGACCCCGCGTTTGTCGACGCCGTTCGCCAGGATGTCCTCGCGAATCTCGTCGGCGACCGCGGCCCACTTCTCCTGTGCGGCTGGATCACCGCGGATCTCGGCCAGCTTCGCGGCCCGATCGAGCGCGACCCAGCACATCAGCTTCGACGAGACGTAGTGCTGCGGTTTGCCCCGCGCCTCCCAGATCCCCTGGTCGGGCTCGCGCCAGACCTTCGTCGCGCACTCGGCCTGGGTCTGTACGAGCGGCCAGAGGCGCCGCGGCAGCCGCTCGCTGCGGCGTGTGTGCAGCAGAATCGAGTCGAGTGCGGCACCGAAGACATCGTTCTGCCGCTGATCGAAGGCGCCGTTGCCGACGCGCACAGGCCTTGCTCCTGCGTAGCCGGTCATCTCGTCGCGCGTGGACTCCGTCAGGTCGCGCCGGCCGTCGATCCCGTACATGATCTGCAAGGAGCCGTCCTCGGTCGCCTCGACATCGGCGACGAACTGCATGAACTCGTCGGCCTCCCAGTCGAGGTTGAGCATGTGGAGTGCCTGCAGCGTGAAGGTCGTGTCGCGAATCCAGGTGTAGCGGTAATCCCAGTTCCGCTCGCCGCCGGGTGTCTCCGGCAGCGATGTCGTGAGCGCGGCCACCGTCGCTCCGGTCGGCATGTAGGTAAGCCCCTTGATCGTCAGCGCCGAGCGCTGGACAGGGTCCCGAAACTGGTGGTCGGGGATTCGAGCGCGGCTGAGCCAGCTGCGCCAGAACCGCGTCGTGGCGGCAATCCGAGCGTCGGCTTCCTCGACATCCTGAGGCGAGACGAGACCCTCCTCCCACGAGAGGGAGCAGTAGGCCCGCTCGCCGGCCTCGAGCACGTGGCGCGCCCGGATCCGGTTCGCCTCGATGCCGAGCCCGAGATCAGTTTGCAGCCGGATCGTCGTCCCTTCACCGGTCGCGTCGGCTGCGTGCCTGTCGTCGCCTACCAGCGTCCATTCGGCAGGCGCCCGTCCGTAGTCGAAGGCGGGCTCGCAGACGAGCTCGACCTCCACCTGCCCTTCGATGCACTCGACCGTACGAATCAGCATGTGGTCGGCGTCGTCGTCGGCAGGCGGCCTGGTGTGGGGCGTGATCGTGTCCTCGTGCTCGCGCGGGCTCATCGTCAGCGCGTCGCGGACCACGATCCAGCCGTTCGGTGTCTTCCACGTCGTCTCGAGCACGTTCGTGCCGGGCTGGTAGACAACAGCGGCCGGGTGGTTGATTCCGAATGGACCGAAGCGGAAGAAGCCGGCCTCGCGGTCAAGCAGGCTGCCGAAGACGCTCGGCGAGTCGAAGCGCGGCACGCAGAGCCAGTCAATCGCGCCGTCCGGCGCCACGAGCGCGCCGGTGTGGCAGTTTGAGAGAAACGCGTACTCCGCGATCGGCGGAAACGGTGAAGGGGCGGCCGCGCTCTGCGGCTGCCGCTCGGTCGCGGGCTCGACGGCGGTCACGAGGGCACCCAGGGGTCGTGCCAGCGTCCATAACCCGAGATCAACTTGTCGGCGGCCTTCGGGCCCCAGCTCCCCGGCGCATAGCTGTGGACCGGGGGCGGCGCGTCGAGCAACGGCTGCATCACCCGCCAGGCCTCCTCGACGCCGTCCTGGCGTGTGAAGCGCTTGCTGTCGCCGATCATCGCAGCATGCAGCAGCACCTCGTACGGCGCTGCGCCTTCACCGCCTTCCTCGGCGAACTCCATGTCGAGCTCGATCGGTTCAGGAGCGGCCGTTCTAGCGCGGCGCGCGTCGACGATCAGCCTGACTCCGGTCGACGGGTCGAGCTTGACGACGAGCTGGTTCGCCTCCGGCCGGTGGCTCTCGTCCCAGAAACCGAGGCGCGGCGGATGCTTGAAGACGAGTCGTAGCTCGGTCTGCGTGGTGGGGAGCTTCTTCCCGGTGCGGATGAAGAACGGGACTCCCGCCCAACGCCAGTTGTCGATCTCGAGGCGCATCGCCGCGTAGGTCTCCGTCTGGGAGTCGGGCGCGACCCCGTCGATCTCGCGGTAGCCGTCGTACTGGCCACGAACGTAATGCTCGGGATCGGCATCCGCAATCGCCCGGAAGAGCGCCACCTGTGCATCTTTGAGGGTGCCGGCGTCGGCCGACGACGGCACCTCCATCGCGGCCGATGCGACGACCTGCATCAAGTGGTTGACAACGACGTCACGAACAGCGCCAACGGGGTCGTAGAAGTGGCCGCGGTCCTCGACCCCGAAGCTCTCGGCCATCGTGATCTGCACGCTCTCGAGGTAGTTCCGGGTCCAGAGCGGCTCCAGCATCGAGTTGGCGAAACGCAGGTAGAGGATCTCGTCCGTGCCCATCTTCCCGAGGAAGTGATCGATGCGGAACAGCTGCGACTCGTCGATGTACTGGTGGAGCTCGTCCGCAAGCTCCCGCGCCGACGCGCGGTCGTGGCCGAACGGCTTCTCGACGACGATGCGAGCGTTCTTGGTCAGCCCCGCCTCCGACAAGCCCTTGACGACGGTGCCGAAGAGAAACGGTGGGATCTCGAGGTAGAAGACCGGGCTCTCGGCACCGTCGATCGCCTCGGCTACACGCTCGTACGTGGCCGCGTCGGAGAAATCGCCGGCGACATAGGAAAGCCGGTCGGCGAAGCGTTCGAAGACCTTCGGGTCGAGCTTCTCACCGGCGCCCTCGATCGAGTCCCGTGCGCGCTCCTTCAGCTGTTCGATCGTCCAGTCGTCGACGGCCACGCCAAGGATCGGACAGTCGATCAGTCCCCGCCGCTCAAGCCGGTAGAGCGACATGAACGTCATCACCTTCGCCAGGTCGCCCGTGATCCCGAAGGCCACGAAGACGTCCGCCGGGCGCGGATCTTCGACTCGCGCCGGAGTGGTCGCGGGTGCCACGGTCGTCATTGCTGTCTCCTCTCTCGTCTCATGTCTCGACGGTGATTCGCGCCCCTCGTTGGTGCGTCAACCCTGCTCCAGCCCAGTCGACGACGGCCTTCGCACGATCCTCGTTCGTCGGCAGCAGCGCCAGATGGACCGTTCCCCAGGCCATCGAGGCCGCCTTGCCCTTCATCGTCCGCCCGCCGAGCATCTGCACGACGGCCGAGCCCCGTCCGATCGTCGCCATCGTCCCTTTGTCCCGGTACTTGAATGGCTTTGTCGCCTTGCCGGCGACCCTGCGGGCGATCGTCTCGCCGGCATGCTCGCCTGCCTGGAGCGCCACCGAGCCGAGCTGCGGCAGCACCTGATCGGTCTTCGCGTCGGTGATCGCTGCGACGTCACCCACCGCGTAGACCTCGGGGTGCGCCGGAACTCGAAGCTCTTCGTCGACGCCGATCCGGTTGCCCCTCACGAGCTCGAGCCCGAGTGACTGAACGAGGCGGTTGCCCTGCAGACCGGCTCCCCAGACCAGAGTGTGTGCCTTGAGCACGGTGCCTGACTTGAGCGTCACGCGGCGCGGCGCGATCGACGCCACCACCTCGCCTGTCAGCACTTCGACGCCCCGCTTGGCGAGCGCCTTCTCCGTATAGGCGCGGATGTCCGGCTTGAACATCGGGAAGAGCACGGGCCCGGCCTCGACAAGAGTGATCCGGGCGTGTTCCGGTTCCACGTCGGGGTAGTCCTTCGGAAACACCCCGTGGTAGAGCTCCGCGAGTGCGCCTGCCGTCTCGATTCCCGTTGGGCC
>DATMZV010000137.1:0-6598 GCA_035573355.1 Gaiellaceae bacterium | reverse complement strand
GCGAGTGGCTCGAGATCCGCCGGGGGCGGCTACTACTCGACCTCTGGTCCGGAGGATTGATCGGATTCGTCGCGGTGCTCGTCTTCATCGGCGGCCAGAACTTCGCTCTACTCCTCTTCCTCGCGATTCCGTTCATCGCGGTCGTCCAAGTCCGCTGGCGTCGCGCCTTCTGGCTCGCCGTGAGCGCCGGAATGTGCGCGCTCGCGACCGCACTCGTCCCACTGCCGGCCGGGGCAACCGCGATGCGCCTAGCTCTGGTCGCAGCTGCGGTCGCAGCCGTGCTCGTCCTCACTCGAACGATCCGACACGAAGCGGCTTCCCACAGACGGGCCGCGGCCCGTGCTGAGCTCGAACGCACATTGACGACCGAGGCCAATCACCGGATCAAGAACAACCTCCAGACCGCCGCCGACCTCCTCCTACTCGGCCGTCCGCAAGGCGGAGACGGTCGTGCTTTCGACGACACCGCCGCTCGTATCCAGTCGATCGCGACCGTTCACCGGCTGTTGACAGAGACCGATGACCTTGTCGACGCAAGCGACCTGCTCAACAGCATCGCGAACGGGGCTCCGGTGCCTGTCGCCGTCGAGGCCCAACCGTCAGTGCTCGACGCTTCTTCCGCCCAGAAGCTCGGAATCGTCGCCAACGAGCTGATCACGAATGCGTTTCAGCATGGTTCCCCACCGATCGCCGTGCGCCTGGACTCGGGGGCGCAGCAGCATCGCCTACGCGTCGACGACTGTGGCAATGGTGCGAGTGATGCGACGGGACTGGGCCTTCAGCTCGTGGAACGGGTAGTCGAACAGGGCCTTCGTGGGCGTTTCGCACTGAGTACACGACCTGGCGGCGGGACTCGCGCCGAGGCGATCTTTCCGGCGGAGCCGAGATGAAAGTCCTGATCGCCGAGGACGACCCCGTAGTCGCGCTCGGTCTTACCGAACGAGTGCGGTCGCTCGGACACGACCCAATCGGCCCAGTCGGCGACGGCGAACAGGCTGTCGCCGAAGCGAAGACGAGCCTGCCCGACCTCTACCTCTTCGACATCGAGATGCCCGCCCTCGACGGGCTAGCTGCTGCCGTGCAGTTGGCCGGCGAGGGCTTCCGGCGGCCTGTCGTGATCGTCACCGGCGTCGATGACCCAGGCCTCGTCGAGCGCTCGATCGCCAGTGGCGTCAGCGCCTACCTCACGAAACCAATCGACACGCGCGAACTAGAGGCAGCGATCAAGCTGGCGGCCGCGCGCCACGCCGAGTTCGAAGCACTCGAAGCCGAAGTGAGCAAGGCACAGCAGGCGCTCGAGGACCGCAAGCTCGTGGAGCGTGCCAAGGGCTTGTTGATGTCAGCTCTCAACCTCTCTGAACACGACGCCTTCCGCAGACTCCAGACGACCGCGCGGGAGCGCAATCTGCGGCTTGCCGATGTGGCACGCCGAATCGTTGAGCAGCAAAGCCTGCTCGAGCCGAAGCATGAGTCGCCAGTTCAGTAAGTTCGTTTGCAAGACGGCTAGTCCAGAAAACGCAGCAGCGTGAGCCAGGAATGTCGGCCGGCCCGAGGCCTGGCAGCGTGACCGCGTGACTCATGGCCTGATCGTCACGCTGGCAGCACTCGGTGTGCTGGGGCTAGTCCTCACCGCGGTGCTGCTCCTCATCGGCCTGCTCTGGTTGCTGGGGCTCCGCCTGCCATTGCGCACATTGCGGCTGCAGATCTCGGGCTATGAGCTTTGGCTCGCGTTCCTCGTCGCCGCGGTAGCCACCGGGGGCAGCCTCTTCTTCTCCGAGGTTGCGCACTTCGTCCCGTGCGAGCTCTGCTGGTTTCAGCGGATCTGCATGTACCCGCTCTCGATCACGACGCTCCTGATGGCCCTCGCGGACGACCATCGCGCAGCCCGCTACTTGCTCCCACTTCCGCTCGTCGGCGCCGGCATCTCCACCTATCACCTTCTCGTCGAGAACGGCGCCGTCAAACAGACTCAGGCGTGTCTTATTTCTGCTCCTGGCGGTTGCGCGACGAAGTGGATCAACGAGTTCGGCTTCATGACGATCCCGACGCTCGCGCTGACCGCGTTCGCTCTCGTTTTCGCCGCTCTTCTGTTCAGCATCTTCGAGCCCGGGGAAAGCGCCGAAGCGCGGGCGGAGACGACCTGAGTATGGCTACCTTGGTTGGAGATGCCTAGCGGGAAGCAGAGCAAGCGGCAGCGCCGCGCAGCCAGGACCGCGCCGCCGCCAGTCCGGACGAAAGGCCGCCAACGTACGGCGTCGCCGCGCGTCCTTCTGATCGCCACGGCAGTTGTCGTGCTCGCCGCGATCGGTCTCACGCTTGGCATCGCCTTCAGCAGCGGATCGTCCAAGGCCGCTGTGCCTATGCGTGGCTCGCTCGTAAATGCGCTGCCCGGCGCCGGTGACGCGCAGCGACTTCTCCAAGGAATCCCGCAGCGGGGCAACGTCCTCGGATCGCGGTCCGCGCCGGTGACGCTCGTCGAGTACGTCGACCTGCAGTGCCCGTTTTGCCAGCAGTTCGAGACGCAAGCAATGCCCGCGTTGATCGGAAGGTACGTCCGCACGGGGAAAGTGAAGATCGAAGCACGCCCGATCGCCTTCATCGGCGCTGACTCGCAGCGAGGTCGCGTCGCTGCGATCGCGGCCGGCGAGCAGAACAAGCTCTTCAACTTCGCGCAAATCCTCTACCTGAACCAAGGCAGCGAAAACGCAGGATGGCTGAACGACCAGATGGTGACGTCCGCTGCTGCCAGCATTCCCGGCCTCGACGTTTCGCGTCTCGTCGCCGGTAGTAGCTCCGACGCTGTCAAGGCGAAGGCCGGCGCCTTCGATCGGCAGGCAGTGGCAGACAACGTGCGGGCGACGCCGACGATCCTGGTCGGCAAGAGCGGCGGCGCGCTGCGGCCGGTCGCCCTGACATCGCCGAGCGACGAACAGTCCGTCGCGTCCGCGATCAACACGGCACTTCGCAGCTGACCGCCTAGAGAAGACGGACTACAGCGTGGTCGGCTCTTGCTCACGGTCGAAGAGATCTTCATAGACGACCAGGCCGAGTAGGTTGGCCGCCACGCCGGAGCCATCTCTTCGTCCGGGCTGTCCGATCCCTGGAGCCATACTGGTTCGCTTGAGTGGCTGACTCGGTCCGGATCGGTAGTGAGCCTTACGCCTGGCACTCGCAACGCAGGCGGCCCTGGCTTCGACTCGTCCGGACCGACCTCGAAGATCTAGGCCCGATCAGCCCCGAGCTCGTGCTGGTCGACCCGCCGCTCGCCGCCACGGTACGTCTGACGCCGGACGCGGTCGTCGTTCAGAACGGCCACGTCGGGGACGGCATCCAGCCGGCTCGTCCCGCGGCTCTCGAGCTGCCCGAGGTCGGATCGGGCGGTGACAAGACGACGACCGCGCGCTACGACACGAGCGACCTCTTGCTCGAGCGGCACGGTCTCGAGCTCGAGCTGACGATGCGCGGCTCCGATCGCGCCTGGCGCCTGACGGCTGCCCGTGGCGAACGGATCGTCGTGCCGGACGACGGGTCCGTTGTTCCCCCGCAGATCGAGTTGCTGTTGAGGACGGTTGTGCACGGACGCGAGCTCGTCGCGGTGCCCGTCCGCAGCTCCGATCCCGAGATCAGACGGCTCGAAGATCACGTCGCGAGGCAACGCGACTCGCTGGTGCGCCACGACGTGGGCACCAGGATCGGTTCCGACCCGGAGAGTCTCCACCAGGTTCGCGTGGCCGCACGCCGTGTTCGCGCATTCCTCGGCGTTGCGCAAGACCTCGTCGACGCCGAGTGGGCCGCCGAGATCAACGACGGGATGCGCCGCGTCGGGCGGGCGAGCAACGAGGCGAGGGACCTCGATGTTCTGCTCGACAAGCTTCGCGCGGAGATTCGCAGCATCGACCTTCGCGATCGACCCGCCGCCGAGGCTTTGATCGAAAGGCTCGAAAGCGACAGGGGCGAGCTGCAACGCGCGCTCGTCGAAGCGCTCGACAGTGACGGCTACCAACGGACGCTCGAGCGGCTGGGCCAGCCGGCAGTGCCCGCGGATGGAACGCCGAAGCGCACGCTCGACAAGCTCGCCGGGCGTGAGTTGAACCGCCTCGTGGCGTGGGTGAAACGTCACGGCAAGCGACCGTCTGACGACGAGCTGCACGCGCTCAGGATCAAGGTCAAGCGACTGCGCTACGCCACCGAATTGGCCGGCACTGCGTCACGCAAGCCGGCGCGCCGCGTCATCGAAGCCGCGACGCAGATGCAGGACCTCCTCGGCGCTCATCAGGACGCCGTCGTCGCCGCGGAGCACCTGCGGGCGGTTGGGTATGCGTTCGACAGGACGGGCATCGCCTTCGTCGCCGGGCAGCTCGCGGAGCGCGAAAAAGCCACTCAGGGTGCGATTCGTGATCGCTTCCCGGCGGCATGGAAAGGTCTGCGCAAGCTGGCGGGCAAGCTGAACGGCTGACGGCCTCCCGAGTCGATGAACCCGTCAGGCGGGCTCGGAGATTCGTCCCGCGACCCGCGCTTGCATAGCCTCTGTGATGCGCGAGGCGATCTCAGGATGTGCAGCTTCGAGCCGTCGAAACTCGGTTCCAAACATGACGAGAACCTGTACCGGCGAGGTGCTCGTAACGGTCGCGCTGCGGCGTCCATCTCCGAGAATTGCGATCTCACCGAAGAAGTCGCCTGGCCCCAGCGTCGCCAGCCTCTGGCCCTCCGACGTGACGACTGCAGTCCCGTCGGTGAGAATGAAGAACGTGTAGCCGGGAGCACCTTCGCCGACTAGCCGCGTGCCCTCCATCTGGCTCTGCAGGTGGAACCAGGTCGCGAGCTCCCCGAGCTGATCGTCGTCGAGCGCGTTGAAGAGCGGAACGGTCGCGAGATCGGCGACGCTGGCCATGAGTAGCGACGTTAGCTCGGTCGGTGCCTTGTGTCGAGCCTGTCACCAAATTGTCACTTGGTGCCAAAAGAGCTGAACCAAGTCGCAGACCATTTTGCTTGAGGTTTCGAGGAGGTGCGCCGGATCCGAGACGAGATTGAGGCCCGAGTGCGCGAGTTCGTAGACACCCGGCTAATGAGGTTCGCGCCGACAAGAGGGCGCACGAGCTACGGCTGATTCGGGTGCTTCCGTCGCTCGTCGAGGAGTTGGCGGCGTCCGTACGCCGGAAGAGATCCGCGCCTGCACCGATGCGATCCTCGAACGCTACGACGATGTTCCGGTCCGGTCGTTCGTCCTGACTCTCGCGCGTCGCACCGCAGCGGAGTGCCTTCGGGCAGACGTATGCGACGCCCTCGCCGACCGGGAGATGGCCGGAGCTGCCACAAAGATCGTCGTCTCGAGTTCCAACAGCGATGAGGGCATCCTCGTTCCTCCTTGTTGTCAGTCTCCCGTGAGAGGTCGCCGCGCATTGCCGGCGACCCCTCACGTCGGATACGGCTCTCTAGGGTCCGTAGGCTCCGCCGCCGCCTTGGGACGGGGCGTTCGGCTTCACGATCTTTGCTCCGGCCGGCGACACCGCATCCCAGACGGCTCCGAAGGCGCTCACGCCCTCACCGTTCGTCTGGCCCGCCTTCGTGTCTTTGACGAACGTGTAGAGCGGGTGATGGTTGTACGTCACCTGAAGACGTCCGTCGGCGCGCCTCGTCGTCCCGACCAGCGCTGCCCTCGCGCCGCTCGTGACGCGCGGCTTCGCGATCGTGATCAGCGGGGGCCAGAAGGTTGCGCACTGTCCGGCGCACGCGCTTTTGCCGTTGCGGTCCTTCCCGAATAGATAGAGCGCGCGACCGTTCGACTTGACGATGATCCGGCCGAGGCTGGTCTTCGCCGTCGAGACGACCGCCCCCTTCGCTTGTGCGGCGTGCGTCGCAGGCGGATGGAGGGCGAAGCTCGCAGCCGCGAGTCCCGCGACGGTTGCTGCCGCGACGATCATCCCCGGCCTTCGCACCGCCGCTAGTAGTTCGTGATTCAGTTTCACTGTCTCCTCCTTGATCGTGTGTGTTGTGCTCAGCGGACGGTGAACGTTCCCTTCATCCCTGCTTGGGCGTGTCCTGGGACGGTGCACAAGTAGCCGTACTTGCCTATCTTCGTGAAGCTGACGACGAGCTTCGCCGTCTTGCCGGGCTGGATCAGCGGCGTCTTCTTGCCATGGATGCTGAAGTCGTGCAGGACGTGGCCGGTGTTCTTGAAGACGAACGTCACCTTCCCGGGCCTCGCGGCTGACTTCGTCGAGAGCTTGAAGAAGAACTCGCCGCCCTTGACCTGGACTGTTGTCGCCGTCGCGGCTGTCGGTCGGTCGACGTGGGCCGTGGCGAGTTGGACGAGCGCGAGCGAGGCGATCGCGGTCGCGGCGAGAAAACTGATCGTGAGCTTTTTCATTGCATCTCCTTGCATGGTGGTTGCTTACGGGAGCGAGTAGGCGATCAACTGGAACTGAGGCTTCTTGAAGAAGCCGGTCGCCCCGGCGCCGACGAGCAGCGTGTCGCCGTCGATCGACGGGAAGGCGTTGATACCGGCGGGTGCCTTGGCAGTCCAGAGCGTCTTGCCCGTCTGCGTGTCGAAGCCGTAGATCGTGCCGGCGTAGTCGCTCGTGAAGACGACGTCGTTTGC
>DATMZV010000136.1:0-7560 GCA_035573355.1 Gaiellaceae bacterium | reverse complement strand
TTCGACGTATTCGCCGGGCTCGAGCTTCCGGCGAAAACAAGGCGACGAAGCGCGCCGGCCAAGGACGACGAGCTCGCCGAGCGGCGACGCAGGAAGGACGAACGCGAGTCCAAACGGCGAGAGCTCGAGAAGCGGGCCCGCGAGCTGACCGCACGTGCCAACGAGGACGCAAAGAAGGCCGAGCTCGCCGAGGCCGAAGCCGGGAAGGCACGAAGGGCCGCAGACAAGAGCAGGCGGGAAGCAGACGACGCCGCGGCGGAGCTCGACGCGTTCGATCCGTAGTCGTCGTACGGCCAGGCGCGGCGCCTAGCATGCAAACGATGGAAAGCATCGCGTGCCCGGTTTGCGGATTCATCGCCGAGACAACCGACGCCGCTCGACTCCGAACGGTGTGGGCCGATCATCTGCTCGGCGGCTGCGGCGACGACGTCGCGGCGATCACGACCGCGATCGAGTCGTGCGTCGAGCAAAGACAGGACCTCTGGCGCTCGGGCATGACGGATGAAGTGCGCAGCCTGACGGCGACGATCGACCTGCTCTGGGAAGCGCTTCGCTATGCGCGCCTGGCCGAGCCTCGCCCCACCTCGACGAAGCAGGACGGTTGACCTAACCCAGCTCGCCGTGTCCGATCGTCACCCAGAGCGCGCCGGCACCCACCGCCATGCCTTGAGGCTTGTAGCCGAGCCGTACCGTCCTCGTCACCAGGCTCGTGCGGGGATCGATGCGCACGATCTTCCCCGCGTCGCGTAGAGCGACCCAAAGGCCGTGCGCATCGGCCGTCAGATTGAAGGGCGACTTGCCCACCTTGATCAGCGCGTCCGGCTGCCGCGTCTCCGGGTTCAGTCTCCAGACTGTGTCGCGTTCCTCGCCGGCGATGATCCATACAGAACCAAACGCAACCGCCAGAGCCCCGGGCGTTAGCCCGATCGGGATGCGCTCGACCGACCCGTCGCCGAGACTGATCCGAGAGACGGAGGCGTCGGCTCCATTTGTCACCCAGGCCGCGCCCTCGCCGACCTTGACGTCGACCGGGTAAGGGCCGACTTTGAAGATCCGCTCGACCTTCGCCGTCGCGAGGTTGATCCGCGCGACGCTCCCGGGGTCTCCGAGATTCGGCGGCGTCTCTGTCACCCACAGTGACCCTGCGCCGATCCCGAGCAAAAAGGTGTTTCGGCCGAGCGGCACGACGACGTCCTTTTGGAGCGTTCGCGCGTCGATCCGAGTGACCTGCTCGTACGTATCCGTCGAGATCCAGATATGGCGCTGACCGTCAGCGACCAGGTCGCGCGGAGGCCTGAGTCCCCCGATGGTGTCGGTGTGACCGGTCTTCGGATCGACCCGCGTCACCGTTGCGTCTTCATTGTTGGAGACCCACACCGCATCGCCGACCACGGCCAGCGCGACGGGCTGACGGCCCACCTCGATGACGTCGAGGACCTCGCCCGTGTTCGGGTCCAACTTGACGAGCGAGTTCGGGACGACCTTGGGAGTGCCATCGCCCCCGTTGTTCCAGAGCAAGATCCCCGTGAGGACCGCAGCTCCCAGGAGCAGAACCGCCGAGACAAGAATCAGCCTCGGCGAACGCCGCGAGGCCGCGAGTGTCCCAGCCGGCGTCCGCACCGGCGCTGATAGGCGATCGTCCTGATTCAGGATCTGGCGCTGCAGCTCTTCGAGCTCCGGCCCAGGTTGAAGTCCGAGCTGCTCGTCGAAGGTCTTCCTGGCGCGCTGGTAGACCTCGAGCGCGTTCCCCGGACGTCCCGCGCGATAGAGCGCGAGCATCAGCTGGCGGTACAGACGCTCGTCGAAAGGGTGTTCGGCGATCAAGCCCTCGAGCTCCGGGACGAGCTCGGCGTCACGACCTTCGGCAAGGTCCGCGTCGAGCCGATCTTCGCGTGCGGCTAGCCGTGCCTCCTCGAGCTGGAGCGACGCGCGCTGCGCAAACGGCTCGTCGCGCAGATCGGCGAGCGCCTCACCGCGCCAGAGTTCGAGCGCCTCGCGTAACAACCCGGGATCACCTTCCGCGCGGCCGCGTTCGGTCAGAACGTCGAACCGCTCGAGATCCAGCTCGCCCGGTTCGACTCGCAGAAAGTATCCCGGCGGGCGTGTGAGGAGCCGGTCGTCGCCGAGCGCCTTCCGCAGCTGCGAAACGGCGTTCTGGAGGATCTTGGCCGCTGTCGGGGGCGGCCGCTCGCCCCAGAGCTCGTCGACGAGCCGATCGCTTGCAACTAACTCATTCGCGTGGAGAAGGAGGTACGCAAGGAGCGCTTGCTCTTTGCCGCGTCGGACCGAGACCCGCCGTCCTTGGTCGAGCACCTCGAGTGGGCCAAGGATCCGGAAGTCCATCCAGTCCTCGAAGTGATAGCACCGCCGCCGAATCGCACCAAGCTCGATCGGTCGTAGCGTGCCCGGGCAAACTCCTCGAAGATGCTCTGACATGACTAAGTCCGACGCCTTCGACATCCAGGGCCTTGCTCTTCGCCGCTTGTACGTCGCGGGCGCCGTTGCGGTTGTCGCGTTCGTCGTCGCTTGGCTGGCCGGCACTCCCTGGTCTGCGGGTGTGCTCATTGGCTGGAGTGCGGCCACGCTGGTCTTTCTCACCTGGGTCTGGGTGATGATCGGGCCGCTGGATGCGAAGAAGACGGCGCAATTTGCAGTCTCCGAAGACGACTCCCGCGCCGCCGCGGACGCGACCCTGATCGGCGCGAGTGTCGCCAGCCTGATCGCCGTCGGTCTCACTCTCGCCGACGCGAGCAAGGCAAGCGGCGTACACGCCCTCCTCTTGACCATTGTCGCCGTGCTCAGCATCACGCTCGGCTGGGCCGCGATCCACACGACCTTCACGCTCGGGTACGCGAGGCTCTACTACCAGCCCCCAAGCGGCGGCATCGACTTCGAGAGCGAGCCGGACTACCGCGACTTTGCCTACGTGGCGTTCACGATCGGAATGACGTACCAGGTGTCGGACACCCAGATCAGCCGCAGAGAGATCCGGCACACGGTGATCAAGCACGCGCTCCTGTCGTTCGTCTTCGGGACTGCGATCATCGCGGTGACGATCAACGTTCTTGCGAACTTGCTGAACAAGTGAGCAAGTTTCTGCAGCAAGGCGGGTCTCTTTCAACGGAGCCTGGCGCGCTCTGACTGTGGTGGCCGGTTCACCGGCTGGAGGCGCGCCGGGCTCTGTTCAGGAGCTCAGCCGCTGAAGCGGCCGACGAAGATCGTGACCTGCGAGCCGCCGGGAATGCTCGAGCCGGCATGCGGCTGCTCTTCGACGACGAGACCGTCCTTCGTCTGGTCGGCCGTCGGACGGTTGAGCACTGCGACCTTGAACCCGGCGTCGCGCAAGCTCTGCACAGCCGCCGCCTGATCCTGTCCGACCACGTTCGGCACACTCGCGTTCGGCTGCGGATTAGAGCCCGTCGAGACGTTTACGCGCACGGGCGAGCCGCGCTGAAGCGTCGTGCCCTGCGCGGGCGACTGCGAGACGACCCGGTTCGCCGGCTGGCTCGAGCGAACGTAGACGACCGTCGGACGCAGCCCGAGCGTATTCAGTTGGCGCAGAGCCGGAGTTTGCGCAAGCCCGGCGACGTGTGGCACGCGGACGGGTCCCGCCGCGGTCGTCGTCGTGCCGACCGTGGCGGTCGTCGTTGTCGTCGCCGTCGTGGTCGTCGTTGCCGGCCCGGTCCCGGTCGAGACGTTCACCGTGACGTTGGAGCCCTTGTCGACTTCCTTGCCGGCGGGAGGCTTCTGGCCGACGACGGTTCCCGCGGGCTTGTCGGAGGGGACGTTCTGAAGGACCGGCTTGAGGCCGATCTTCGTCAGCGCCTGCACGGCGTCGCCCTGGGTCTGACCGACGACCCGCGGGACGACCACGGGCTTGGCTCCGCTCGAAACACTGAGCGTGACGGTCGTGCCGCTCACGGCGGTCACGCCCGCCGTGGGCTCCTGGTCGATGACGATGCCCTTCGGATGCGTCGACGCGACGCGTTTGACCGCGACCTTGAAGCCGAGCGTCTGCAGCTTTTGCACGGCCTGCTGCTCTTGCAGGCCGATCAGATTGGGAACTGCCAGCCGCCCGCTCGACACGAAGATCGTCACCGTCTGCCCCTTGCCGAGCTGCGTCCCGGGACCCGGCTTCTCGGCGAAGACGACGTTCGGCGGGCGGTTGCTCGGAGCAGTGCGGGCCAGCACATCGAGCCCCTCGTCGTGGATCTTGATTGCAGCCTGTTGCTCGCGCAGCCCGATCACGTTGGGGACGACGGCCTTGTCGCTACCGCGGCTGAGGAAGTACCAGGCGAGGAGACCGCCGACGACGAGCAACAGCAGCAGTACGAGCCAGAGCCACCAGTAGCGCTCGGGTGGCGGCCCTGCAGGCTCGGCGACCTCCTCCTCAGCGACGGCGGCGGGAAGGAGTCGCCGGATCAACTCGTCGATGCGGCCTGCACGTGCGCGGCGTCCGCGCGCACGGTCGATCCAGTCGAGCCAGGCCGCCTGCTGGTCCACGGGGAGGGCCGCGAACCGGTCGCGCGCCTCTGGGGCACGATCGAACACCGCTGCGACGTCGGCAGGAAGCTCTCGGCGGGTTGCCATCGCCCTCTGTTGCCCCTGGGTGGGAGAACTAATCGTCGGTCACAGGCAGACTTCCTGCCTGATGCTCGCCGCACCGCCAACCCCGCTGATCTGCATCGACCCGGGACACGGCACGATCCCTGCGATCGGCCGCCAGACGGAGCCAATCGGTCCGGGCTCCTCTCAGTTGAAGATCAAGGACGGCGGGGGAACCGCCGGCGAGGCACCTGTTGCGCTTGCGATCGCACTGAAGACTCGAGCCCTGCTGAAACGCGACGGCTACCGAGTAGCGATGACCCGCACGGGCCGGACCTATGCGGGCGGGAACATCGAGCGCGCGCGGTTCTGCAACGTCCGTCACGCCGCGCTGATGATCCGGATCCACGCGGACGGCTCGACCGACAGGTCCCTGCACGGCGTCAAGACACTCGTGCCCGCGTTGCACCGCGGCTGGACCGACGACATCTATGCGTCGAGCGTTCGAGCCGCGCGCATGGTGCAGTCAGCCGTCGTGCAGCAAACGCGTGCGCTCGATCTCGGTCTGTTGCAGCGCTCGGATCTCACGGGGTTCAACTGGGCCAACGTTCCGGCCGTCCTCGTCGAATGCGGGTTCATGACGAATCCCGCCGAGGCGCGTCTCTTGCGCTCGAACGCGTACCAGTTGAAGATCGCGCGCGGCCTAACCGCAGGCGCGGAAGCTTTCGCGCCTCTCTAGGCGGCGCAGTCGGCGCACGCGCCGGTGAGCACGACCTCGTGCTCCTCGACGGAGTAGCCGAGCCCGTCGGCGACCTTGTCGATCGCCCGCTCCAGGCGCGCGTCGCTGAAGGCCTCGACCTTGCCGCAGTCTCGGCAGACGAGGTGGTGATGATGATCGCCGTCTGGGCGTGACGGTTCGTAGCGTGCGATCCCGTCGCCGGCGTCGACGCGCTTGACGAGCCGGAGATCCGCAAGGGTCTCGAGTGCCCGGTAGACCGAGGCGATGCCCACCGGCCGGCGTGCGCGGCGCAGGCTGTCGAAGATCTCCTGGGCGCTCGTGCAGCAGTTCTGACGGCCGAGGAGCTCGACGACCGCCTTGCGCGCACCGCCGCTGCGAAAACCTGCGGCATCGAGCGTTTCCAGAGCATGAGCTGTCCAGGTCACCTTCGCAGTGTATCGTCCCGAACGTGATTTCGAGAATTGTTCTCATTCTCGTCTCGGCGCTCTTGCTCGCCGGCTGCGGCGTAGGAGGCTCGGGCGGGAAGAACTCGGTCGTTGCGGCCTTCTATCCCCTTGCCTACGCCGCCGAGCGAATCGGTGGGCCCAGCTTCCACGTCGAGAACCTGACGCCGCCCGGCGCGGAGCCACACGACCTGGAGCTCACTCCGCGCGAGGTCGGCCGGATCGTCAACGCGTCGGTCGTCCTCTATCTGAGCCACGGGTTTCAGCCGGCGGTCAGCAAAGCGGTGGAGCAGGCGCGCGGGCGCAAGGTCGACGTGCTCGCGGGGCTTCCGCTTCACCAGAACGTGGGCGGCGAGGCGGGGCTGACCGCCGACCCCCACGTCTGGCTCGACCCCCTCCTCTTTGCGCGCATCGCGACGAAGATCGGGGCCGCACTGCATCGCCCTTCGTCTGCCTTTGTCGCCGACATGCGGAAGCTCGACCAGGCGTACCGCAACGGCCTGCGCGACTGCAAGCGGCGCGAGATCGTGACCAGTCATGCGGCGTTCGGGTATCTCGCGGCTCGCTACGGGCTCGAGCAGGTGGCGATCACCGGGCTCGCGCCCGAGTCCGAGCCGTCTCCCCAACAGCTCGCGCACGTCGTCGAAGTCGTGCGCCGGACGCATGCGACGACCGTTTTCTTCGAGACGCTCGTTTCACCCCGCCTGGCCGACACGGTGGCACGCGAGGTCGGGGCGCGTACGGCGGTGCTCGATCCGATCGAAGGCCTGACACCCGAAGAACAGAAGAAAGGGGACGACTACCTCACGCTGATGCGGCACAACCTCGTTGCGTTGAGGAAGGCGCTCGCATGTCGCTAGCTCTCCGTCTGCAAGGCGTGACGTTCGCCTACGGCCACGCCCCGCCCGTGCTGCGGAACGTCGATCTCGACGTGCAGCGGGGCGAGTTCGTCGCGATCGCAGGACCGAACGGCGGCGGCAAGACGACTCTCGTGCGGTTGATCGTCGGGCTCGAGCACCCGACCTCGGGCCGCATCGAGCTCGACGTCGACAACGTCGGCTACCTACCACAGCGGGCGCAGGCAGGAATCGACGCGCCGCTGACCGTCCGCGAGCTCGTGACGGCAGGGCGGGCCTCCCGCACCCGCCTGATCGGACCGCTCGGCGGTGCCGACCGGGAGGCCGTGCGCGCCGCCGTCGACCGGGTCGGGCTGGCGCCGCAGGCGGACCGGCGTCTGTCGAATCTCTCCGGCGGCCAGCAGCAGCGGGCCTTCATCGCGAAGGCTCTCGCGGGCGAACCCGAGCTCCTCGTCCTCGACGAGCCCACGACCGGTGTCGACGTGGAGGCGCAGGAAGCGATCGCGGCGCTGCTGCAGCGGCTTCGCAGCGAGCTCGCGATGACGATCCTCTACGTCTCGCACGAGTTCGGCGCCGTCGAGGAGTTCGTGAAACGCATCGTGCTCGTGCGCGGAGAGATCGTGTTCGACGGCCCACCTTCGGCCCTGCCCGGCGTCTGGCACGACCCCTCCCACACGCATGCTTGATCTCGAGTTCATGCGGCTCGCCTTCGGGGCCGGGATTGTCGTCGGCCTCCTTGCACCTGCGGTGGGCTTCTTCCTCGTCCAGCGCCGGCTCAGCCTCGTCGGCGACGGAATCGGGCACGTTGCGTTCGCCGGTGTCGCACTCGGGTACTTGCTGAACCTGCCGCTCGTGCTCACGGCGCTCGTCGTCTCGGTCATCGGCGGTCTGGCGATCGAGTGGATCCGCGCCCGGCGCCGGAATGCGGGGGACCAGGCGCTCGCATTGATCTTCTACACCGGCATCGCGGGAGGAG
>DATMZV010000135.1:0-18093 GCA_035573355.1 Gaiellaceae bacterium | reverse complement strand
ACGATGGTGCTGAGCAAGGCAATCGTGGCGCCGCGACGGCCTTCGCCGCCTGCAGTCACGCTGCCGAGGATCTTCGAGCCGCGGTTCTCGTTCAGACGGCTATTTCAGCACGGGCGCGTCAGCCTGGAGCCACTTGGCCTGGAGGCTCGCCAGCGTGCCGTCGGCGCGGAGCTGCGACAGCGCGTCATTCACGCAGCTGACGAGCGAGTTGCCCTTCTCGAAGACCATGCCGAAATGCTCTGGAGTCCCGACCGTCGGGAACTGGCCGAGAATCTTGCCGTTCGGTACCTGCACCGCCGTCACATAGAAAGCGGTCGGGAGGTCGACGACCAGGCCGTCGATCTGCTTGTTCTTCAGGGCCGCGACGGCAGCGTCGTTCGTGTCGAACACCGCCGGCTGCTTGGACGGCTTGATGTTGTTGACGATGTAGTCGTAGCTGGTCGTACCGAGCTGAGCCCCGAACTTGTACGGCTTCAGAGCCGCGATCGACGTGGCGCTCGCGATCTTCGTTCCCTTGACCACGACGAGGGCCTGGTTGACGTCGTAGTAGGAGTCGCTGAAGTCGACCGCCTTCGCCCGCGCCGGCTTGTACGAGATCTGGTTGATGTCGAAGTCGAACTTCTTCGGCCCGGGCGCGAACGACGTGTTGAAGGGGACGACGATCCACTTCACCTCGCTCTTGGCGAAGCCAAGCTTCTTGGCGACCGCGTAGGTCACGGCGCTCTCGTAACCCTGCCCGGAATTCGGATCGCTGACCTTCCAAGGCGCCTTCTCGCTGCCGCCGAACCACGGCGGGAAAGCCGGGTTGTCAGTGCCCGCCGTGAGTTGGCCGGAGTTGACGAGGTTCAGGTCGGACTTTTTGCAGGAGGCCGCAGCAGCCGTTCCGGTCGTGCCGGACGAAGCCTTGTTGCTCGAGCCGCCGCAGCCGGCGGCGAGGATCGAGAGCAGGGCGACGAGGACGATTGCGGGGACTCGGCGCACGGGGGCGACCCTAACACGCCGATACTTCAGCCCATGCGGGTTGGCCGCCATGACGTTTCCATAACGAACCCGGACAAGATCTTCTTCCCGGCGCCCGGCCTGACGAAGGGAGATCTCGTCCAGTACTACGTCGACCTTGCTGACTGCGCGCTCCCGCACCTGCGCCGTCGGCCCTTCCACATGGTCCGTTACCCGAACGGCGTGGAGGGCGACTTCTTCCACCAGAAGCGAGTGCCGTCCCACCCGGAGTACGTCGGTGAGCAGTACGTCAAATTCCCGAGCGGCCACTCGACCGTCTTCGCCGTGATCGACAACGCGGCCGCGCTGGCGTGGGTCGCCAATCTCGGCTGTATCGAACTGCACACCTGGCACTCGCGCGTCGAGGACATCGAGCGGCCGGACTATCTGTTGATCGACCTCGACCCGACGACCGACGGGCAGTGGCCGTACGTCCGCGAGATCGCGCTCGTCGTACGCGACGTGATGGAGGAGCTGGGACTCGCCGCCTATCCGAAGACGTCGGGCGCGACCGGTCTCCACATCCTCGCGCCGATCAAGCCCGAGGTCTTGTTCCCGGAAGTCCGGCGCTTCGCGAAGGCGCTCGCGGAGGAGGTCGAGCGGCGTGTCGGGGACCAGGAGATCGCCACGACGACGTGGCGCGTCGCCGACCGGCGCGGTGTGTTCGTCGACTTCGGCCAGAACACGCGCGACCGGACGATCGCGACCGCGTACTCCGTTCGCCCGACGCCCGACGCGCGCGTCTCTACGCCGCTCCTTTGGGACGAGGTGGCGGCCGTCGAGCCTTCCGACTTCACCGTCGAGAGGATGCGCGATCGCGTCGCGGACGTGGGGGATCTCACGGCGGACATGTGGCGGCGCGAGGTGTCACTCGTGCCGCGCTTCCCGAAGCTCGGCCTCGACGAGCCCGCTTCGCTCTCCGGCTGACTAACTCGCCAGGAGACTCTCGAACGTCGGATCGTCCTTACGGCGCGCCGGCCTGACCTCACGCCATGTGCACTGGTCGGGATCCTTGTCGTCGCGGAAGCGGATGAAGCGCGATCCGTGCCGGAAGCGGTTGCCCTGCACCTTGTCGTAGCGCACCTCGGCGACGAGCTCGGGTCGAACGGCCGACTCCTGCAACTCACCGGTGCCCCAGCGATTGGGCTCGGAGAAGCCGCGGTCAGGCGCGTCCTTCAGCAGGGGCTCGATCCGTTCGAAGATCTCCTTGTGCTTGCTCGCCGCGACGGCGGCCGACCCGACGTAGTCGAGCTTCTTCTCCTCGTTGTAGAGGCCGAGCAGAAGCGTCGCGATCCGTGTCGGCTTCTCCTTCCAGCGCACGCCGACGATCACGCAGTCGGCAGTCTTGTGCGGCTTCACCTTGAGAACGCCGTCGCGTGAGCCCGGGAGATAAGGGAGACCGAGCTTCTTCGCGATCACGCCGTCGAGACCGGCAGCCTCGAAGCTGTCGAGCCACTTCTGTGCGTCTTTCGCATCGCTCGTCGTCGGCGAGAGATGGAAGCCGTCCGCGACTCGCTCGAGCTCGGCTCGCCGCTGCTCGAGCGGCTGCTCGTGGATCGGCTTGCCGTCCCACAGCAGGAGGTCGAAAACGATGAAGTCGGCCGGGATCTCCGCCGACAGCTTGCGCACACGCGACTCTGCCGGGTGCAGGCGCATCTGCATGGAGTCGAAGTCGAGGACGCCGTCGCGTGCGATCACGATCTCGCCGTCCAATGCGGAGTGGGGCGGCAGGAGGTCGCCGAGGGGACGTAGCTCCGGGAAGTAGCGAAGCAGGGGCCGGCCGTTACGAGACCAGAGCGCAAGCTCGTCGCCGTCGTTCTCCAGCACGCCCCGGAAGCCGTCCCATTTCGGCTCGAACTGCCAGCTGTCCGTCTCTGGAAGCTCCTTGACGAGCTGCGCTTCCATCGGAGGAAAGGGCACGTTGGGTCCGGGCACCGCGCGAAACCCTACTGGCGTCGACAGGTCCGAGGGACTGTCCCTCGGACCTGCCGTTTTAGGATCAGTTCAGCCAGGGAGCGAGGAAGCCCTCGATCTCCCGGCAGCCGCGAGGTCGTTCGAGCCGGCCCTTGACGGCTTTGTGCTCCACGACGACGAGCGTCGGCACGGTCTCGATTCTGAAGCGCTCGAGCAGATCCGGGCGCTCCTCCTCGGCGACCCGCACCACGTTGAACGTCCCGTGGTTGCGTCGGCGCTGGAGCACCTGCGCGAGGAAGCCCTCGACCCGCCGGCAGTTCCCCGACAGCGGCGAGTGGAAGAAGACGAGCCGGGGTAGCTCGGCCAAGGTGGTTTCGGCCACTGACATGTCGCACCTCCAGATGGTTCGGAAGGGCGAGGACTTGGCCCTTGGCTAGGAACGAGTCGATTTCTGCCCCGAACCTCCGGATTCGTAACCTCAGACCGCGACCTGCTGTCTAAGCTCACGCGATGAGGAGGGTCGCCGTCACAGGTCTCGGCGCGGTCACACCGCTCGGAAACGACGTGGCGTCCACGTGGCGCGCAGCGACCGCAGGGGAGAGCGGCATCGACTGGATCCGCTCTTTCGACCCTGGTGATGCCCCGGTACGCATCGCGGCAGAGGTCAAGGACTTCGACGCGAGCCAGGTCGCCTCGCCGAAGGAGGTGCGAAAGCTCGAGCGGAACGTGCTGCTCGCCCTCGGCGCAGCACGGGAGGCACTGGACGACTCAGGCCTGAACGGCTTCGACCCGGCCCGGGTCGGCATCGTCTTCGGCACCGCGATCGGCGGTGTGAACGGGATCCTCGAGCAGGAGGAGATCCGCCTCAGCCGCGGTCCTGACCGGGTCTCGCCGAACTTCCTGCCGAATGTCCTCGTCGATTCTGCGAGCGGCCAGTTGGCGATCTCGCTGGGGATCAAAGGGCCGAACTACGCGGTGGTCTCTGCCTGCGCGACCGGGTCGCACGCGATCGGAGAGGCGGCCGAGCTGATCAAGCGCGGAGACGCCGACGCGGTGCTGGCCGGCGGGGGCGAGGCGTGCATGCACCCACTGATCCTCGCGGGCTTCACGGCCATGCGCGGCCTTGCGGTCGAGAACGACGACCCGCCGCTTGCCTCGCGTCCGTTCGATGCGACGCGGGCGGGATTCGTGATGGGAGAGGGGGCGTGCGTCTTCCTCCTCGAGGAGCTCGAGGGCGCCCAGGCCCGTGGCGCACGCGTCTACGCGGAGGTGCTCGGCTACGGCGCGTCGAACGATGCCCACCACATGGCGCAGCCCGAGCCGGAGGCGACCGGTGTCGCGGACATGATGCGCGCCGCGCTCCAGCGCTCCGGAGTCGAGCCGGAGCGGGTCGGGTACATCAACGCGCACGGAACCTCGACGCCGCTCGGAGATCTTGCCGAGACGAAGGCGATCAAGGCGGTCTTCGGCGATCATGCCTACAAGCTCGCCGTCTCCTCGACAAAATCGATGATGGGACACACCTTCGGCGCGGCGGGGGCAATCGAGGCAATGATGTGCGCGCTCGCGCTGCACGAAGGAGTGATCCCACCCACGATCAACTACCGTCATCCCGATCCGGACTGTGACCTGGACTACGTGCCGAACGAGGCGCGCCGGGTGCAGGTCGACGTCGCACTCTCGAATGCGATGGGCCTCGGCGGCCACAACGGCTGCGTTCTGCTGGGGCGGGTCGAATGAGCTTCATCGTCGATCCTCGCGTCGAGAAGTACGCCGAAGAGCACACCTCTCCGGACGGCGAGCTGTTCGAACGCCTCGCTGCCGAAACGCACGAGAAGACCACCGCGCCGCAGATGATGGTCGGCCGTCTCGAGGGTCGCTTCCTCGGCACGCTCGTCCGAACATTGCGCGCGAGGCGCGTGCTCGAGCTCGGCACGTTCACCGGGTACTCGTCGATCTCCATGGCCCTCGCCCTGCCGACGGGCGGTCGTGTCATCACCTGCGACGTCAACGAGGAGACGACCGCGATCGCGCGCCGGTACGCCGAGGAGGCCGGGGTCGCGGACCGAATCGACTACCGGCTCGGCCCGGGGCTCGAAACGATCGCGCAGCTCGACGGTCCGTTCGACCTCATCTTCATCGACGCGGACAAGCCGAACTACCTGAACTACTACGAGGCGACGCTGCCTCTGCTTGCCGACGGTGGCCTGATTGTCGTCGACAACACGCTCTGGTCCGGTCGAGTCGTCGAGGACGACGATGACGAGAACACGCGCGCGATCAAGGACTTCAACGACCACGTGACCAACGACCAGCGCGTCGACAACGTGCTGCTGACAGTCCGGGACGGGATGAATCTCGTCTGGCGGACGTGAAATGATCCACGCGTGACCGCGATGGCGACAGAACCGCAGCGTGGGGCGGTCGGGAACACGCGCTCGATCGGGCTCTCGATTCTCTGGGCGATCCTGACCCTCGGCATCTACACCTTCATCTGGACGTACAAGACGCAGGAGGAGGTCAAGCGCTACTCCGGGAACGGCGTCGGCGGAGTGATCGGGCTCGTGATCTACATCCTGATCTCACCGGTGACGTTCTTCATCGTCCCCTCCGAGGTCCGCTACATGTACGAGGACCTCGACGGGCAGACGAGCCCCGTACGCGGCCTGACCGGTCTCTGGTTCCTGCTCCCGCTGATCGGCCACATCGTCTGGTTCGTCAAGGTGCAGGGCGCGCTCAACCGCTACTGGGAATCGAAGGGCGCTCCGCCTCCTTAACGACCTCCGGATCGAGCTCCTTGATCGAATCCAGGACGACGGCCGCAGGCGC
The DNA here is from genome assembly GCA_035573355.1 of Gaiellaceae bacterium. Taxonomy (GTDB): domain Bacteria; phylum Actinomycetota; class Thermoleophilia; order Gaiellales; family Gaiellaceae; genus 3-1-20CM-4-69-9. The sequence continues at coordinate 12,351 of DATMZV010000135.1, read as the reverse complement.
GAGGACGTCCGGTGGCGGCGGGAAGGCGCGATTGGGAATCGCAACGACGTGCATACCTGCGGCATGGGCGGAACGAATCCCGTTGGCAGAGTCCTCGATCGCGACGGCACGCTGTGGCTCGACGCCGAGCCGGCGCGCAGCCTCGAGATAGACATCCGGCGCAGGCTTCCCTCGCGTCACCTCTTCGGAGGAGACCGTGACGCGGAAGTACGGCGCCAACCCGGCGACCTCGAGCACGCGATCGATCAGTTCACGGTTCGACGACGATGCGACCCCGAGCGGCCAGCGGTCCGCCAGCCGCTTCACGGCCTCCACTGCGCCCTCGATCAAGGGCAGGTCGTGCGAGTAGCGCTCGAGCATGCGCTGGACGACCTCACGATTGATCTCTTCGGGCGGCTCCGGCAGACCGACGACGTCGTGCATGTACCGCGACCACTCGGTCGAGCTCATTCCCATCATGTCCGCCTGCGCCTGCTCGCTCCAGCGGCCGCCCCGTTCGCGCGCGAGCCCTTCTCGCACCTCGTCCCAGACCTGCTCGCTGTCGAGGATGACGCCGTCGAGATCGAAGACGACGGTCTCGATCACGCCGGGAGGAAGCTGCCGTCTCGGTACACGAGCCCGGGCCCCGTCCCGCCGAGCTCGGTCGACTCCACCTCGCCCACGAAGATCGTGTGGTCTCCCGCATCGTGCTCCGAGATGGTGCGGCACTCGAGCCAGGCGAGCGCGTTCTCCACGAGCGGCCCCCGTTTTCCCTCGCGCACGTCGACCCCGTTCCAGAGTGCGACGGGCGGGATCCCGCTCCGCGCGAAGTGCTGGGCGACATGCGCCTGCGTCCCCGAGAGCAAGCTCGTCGTCCAGGCGCCGGCTCGGCGAATCGGCTCGTGCGAGGACGACTCCTTGCCGATCGAGATGCCGACCAGCGCCGGTTGCAGCGAGAGCGACACGAGCGAGCCGACCGTCAACCCGAAGCGCTCACCCTCGAGCGCTGTCGTGACGACGGCGACCGGGGCAGGAAAGCGACGCATCACCTCCCGCAGCTCTTCGCCGTTCATGAGGTCGATGATATGGGTGTGACTCGCCGGGACGTCATCGAGTTCGCGATCGGGGCGGTCCTTGTTGCCCTCGCAGCCACAGCGCACTTCGCGGACGCCACGCCCGTGCTGACCTTCTCACTCGCTGCGCTCGCGATCGCGGCCCTGGCACGCCTCGTCGGCGACGCGACCGAGCAGCTCGGCAGCCGCGTGGGCTCATCCATTGCGAGCGTGATCCAGAGCGCGCTCGGGAACCTGCCGGAGCTGTTCATCGCGTTGTTCGCGATCCGAGAAGGACTGATCGGCGTCGTGCAGGCCGCGCTCGTCGGCTCGATCATCGCGAACAGCGTGCTGGTGCTGGGAATCGCGTTCGTTGCCGGTGGACTGCGTAACGGGACACAGCGGTTCGACTCTCCACGCGCACGCATGATCGCGACGCTGACTGCGATGGCGGCGGCGATCCTGTCGCTGCCCACGCTTGCACACGCTTTTCATGCACCTGCCGCCGCACATGAGAAGACGCTCAGCCTCGTCTGCGCAGGCGTGCTACTCGTGCTGTTCTTCCTGACGCTGCCCTACTTCCTCGGGGGTGGCGAGGCCGCAGCCGTGGAACCCGCCCGTTGGACCCTTCCCACGACGGTGGTCGTACTCGCGTCAGCCGGGGTAGCCGCCGCCTTCGTGAGTGACTGGTTCGTGACCGCGCTGCGTCCCGCGACCGAGACGCTCGGCATGAGCGAGGCCTTCGCGGGGCTGGTCGTCGTGGCGATCGCCGGCAACGCGGTGGAGAACGTCGTCGGCGTGCAGTTCGCCCTGCGGAACAGAGCGGAGTTTGCCGTCTCCGTGATCGTCAACTCTTCGCTCCAGATCGCGCTGTTCCTGACGCCGGTCCTCGTCTTCGTGAGCCTTTTCTTCGCCACGACGCTGACGCTCGCTTTCCCGACATTGTTGGCGGTCGTGCTGTTGATGGCCGCCGCCATCGCCGCGCTCGTCGTCTACGACGGTGAGAGCACGTGGGAGGAGGGCGCGATTCTCGTCGGCTTGTACGTCGTGATCGCCGCGAGCTTCTGGTGGGGCGCGTGAGGAATGAAGAAGGGCGGGTTTCCCCGCCCTCCTGAGTCAGACCGCCGGTGCGGTGCTGCTCCGGCGGACTACGTCCTTCCCGAGAAGGGCTCCGAGCGTGATCATCCCGATGCCGAGCCCGAGGTGGAGGATGTTGTCCGCCCAGTTGACCGGGACGAAGTTCGCGCTGCTCGAGCCGTGGAAGATCAGGCCGTACGCGAACAGCACGAGGTAGATGACGCCGCCGTACACGAGGTACGTCCGGGCGCCTTCCCACGTCTTCGCCAGCGCAACTCCGGCAATGCCGAAGAGCAGGTGCACGATGTTGTGCAAGATGCTCACGTCGAACAGGCCGAGCAGCTGGGCGTTCGAGTTGTGACCGGCGAACTTCAGTTCGTCGTAGTTGGTCGTGATCCCTGGAATGAAGCCGAGGATCCCGACAAGCAGAAACACCAGTCCGACGAGCAACGCCGCAGACTGGATCGTTGAACGGTCTCGCATATCCCCTCCTGGTGACGGTGTGTTCAGCAGGCCGTATTCGGGCGCTGCCCGAAATCGGTTCAGCCGAGGAGGAAGCCGATTAGGACGGCTGCGAAGGCCGCCGCGCCCAGGCCCGCGACCTCGATGCGGTGGCGGGCGAGCAGATCGCTCGTACGTGATTCGGGGAGTGCCATGCGAGGGAGCGACGCGAGTGCGAGCAGCACGATCGCGAGTGCAAGCAGCGCGACGAGGAGCGGCTGGATTGCGCGGGCCGTCTTCGCGACGCTGGTCCCGAGCACCGCACCGGAGTGGGTGTTCCTGCCCTGAGCCGGGACGCCGCTTGCCGAGGGGTGGCCAACGGAGAGGCTCGTATTCGACGCGCGGGTCGACCCCGCCGCGGCCGAGGTCGAGGCCAGGCTGCTCGCGGAGGTGCAGACGTTGGCGGCCCGAGCCGACGACACCTCACTCGTGGTCGGCGTCCCGCCCGCGACGACCACGATCGTCACACGCCGCAGGAGCCTCCCGGACGGAGTGCGCGCGGAGATCCTGTAGGTACCGGCCTCGAGCTGCAGATGCTTCGCTCGTCCGAGAAAGCGGACTCGGTTCAGACCGGCGTGCCCCTGCACCGAGAACTGCCCGGCGACCCTGCACGTCGGCGAGACCTGCTTGACGACCAAGATCACGCGCGCGTCGCGGGGAAGCACGAAGGTGAGCGTGGTGCCCCGTCGGCGCTTCGGCCCGGACGTCGAAATCCACGTCCGCGACGAACGAAGGCTCTCGATCTGCAAGCGTTCGGGCCGGCTTCCACTTGACGAGCCGGAGCTTCTCGCTGAGGACGGCCCCGAGGAGGAGGGCCCGGCCGAGCTCCCGAGGATCGAGCCGACCGTCGCGGCAGCCGAGTCGATCGACGAAGCGACGGTCGGCGCCGAGGGCGTCGAGCTGCTGCCGCCGGCAGTCGGCACAGGCACGGCCGGGGGTGAAACCTTCGGGCTCACCGGCACCGTCACCGTGGGCACCGGAACGGGGACCGTGGGCACGGGAACGGAGACCGTTGGCACCGGAACCGGAACAGTGTCCGCCAGGGCGTGCCCGGCCACGAGGCCGGCTCCAAGCAAGACCGCCGCCGCTGCTACGGAGCGCATACCTGGATAACTCTCGGAGGCCCGAATGGGTTGCGGCGTCTGCGTGGTAAGACACAATTCTCCGAAGATGGCCGCCGTCGCCAAGAGGGACTACTACGAGGTGCTGGGCCTCCCGCGAAATGCGGACGGCGCTGCGATCAAGCGCGCCTTCCACGGCCTGGCCCGGGAGTGGCATCCCGATGTTGCCGATGCCCCCGATGCCGAAGCCAGGTTCCGCGAATTGGCCGAGGCGTATGCGGTCCTCTCCAAGCGCGAGGCACGGCTCCTCTACGACCGGTACGGCTACCGCGGCCGAGGCAACCAGGGCTTCGACGACGCGCTCTGGGAAGCCCGCCCGAACGCGGCGGCCCGGGGTGAGAACGTCCATGTCGCGATCGAGCTGCGGAACTTCGAGGCCGTCGAGGGAACCCGCCGGGTCGTCGAGTACGAAGCCGCTGTCCGCTGCAAGGCCTGCATGGGGCGCGGCTCCGTCGGCCTGCCCGATCCGGAATGCGACGCCTGCGGGGGCTCCGGCCGGAAGCGCACGGTCTCCCACCTCGACGTCGCGAACCTCCTCCAGATCGAGCCGTGTCCCGCCTGTGTCGGCGAGGCGTGCTCGCAGTGCGGGGGCGACGGCATCGTCGCGGCGGAGCGGCGGATCCGCCTGGTCGTCCCACCGGGCGTGCAGGACGGTGCGCAGCTCCGGGTCGGCGGCGACGGAAACGACGCCGGCGCGGGATCGATCCCGGGCGACCTGCTGGTACGCGTCAACGTCCTGCCGCCGCCGCGCGACCCGCGCGTTGTCCGTTACGCGGCGTTCGTGCTCCTGCTCGTTGCCGTGGCGACGCTCGTGCTGTACGTCGTCCACTAGTTAAAATCCCCTGAATGGAGAAAAAACAGGAACAGCGTCTGGCGCTGAACGAGGCGCTCTTCAGGGATGTGAACGAGCGCATCCGTGAGATCTCCGACAGCTTTGGTCAGAAGGATTCGACCTACGACTTCCTGTGCGAGTGCTCCGATCCGGAATGTGCGGAGAGGGTCGTCCTGACTTCCGCCGAGTACGAGTTCGTCCGCGCGGATTCCACCCGTTTCGTGGTCGCAAAGGGCCATGCGATGCCCGAGATCGAGTCAGTCGTCGACCAGGCGAAGGATCACGTGGTCGTGGAGAAGGAAGGCGCAGCAGCGGACGTCGCGGTCCACCTGGACCAGTAACGCAGAAGGCCCGCGGTGGCGGGCCGCCGACGTTGTTCGCAGTTGACGCCACAAGGGGAAGATCGACGCCGCTTCGCGCGTCCTGCACCTAAGGGGTCCCTTTGCGGGCGTGGCGAAGCATGGAGGTTGTTCTCCTCGAGATGACAAAAGGGCGTGATTCCGACAGCCGGGCGGCGGCGTTGTTCCAGCGACATGCGCGACCAATGGCGCGTGTTGCCGGGGCGCTCCTCGTGGCAGCGCTACCACTCGTCGGGCTCGTCTCGCTGCTCCTTCGCTCCGAGCTCGACCCTCACTTCGAGAACTATCGAGCGCACTTCGTGGTCTTCGGGATCGTGGGGGGCGTCGCGTTCATTCTCGGCTACACCGCGGGTGAAGCGGCCGAGCGGCGCGGCGATGCTCGCGTCTTCCTGCTCTCACTGGCCTTCATGGCTACCGGCGGCTTCCTCGGTCTCCACGCACTGGGGACACCAGGGATCCTCTTCTCGAACGAGCTCTCCGGTTTCCAGGTCGCCATTCCGGTCGGGTTGTTGGTGAGCGCCGTCTTTGCAGGGGCGTCGGCCTTCGTCGACGTCCGTCCGGGGATCGGGGCGCAACTGATTCGGCGCCGGGCGCTGCTGCGGGTAGCGGTGCTCGTCGCGATGGGGGTGTGGCTCGTCTGGACGGTCGCGCAGCTCCCGCCGCTGCACGGAGCCAGCAGCGAGGCGGCGAGGAACACGCTCGTCGCGGTGATCGCGATCATCGGGACGCTCATCTACGCCGTCAGCGCTGCGCGCTACTGGATCATCTTCCGCCACAGCCGGAAGCTGCTGCCGGCGGCGGTGGTGGCGTGCTTTCTGCTCCTGTCCGAGGCGTTGATCGGCGTCGCGGTCACGGGTGAGCGCAAGTGGCACGCGAGCTGGTGGGAGTGGCACGGCCTCATCGTTGCGGCATACCTGATCATCGGCTTTACGGCGCGCCGCGAATGGAGCGACGAACGCTTCCGGCATCTCTATCTGTCTACGACCCGGGAGCGCCACCAGAACATCAGCGTTCTTTTCGGCGACCTCGTCGAGTTCACGAACTTCTCCGCGCGCTCCACGCCGAGTGAGGTCGCGGCCGTTCTCAACTCGTACTGGAGCGTCGCCGCGCCCCTGATCACGCGCCAGTTCGGCGGCGAAGTGGAAAAGTTCATCGGCGACGGCATCGTGGCTCGCTTCAACAGCCGAGGCGACCAGCCGGACCATGCTCTGCGCGCCGCACGTGCCGCTCTCGCGCTCCAGCGCAGGCTGGGCGAGCTGGCGGACCAACATCCAGGCTGGCCACGCATGCGAGTAGGCGTCAACAGCGGCGAAGTGGTCCTTCGAGAAATCGGAGGCGAAGGCCATGTTGCGTACCCCTCGGTTGGCGACACGGTCAACACGGGCGCACGTCTCGAGACTCTGGCTCCCGCGGGCGGCGTGCTCATCGGCGCGGACACCTATGAGCAACTGCCGGAGGGCGCAGTCGTCGAGGAGCGGTCCGGCTTGCGGATCAAGGGAAAGGACGACAAGGTCCACGCGTACCTCTTGCTTGCCCTTCCCTAGCCTCGGGGGGAGGAAAGCGGGCTTTCGAGCCGAAATGACGTCCCTTCGAGGTACGACGCCCGCTGTTGGGAGCGAGGACTGTCCGAATTCACCACATCGCCTTGTGACATCGCGACCGCGCGGTTAGGCTCACGCGCGTCGCCCGTGTCTGGACCCGCCCGGTCTCCACTTCGTTACCTCCTAGCCGCCGTGATTGCGCTGATGATCGTGGGCGGCGTGACTGCCTTAACGTGGATGGCAACCGATGCGTCGGGTGGGCTGTCCGCGCTCGCGCTCGTACTCGCAACGCTTGTCGCTCTGGCGGCCGGGCGGATGTGGGGTCGAGCCGAACGCAACCGTACGCACGCCGAGTCAGCACGCTTACGCGAAAAGCTGCGGCAGGCGGAAGCGGAGTACCGAGCCATCACTGAGAATCTTCCCCTTTTGACGTGGCTGTCTGCTCCCGGTGACCGAAGCTCCTGCGTGTACATCAGCCCACAAGTCGAGGCGATGTTTGGCTACTCGCCTGCCGAGTGGAGCGCGGAACCAAAGCTTTTCTCCAGGCTTCTGCATCCCGAAGACCGCAAGAAAGTGCTCGATGCACACGAGAGTGCGGACGCTGACGGGCCCCGGCTCCGCTGCGAGTACCGGCTCGTCGCTCGCGATGGGCGGATCATCTGGGTCCGTGAGGAGACCGTGACGGTCCGGGATGTCGTAGGCAAGGCGCTCTATGCCCAGACATTCTTGGTGGACGTCAGTGAGCACAAGCGAGCGGACGACGAGCGACAACAGTTGCGCGCCGCCGAGCGCACTGCGGCCAACGAGCGAACTGTACGGCAGCGTCGGCTCGATCTCCTGCGCGAGATGGGTGACGTTCTCGGCGCCGCGATGGACACGCAGACATCCATCCAGCGCGTGGCGGAATTGGCGGTTCACGATCTCGCCGATTGGTGCGCCGTTGACGTGCTCGAGGCGAGTGGGGAACTGAGGCGGATGGGAGTTGCGCGCGCCGAACCGCGCGGTGCAGACCCGGCCCGGGAGCCCGACGGCTTCGTGCAAACCGTGATCAAGTCTGGACGCCACCTGGTGATCCCGGCGCTCGTGCATCACGACTCCCTGGACGGGGAACGCGCCGAGCCTGGACTTCCCGATCAGGTGGTCTCGCTGATCTGCGTGCCGCTCGCGAGTCGAGGCCGGCCGCTCGGTGCCCTGACGCTCGCACGTAACGCGCACGGGCTCGAGTACGGTGCGGACGAGCTCGCGCTCGCCGAGGACCTGGCAGCGCGGATCGGCATCGCGATCGATCGCGCGCGTCTCTACCTCGAGGTCGAGGAGCGTGCCGACGCCGCCCGCGTCCTCACGTATGTCGCCGACGCCGTCCTCCTCCTCGATCGGGCCGACGTCGTGCGCCTCTGGAACCCTGCTGCCGAGAGCATCACGGGAATTGCCTCGGCCGTCGTCCTGGGGCGCCCTCCGGCAGAGGTAATACCCGGGTGGCGCGAGGCCGTCGACTCGATCCCCGTCTCGACCTCACCCGCTCCGGGGCACCCCGAAGTGATGATCCCGATCGAGATAGAGCAGGGAGAGCGGTGGATCGCGATCTCGGGCGTCAAGTTCTTCGGCGGGACGGTCTACGCCTTCCGCGACGTGACGGAGGGCCGCCAACTCGAGGAGTTGAAGGCCGACTTCATCGCCACCGCTTCCCATGAGCTGCGAACGCCGCTCGCCGCTGTATATGGAGCCGCACAGACGCTTCTCCGTCACGATTTCGCGCTCGACGAGGCAGGCCGCGAGCGGTTCGTCTCGCTGATCGCGGAAGAGTCAGAGCGCCTGGGGCGGATCGTGAACGAGATTCTGCTCGCGAACCAGCTTGACTCAGGACGGGTCGACCTGGGCTCGGAGCCATTTGACCCGGTCGAACTGGTCGAACGGGCCGTCGAGGCCGCGCGGGCACACGCTCCGCCGGAGATCTCGATCGAACCGGTTGCTCCCGAGTCGGTGCCTTTCGTTGCGGCTGACCGCGACAAGGTTCGGCAGGTCATCGTGAACCTGATCGAGAACGCGATGAAGTACTCGCCTGACGGCGGCAGAATTGAGGTCGGACTACAGTCGGGACCGTCGTCGGAGGAAGAGACGGTGATCTTCTATGTGAAGGACGAAGGCATCGGCATCCCGTCCAACGAGCTGGCTCGAATCTTCGAGAAGTTCTATCGCCTTGACCCACAGATGACGCGAGGCGTCGGCGGGACGGGGCTCGGGCTCTATATCTGCAGTGAGCTCGTCCACCGCATGGGCGGAAATATCTGGGTCGAATCGAGCGAGGGGCAGGGATCAACCTTCCTGCTCGAGCTTCCAGTGGAATCGGGACCGTTCCCTGGCGCTCTGCCTGTCGTCTCGCAGCCTTCCGGGGCCCGCACGTCTGGGTGAACTTCGAATGCCGACGGTCGACCGAGAGCATCCCTCGTTCTAACGGCTGCCCCGAATGCTCCGAGCGCTGAGTTCGGTCGCCACCAGCTATCCGCCGGGCCCTCGCTTTGAGCGCCTGACCGAACTCAGGCAAGAGGCTCGCGGGCTGTACTTGTGCCGGAGTTGCGCAAGTACCAAACTCGGAGCCAATGTCCGAGCTCGAGTCCCTGGGCGGCGAGGTGGAAGATGCAATCGACCGGGTCCGTGTGCCCTCCTACGTGATCGACCGCCACGGGATCATCCGCTGGCTGAACCCGGCAGCGCGCAAGCTCGTTGGGGACGTACGTGGGCGCCAGCTCACCTCCGTCGTTGCACCCGAGTTTTCGCGGCGGGCGCGGGAGATCTTTAGCCGGAACCTTCACGGGCCGTCAGCCGGTTCGGATAACAAGGCCGTGGTCATGGGCGCCGATGGCGAGCGCCTCTCGGTCGAGCTCAGCGCGGTTCCGCTCCGCAGGGGCGGCCATGTGATCGGTGTCTTCGGACAGGTCAAGAACATCGAAGACGACGACCCGCCCCGGCCGCCCCATCCGCACCTGACGCCGAGGCAGGCCGAAGTGCTGCGCCTGCTCGAGTTCGGCCGCTCGACCGAGCAGATCGCGCATGAGCTTCACCTCAGTACTGAGACGGTCCGGAACCACATCCGACACATCCTGCGGGCGCTCAACGCCCACTCGCGCCTAGAGGCCGTCGCGATCGGACGGCGAGAGCACCTGGTCGCGAGCTGATAGGCGAAACAAGGTGTCCGGGCTACCTCGGGACGTGGCGGCTCTCAGGGCTGCTCGGGTGTTCGAACGCTGACCGTGTTTCGCTCGCCGGTGCCCAGCGGTAAGGCGCTAAGGCTCTAGGACCAGAGGCGCGCGCGCGTGCGATCGGCCATCGAGGGTGGCGGACTCTCCATGCGCGGCGCTCGCGACCACGTGTAAGCGATCGCCGCAAGCCAGGGAGCGGCCAAGAGAAGTGTGACCCAGAGCGCGTTCATCGGTGTTGAGTGTGCCAGCTACGGGCGAGCTGGGGAAGCGCCCGGCCTCTCTTTTTCCAGATTGCTTACTTGTCGACCCGGGCTCGTCACACTCAGGACGCTGGGCGAGCCCAGCGACAACGAATCGGGGTTGGTGGCCCGTTTCGGTCGGAGAGGGGGCGCGATGCCGCTTGACTAGCGGCGGGGGTGGGATTTGAACCCACGGACCGCCTTGCGACGGTCAGCGGTTTTCAAGACCGCCCCGTTCGGCCGCTCCGGCACCCCGCCGTAGCGACAGAGTACTTCGGCTCGACTCAGGCCCGCGTGCGCTCGGCGCCGAGCTTTCGCGGTGCGCCGAGCTCGTGCAGCGCGTCCGGGACGGAGACGCTGCCGTCTTCTTCCTGGAAGTTCTCCATGATCGCCAGCATCGCGCGGCCAGTGACCGCGGTTCCGTTCAGCGTGTGCACCGGCTCGAGCTGCTTCTCGTCCCGCCGATGGCGGATCTCGAGACGGCGCGCCTGATAGTCCGTCGTATTGGACGTCGAAGTGATCTCCCGGTAGCGCTCCTGCGACGGGAACCACGCCTCGATGTCGTACTTCTTCGCGGCGGACGCGCCGAGCTCTCCCGCTGCGATGTTGACAACGCGGTAGGGCAGGTCGAGCTCCTGGACGAGCTCCTCCTCGATCTCGAGCAGCCGCTCGTGTTCTTCTCGTGACCACTGAGGTCGTGTGAAGACGAACATCTCGACCTTGTCGAACTGGTGCACGCGGAACATGCCCCGCGTGTCCTTCCCGGCCGCGCCGGCCTCGCGACGGAAGCAGGTCGAATAGCCTGCGTAGCGCAGCGGGAGATCGTCGGCGTCCAGGATCTCGCCGCCGTGCATCGCCGCCAGCGGGACCTCGCTCGTCCCGACGAGGAAGAGCTCGTCACGCTCGACTGCGTAGATGTTGACTTCCTCCGTCGGGAAAAACCCGGTTCCGTACATCGCCTCTTCACGCACCAGCACGGGTGGCAGCACCGGCGTAAAGCCGCGGCTCCCGAGCCGGTCGAGCGAGAACCTGTAGAGCGCGAGCTCGAGCAACGCAACATCGCCGACGCGATATGCGAAGCGTGAGCCAGAGACCTTTGCGGCACGTTCGAGGTCGATGCCGCCGGCGGCAAGCTCGAGATGGTCGCGGACCGGAAAGTCGAACGACGGCGGATCGCCCCAGCGGCGAATCTCGACCGCGTCCTCGTCCGTCGAGCCATCCGGTGTGGCCTCGTCGGGCGGATTCGGCACACGGTTGAGCAGCTCCTTGCGGCGAGCCTCCGCGGCGGCGAGCTGCTGCTCGAGCGACTGAAGCTCCTCTTTGATCCGCTCGAGCTCCGCCAGCTGCTCGGGCGTCGGTTTGCCCTTGACCTTGCGCGCCGCGCGTAGCTCCTCGACCCGTGGCTGAATGTCGCGGACTGCCTGATCCGCAGCCAGCAGCTCGTCGAAGACCTCGGCGGCTCCCTTCCGTGCGAGTGCGACGCGGAAGCCATCCGGGTCGTTTCGCGCTGCGCGGAGATCGATCATGGCCGGGAGTCTAGGTAGGCCTCGAGCACCTGAGCCACTCCTTCTTCTTCGACCGACGGGCAGATGAAGTCCGCGACCGCCTTTACGCGTTCGTCGGCGTTCTCGACGGCCACGCCGTAGCCCGCCCAGTCGACGAGTTCGATGTCGTTCTCGCCGTCGCCAAACGAGACCGTCCGCTCACGACTGAACCCGAGCCGCTCTGCGAGGAAGTCGAGCCCGGCGGCCTTCGTCACCTTGGGCGACGCGAACTCGAGGAAGTACGGCAGCGACTTGGAGATGTAGAGCCGGCTCGCGAAGCGTTCGAGCATCCGTTGCTTCAGATCGTCCAGTACCCCGGGGTCGTCGATGACGACCAGTTTCGTCGGCGGCCGGTCAAGCCACTCGAGCAGGTTACCCACCTCGTGGAGCTCGAGGTGCTGGAAGTCGGCGTAGCGCCTCGCCTCGGGCGTGACCTCCGCGACGTACAGCTCGTCATCGACGTAGCAGTTCGGTGAGAAGCCCTCGTCCTTCAAGGCGGCGATCGTCTCGCGCGCGAGCTCGAGCGGGATGGGCACGTGTCGCAGCCAGTGTCCGCCGACTGGATCCGCAACGACCGCACCCTGGTAGCAGACGAGCGGATTGTCGATGCCCGCCTCGAGTGCGTAGGGGCGGACCGACTGGAACATGCGCCCGGTGACGAGGACGACGCGGATGCCGGCCTCCAGCGTGCGTTCGATTGCCGCGCGCGTGCGCGGGCGTAGGACGGCGTCATCCGCGATCAACGTGCGGTCGAGGTCGCAGGCGACCGCGTCGATCTCGCGCGGGAAGTCCTGCGGGAGGTTCAGCCCTGCGGCTTCGTCAGGAAGTCGACGAGGGCCGTGAGGTCGGCCGGCGAGAGAGATGCGTAGGACTTTGGCATGACGCCCTTGGGGTAGCCACTCTGGATGT
>DATMZV010000134.1:0-23945 GCA_035573355.1 Gaiellaceae bacterium | reverse complement strand
CGGCTGCGGGCCGCGTCGGAAGCGGCGTGCCTCGCTCGCTGGCGTGAGAAGATCGGCGCAGATGACGTCGTCCTCATCGATCGCCCCGGACGCGGCTACGGGGACGACTACTCGCCATGGCTCGTCGACGCCCCCGTCGGCGAGTTCGTCCGCGTCCGCGGCGCCGAGGTCTCCGAGGAGGGGATCGTCGCTGCCTGACGATTGCCTGTTCTGCCGGCTCGTCGATGAAGGCGATCACGTCGCGAAGAGCGACGGCTTCGTCGCGATCCGGGACATCAACCCCCGCGCCGACACGCACCTGCTCGTGCTGCCGGAGCGTCACGTCGCCACGTTTCGCGACGTCGGTGAGTTCCCGGCGGACGAGGCGAAGCGCATGCTCGACTTCGTGGCCGAGACTGCCCGGCAGGTGGGCCTCGAGGACTACCGCGTCCTCGTCAATGTCGGCGAGGGCGGCGGACAGACGATCTTCCACCTCCACTGGCACATCCTCGGCGGCCGCGTGAAGGGACTCCCTTCGTGAGCCTCATCGCGAGGATGGAGGACGAGGTGAAAGCGGCAACGCTGGCGCGGGACGCGCCGCGGCGAGACGCGTTGCGCCTCCTGCTGTCGAGCCTGCGCTCCGCCGAGAAGGAGCTGCAGCGCCCGCTGTCGGACGAGGAGGAGCTGCAGGTGTTGCAACGCGAGCGCAAGCGGCGGATCGAGGCGGCCGAAGCGTTTCGCACCGGCGGCCGTGAGCAGCAGGCGGAAGGCGAAGAGCAGGAGCTCGCGGTCCTGAAGGAGTTCATGCCGGAGCCTCTGTCCGAGGACGAGCTCGAGGAGATCGTGGACGACGCGATCGCCGAGAACGGGGCGACCAGCATGCGCGACTTCGGCCGCGTCATGGCCGACGTCATGCCGCAGGTGTCCGGACGGACCGACGGCTCGGTGGTGAGCCAGCTCGTGAAGGAAAAGCTCGCCTAGGCCTGACGCCCGAGGCCCGCGCCTACACTTGGACGCGTGCAAGAGGTGAAAGAGACCCTCGACGTTTCGAACGACGTGGCGGCGGAGCTCGCCACTATCGGCGACGGCGTCCTCGAGGCGCTCCGGGACCGGCTCGAGTGCACGATTCTGCTGCGCGGGAACCGCCTGACCATCGCCGGAGACGACATCCACGTCGCCGAGGCCCGTGCGGTCGTCGAGGAGCTCGTCGAGCTGGTCGAAACAGGCCAGGAGATCGGCCCCGCGACTGTCGACGCGGTCCTGCGGGCCATCGACCAGGCCGAGAACGTCCAGGACGTCCTCGGCGACGTGGTCTGGCGCCACCGTGGCAAGCAGATCACTCCGAAGACCGTGACCCAGAAGCGTTACGTCGACGCGATCCGCAAATCCACGGTGACCTTCGGCATCGGCCCTGCCGGCACGGGGAAGACCTACCTCGCGATGGCCGCCGCGGTCGCAGCGCTTCAGGAGCGGCAGGTCGCCCGGCTCATCCTAACCCGCCCCGCCGTCGAGGCCGGAGAGCGGCTCGGCTTCCTCCCGGGCGACATGCTGGCGAAGGTCGACCCGTACCTGCGCCCGCTCTTCGATGCGCTCTACGACATGCTCGACGCAGAGCGGCTCAACACGTACATGGAGCGGGGGACGATCGAGGTCGCGCCGCTCGCGTTCATGCGGGGTCGTACGCTCAACGACTCCTTCATCATCCTCGACGAGGCGCAGAACACGAGCCCGGAACAGATGCAGATGTTCCTGACCAGGCTCGGCTTCGGCTCGAAGATGGTCGTCACCGGAGACGTCACCCAGATCGACCTGCCCCGCGAGCAGGCGTCCGGCCTCATTCAGGTGCAGGACATCCTCCGCACGATCGACGGGATCGAGTTCATCCAATTCGGTCACGAGGACGTCGTGCGCCACAAGCTCGTGCAGCGGATTGTCGAGGCCTACAAGCTGCACGCGGAGGAGACCGGCACGTTACGGCGGAAGTAGCGGCGATGGTCGAGATCGAGGTGGCGAACCGTTCGGCTGCGGCGCTCGATCTCGAGGCCGCTGCGCAGCTGATCCGCGATGTGCTGCGCGAGGAGGGGATCGACGAGGGCGAGCTCGGCCTCGCGCTCGTCGGGCGCGACGAGATCCGCGACCTCAAGCGTGAGCATCTCGGCATCGACGAGGAGACGGACGCGCTCGCCTTTCCGATCGACGGCCGCGAGACGATCCCGGCCGAAGTGCCGCGACAGCTGGGCGACGTCGTCATCTGCCCCGAGGTCGTCGGTGACGCCTGGCGAGGCCCACTCGTTCATGCCGTGCTGCACCTGGTCGGCTACGACCATGGCACCGAGATGGAAGCCAGGGAGCGTGCACACGCGTGAGGACGCGACCGAACATGATCGAGAGCTTCAACTACGCGATCGAGGGCGTGATCCACGTCCTGCGGACGCAACGCAACATGCGAATCCACTTCGTCGTCGCCGTCGCCGTGATCGTCGGCGCCGTCGCCGTGGGCGTCTCGAAGATCGAGCTGATCGCCTTGTTGCTCGCGATTGCGTTCGTGCTCGTCGCCGAGATGATCAACACCGCGATCGAAGGCGCGATCGACGCGGCAACGACCTCCTTCGATCCGATGGCGAAGCTCGCGAAGGACATCGCCGCCGGAGCGGTGCTGATCGCGTCGGTCAATGCCGTTGCCATCGGCTACCTCGTGTTCGCGGGCAAGGCGGCGGACAAGACGGCCCGCGTTCTCGACAAGCTCCGTAACGCGCCGGCCGAGATCACAGTGGTCGCGCTCGTGCTGACGGTGATCGTCGTGATCGCGACCAAGGCCTGGACGGGCCGGGGGACGCCGCTCCGCGGGGGGCTGCCCTCAGGCCATGCAGCCGTGGCGTTCGCGGGGTGGATGGCGGCCACCTATATCGTCGGTGACTCGCACCGTTTCGTCGTCAGCGGATTGACCTTCCTGATGGCTTTGCTCGTGGCACAAACTCGCGTTGAATCCGGCGTTCATTCGGCCCTCGAGGTCGCCTACGGTGGCGCGCTCGGCGCGCTCGTCACCCTTTCCGTCTTCCAGCTGTTGTGAGCAAGGATCTCTACGACCGCGCCGTCGCGATCTCCGCGCGAGCGTACGCCCCGTATTCGAACTATCTCGTCGGCGCCGCAGTGCGGACTCGCGACGGCAAGGTCTTCGAGGGAGTGAACGTCGAGAACGCCGCTTACCCGCTCGGTGTCTGCGCCGAGAAGACGGCGCTCGTCAAGGCCGTCAGCGAGGGGTACAAGCCCGGTGACTTCGAGGCGATCGGGATCACTGCTTCACCCTGCGGCGGTTGCCGCCAGTGGTTGTACGAGTTCCGGATCGACGAGGTCACGTTCCTGAACCGGGCCGGAGAGCTGGCCACCTATTCGGCGGCGGACCTTCTGCCGGATACCTGGGACCTTCCGACTTGAAGTCCGGCTTCGTTGCGGTGGCCGGGCGGCCTAACGTCGGCAAGTCGACGATCGTGAACGCGCTCGCGGGCGGGAAGGTCGCGATCGTGTCCGACAAGCCGCAGACGACGCGCCGCCGGATCTTCGGGATCGCGAACGGCGACGACTATCAGCTCGTTCTCGCCGACCTGCCGGGGTTCCAGCGTCCGCTCGACTCGCTGACGGAACACATGCAGCGCACCGTGGACACCTCCTTCGAGGACGTCGAAGCCGTCCTCCTCGTCCTCTCCGCCCGGGAACGAATCGGGGCAGGCGACAAGTTCGTGGCGCGCCGCGTCTTCGAGCTCGGTGTGCCCGTCGTGATCGCTCTCAACAAGGTCGACCGGTTGAAAGGCGGACACATCGCCACGCAGATGGAGACCGCGTCGAGACTCGGCGACTTTCATGCGCTGCATCCCATCAGCGCCAAGACCGGTGACGGCGTGCCGGAGCTCCGCGACGATCTCGTCACGCTCCTGCCCGAAGGACCGTTGTACTTCCCGCAGGAGCAGCGCACCGACCTGCCGGTCGAGGTGCAGATCGCAGAGCTCGTGCGGGAGCAGGCGCTGCGGTTGACGAAGGACGAAGTGCCGCACGCGATCACCGTCGAGGTCCAGGAGTTGGGCGAGCGCGTGATCGAGGCGGAAATCCTCGTCGAGACCGACTCCCAGAAGCAGATCCTCGTCGGCAAGGGCGGGTCGATGGTGCGGGAGATCGGCCGCCGCGCCCGGCCGGAGATCGAGGCGATCGTCGGGCATCCCGTTTATCTCGAGCTACGCGTGAAGGTCAAGGCCCGCTGGCGCCGCGACGAGGCGCTGCTTCAACGACTGGGTCTCTAGCGAGATATCGAATCCGAGGCTAGACTCCGACCCTCGGAACGGGGAATCGAGGGGAGGAGAGATCTTGAAGGCACCACTCCGCCTGTTGGCGGTCCTGGCGGTGCTCGCCGCGTCGGCTTTCGCCGCCGGCTCCGCCGGCGCATACACCGTGGGCAATCCGGTGAACGTGACGCACGATCAGCTTTCGCAGAACGAGACGCCGCTCGCGGTCAATCCGGCGAACCCGTCGATGCTGCTGTCGGGCTCGAACGACTGGAACTACAACGACGGCTGCGGCATGTACGTGAGCACGAACGGCGGCCGCTCGTGGTCCGGCGCGCTGCCGGAGGGTTACCTGCCGGGCATTACGAAGTACACGAACGACCCGAACGTCCCGGGAACTGGCGCCTACGACGCGGGGGGCGATCCGGTGGTCGCCTTCAGTCCGGACGGCAAGTCCGCCTACTTCGTCTGCCAATCGTTCAACTTCACGCCGCCGTACCAGATTCAGCTCCTGCTGAACCGCGGCACGGTGACGAGCACCGGCATCACCTGGCAGACGACGGGTCTGACACCGATCTCGACGTGGAACGGGAACGGAAAGACCAAAGGTGGCAACGGCCAGTTCCCGGATCACGAGTCGATCCATGTTGACGCGTCCGGGCGCATCTACGTCACGTGGGCGCAGTTCAACGGCAAGAGCGCCCATTCGCCCGTTCTCGTCGCGACGTCCACCAACGGCGGCCGCTCCTTCTCGACGCCGGTTGCCGTCACGGTGGCGAACATCCGCAACAACCAGGATCAGCGCATCGTCACCGCGCCGAACGGCGACGCCTACGTCACGTTCGACAACGGTGTACAGGGAGGCAAGGGAACGGTGCTCTATGTCTCGAAGTCGACGGACGGCGGCACCACTTGGTCGTCGCCAATCCTCTTCGCGACGCTCGTCAATCCGGTTTGTGTCTTCCCGGACTTCTGCTTCAACATCTCGGGCGGCCAGTTCCGTGCCGGCGGCACCTATCCGGCGCCTGCCTTCGACTCGCTCCGGAACCGGCTTGTTGTCGCATATGCGGACATCGTCGGGCCCTACGGCCAGATGTACGTGACGTCCGCGCCGGCGGGCGATCTCACCAACTGGACGGCACCCAAGGCGTTCGCTCCGGCTCCGGCCGATCAGTTCATGGGTGAGTTCGGCATCGCGCCGAACGGACGCTACGACGCGTCGTTCTACGACCGTCGCTACACGAACAACCTGTTCGTCGACCTGACGTATGCGACGAGCAGCGACGGCGGGGCAACGTGGAGCACGACCCGCGTGTCGAAGTCGTCGTTCGATCCATCGACCTGGGGCGTGCCCAGTTCGAGCGCATTGGGCTACCGCCCGTTCATCGGCGACTACAACGGCCTCGTCTCCAGGAACGATTGGGCCGGCCTGACGTGGACCGGGGTGGCGCCGCCACAGCCGTACAACCTCGAGATCTACTTCTCCAAGGTCACGCAGTAATCGCAAAGCCCTGCGAGGAGTGCGTAGGGAACGGCCTGCGCACTCCCCGCGAGCCTTCAACGTCGCGCGAAAGCGCAGCTTTCGCGCGCGGATACACTGGGCTCATGGCCCAGGCGCCCGTTCTGCCGCGTGGTTTCGAGCTTCCGCTCGAGCCGAGGCTGCCGCGGATCGGGTCCGTCGACGCGGTCGCGCTCGAGGAGCGCGCAGCATCGCTGGCGAAGCGCTCGATCAAGAAGGAGGCGAAGGTCTTCGCGCTCGAGCTTGCAGTCCGGATGATGGACCTCACCACGCTCGAGGGGCAGGACACTCCTGGCAAGGTGGCCGCGCTCGCCTCGAAGGCGATCCGGCCGGACCCGAGCGAGCCGGGCGTGCCGTCGGTCGCCGCGATCTGCGTCTACCCGAACCTCGTCCCGGCCGCCGTCGCGCGCGTCGAAGGCTCGAGCGTCAAGGTCGCTTCGGTCGCAACGTCGTTTCCGTCAGGCCAGTCCCCGATCGAGCTGAAGCTCGAGGAGGTCGCGTGGGTCGTCGACCAGGGCGCCGATGAGGTCGACATGGTGATCGACCGCGGCGCGTTCCTTTCCGGCCGGTACGCGAAGGTCTACGACGAGATCGTGCGCGTGAAGGAAGCCTCCGGCGACGCACACCTGAAGGTGATCCTCGAGGTCTCCGAGCTCGGCACCTACGACAACGTCCGCCGAGCGTCGCTCCTCGCGATGGCTGCAGGCGCGGACTTCATCAAGACTTCGACCGGCAAGCTTCCGGGCGCGGCGACCCTCCCGGTGACGCTCTGCATGCTCGAGGCGATCCGCGACGTTTACGTGGAGAACGGCCGCATGGTCGGGATGAAACCCGCCGGCGGCATCCGGCAGGCCAAGCAGGCGGTGCAGTACCTCGTCCAGCTCCACGAGACGCTCGGCCCGGACTGGCTGACGCCGGACCTCTATCGCCTGGGTGCCTCGTCGCTGCTGAACGACGTCTTGATGCAGTTGCGGAAGGAGAAGACGGGCGTGTATCAGAGCCCGGATTACTTCACCGTTGACTGAGCTCGACCGCAAGAAGGAGCGAACGCCGGTACCGAAGGAGTGGGCGTACGCACCCGCGCCGGAGTCACGCGACGTCGTCTCGATCGAGGACCGGTACGGCCACTTCGTCGGCGGTCAGTGGCTCGAGCCGAGCGAGACGTACACGACGATCTCACCGGCGACCGAGGAGGCGCTTGCAGAGGTCGGTCAGGCGACTCCCGAGGAAGTCGAGAGGGCTGTCGCCGCAGCGCGCGAGGCGTTCGAAAACGGCTGGTCGGGCATCGCACCCGCCGAGCGGGCGAAGTACCTCTTCCGCATCGCGCGGATCCTGCAGGAGCGCTCGCGCGAGTTCGCCGTGCTGGAGTCGCTGAACGGCGGCAAGCCGATCAAGGAGTCCCGCGACGTCGACCTCCCGCTCGCCGCCGCACATTTCTTCTATTACGCGGGCTGGGCCGACAAGCTCGAGTACGCGTTTCCCAATCGACGACCGCGCCCCATCGGCGTGGCGGGGCAGATCATCCCCTGGAACTTCCCGTTGCTGATGCTCTCCTGGAAGATCGCGCCCGCCCTGGCCGCGGGCAACACGGTCGTCCTCAAGCCGGCGGAGACGACGCCGCTGTCCGCGCTTCTCTTCGCGGACGTGCTGAGGCAGGCAGAGCTGCCCCCGGGAGTGGTGAACATCGTCACCGGCGACGGCCGGACGGGAGCTGCGCTCGTGAAATCGGAAGGCGTCGACAAGATCGCCTTCACCGGCTCGACCGAGGTCGGCAAGGCGATTCAGCGCGAGCTCGCGGGCACCGCCAAGAGACTGACGCTCGAGCTGGGCGGCAAGGCGGCGAACATCATCTTCGACGACGCGGCACTCGACCAGGCGGTGGAGGGAATCGTCAACGGGATCTACTTCAACCAGGGCCACGTCTGCTGCGCCGGCTCACGGCTGCTCGTGCAGGAATCGATCTACGAGCCGGTCGTCGAGAAGCTGAAGCGCCGACTGACGACGCTCCGTGTCGGCGATCCGCTCGACAAGAACACCGATGTCGGCGCGATCAACTCGAAGCAGCAGCTCGACAAGATCCGCGAGCTCGTCGAGGCCGGTGAGGACGAAGGAGCGGAGATCTACCAGCCGCCGTGCCGGCTGCCCGAGAAGGGCTACTGGTTCGTGCCCACGGTCTTCACGAACGTCGCGCAGAGCTATCGCATCGCGCAGGAAGAGATCTTCGGCCCGGTTCTCTCGGTGCTCACGTTCCGCACGCCCGAGGAAGCGGTCGAGAAGGCGAACAACACGCCGTACGGCCTGAGCGCCGGGGTCTGGACCGAGAAAGGCTCGCGCATCCTTTGGATGGCCGAGCGTCTGCGCGCGGGTGTCGTGTGGGCGAACACCTTCAACCGGTTCGACCCGACGTCGCCGTTCGGCGGCTACAAGGAGTCCGGCTTCGGCCGCGAAGGCGGACGCCACGGGCTGGAGCCGTACATCGACTTCGACGGATCGGAGCCAAACGGTGGCTGACCGGCTGCCGGTCAAGAAGACGTACAAGCTCTTCATCGGCGGTGCGTTCCCGCGCTCGGAGTCGGGGCGGACCTACGAGGCCGAAGGCCAAAACGTCGCCAGGGCGTCTCGCAAGGACGTTCGCGACGCGGTGCGCGCCGCGCGGTCTGCGCTGCCGAAGTGGGCCGGGATGACCGCCTACAACCGCGGCCAGGTGCTCTACCGCATCGCAGAGATGATCGAGGCGCGCGACTCCGAGTTCGCAGAGCTGAGCACCGGTCTCGACGAGGTCGAGCGCACGGTCGATCGGATCGTCTGGTACGCAGGTTGGGCCGACAAGCTCGCCCAGGTGCTCGGCTCCTCGAATCCCGTGGCCGGCCCTTACTTCAACTTCACGGTTCCCGAGCCGACCGGAGTTGTCGCGGTCGTTGCGCCCGACGAGCCGCCGCTCCTGGGGCTCGTTTCACGCGTGCTGCCTGCGCTGACCGGCGGGAATGTCGTCGTGGCGGTGGCCTCGGAGACGCATCCGCTCGCCGCGATCGAGCTCGCAGAGGCGCTTGCCACCTCCGATGTGCCAGGCGGGGCGGTCAATCTGCTGACCGGTCACCGCGACGAGCTGGCCCCGTGGCTCGCCTCGCACATGGACGTCAACGCCATCGACGTCACGGGCGCCGACGGCGGCTCCGCAGACCTGGAGCGGGCGGCCGCAGACAACGTGAAGCGTGTGGTCCACGGGAATCCGGACACGCAAAGCCCCTGGGAGATCGCCTCGTTCCTCGAGCTCAAGACCGTCTGGCACCCGGTCGGCCAGTAGATACTTCGCGCGTGAGAAGCGACCGCCGCTTCAGCCAAGCCATCTCCGAGGGCGACGGGATCTCCCTGATCGCCGACGTCGGCGACTTGGCGACCGCCCGATCGGCCGCGGGCCAAGGCGCCGAAGCCATCGCGGTCCAGGGCGAGGTCGGCGATCTGCGCGAAGTCACCGAGCTGCCCGTCCTCTGGCGCGCGGTGGGATCGCCTTCGGAAGCCGCGCTCGCGGGCGCTGACGCCTGGCTCGTGACTGTCGCGAACGCGGGCGAAGACACAGAGTGGCTCGTGCGCCAGCACGCGGAGGCGATCGAGCTCGGCCTCGACTGCGTCGTGGAGGTACGAACCGAGGAACAGCTCGAGCTCGCACTCGAGCTCCTCGACCCCGAGATCCTTCTGCTGGCCGCCGGCGACGATCACGACGGCGATGCGCTCGACGGCGCACTCGAGCTGCTCCCCGATGTTCCCGCGGGCAAGCTCGCCGTCGCGGATGTCCCCGTGTCCAGCCGTGAGCAGGTCGAGGAGCTCGAACGGGCGGGAGTCGATGCGGTCATCGTCGGAGCGCGACACGTCGCCGACCTCGCCGGTGACGTCCCGCCGCCGGTCTAGCGCCGGCACCGCCGGCGACCACCGGTCCGGCACCCGGTGGGGCGGTCCCGCTGCCGCGCTCGCCGCGATCCTGGCCGGTGCCGCTGCGCTGCGGCTCGTCGGGATCCAGTACGGGCTTCCGTTCGGCAACCTGCTCAATCCCGATGAGCAGTCGATCGTGCCGCGCGCGTGGAAGCTCGTGCACGGTGGGGGTGGAGATCCACACTGGTTCGACTATCCGAGCCTGCTCATGTACGTCAACGCGCCGTTCCAGCTCTGGCACGATGAGCCGTCGTATCTGACCGCACGGATCGTCGGCGTTGCGCTCGCCCTCGGCGCGATCGCGGCCTCCTGGTGGCTCGGCCGTCGTGCCTACGGAACCGTGTCGGCCGGCGTCGTCGCAGCCTCGGTGGTGGCGGTGTGCACGATCCACGTCGCCTATTCGCGAGCCGCTGTGACCGACGTACCGCTGACACTCGGCGTGGCCGTTTGTCTTGCGCTGCTCGTGACGGGCCGGCTCGAGCTGGGAGGCCTCGCCGCAGGGCTCGCAATGGGATTCAAGTATCCCGGCGTGTTCCTGCTCGTGCCGCTCGTCGTCGCGGGCTGGAAGCAGTGGGGGCGGGTCGCCGTGTCCGTCGGGCTCGCGGTGGTGGCATTCCTTGCCACGAGCCCTTTCATCCTCGTGCACCGTCACCAGGCCTGGCACGAAGCGTTCCGCGTGCAGCGCCTGGCACGTGAAGGCTGGCTCGGCTTCGAGCACGACCACATCGCGCCGATCGCGTTCACCGGTCGGCTGTGGGAAGGGCTCGGCCCCGTCTTGATCGTCTGCGTCGTCGGCCTCGTCCTCGCGCTCATACACCGGACCCGTGCCGACCTTGTCCTCTCGTCGTTCGTCATCGTCTACTTCGCGGACCTACTGACGCTGAGCGCGCACTTCGACCGCTACGTGCTGCCGCTCGTTCCGGCGCTCGGAGCACTCGCGGGGCGCATGCGTTCGCTTGCGCCGGTCGCGCTCCTGCTGCTCGTCGTCCCGCTGACCTGGTCGGTTCGCGACACGAAGGAGCTCACGCGTACCGACACGCGCGTCGTAGCGCAACGCTGGGTCGAGCAGCATGTGAGTCGTGGGACTCAGATTGCCGCGGACCCGTCGACTCCCAGCTTCGCAGGGCTTCGTGTGCTGCCGCTCCTCCTGCCGGGCCCGAAGCGCGAGTTCGACCCGAACCGCGACATCGCCCGCCTCCGAAAGATCGGCGTCAGGGACGTCGTCGTGACCGGTGCGGTGACGGACCGGGTCCTGGCCGCGCGCGATCGCTATCCGCGTGAGGCTCGTTTCTACGACGACCTGGAGAGACGCGCGCAGCGCGTCTACTACGTCGAGCCCGGAGGCGACCTCGCCGGACCCTGGGTCGCGGTCTACCGGTTACGTGCGTAGGAGCGGACGCGTGAGACAGGTCGGGCCACCGTCGCCCTTGCGCGAGATCTCGTCGCCGCTGTAGACCGTCACGTCGACGCCGGCCCGTTCGAGCCGCCGGCGGGTCTCGTCGTTGCCTTCGAGCGCGAGCGCCACACGCGGCGCGAGCGCGAGCACGTTCGCGCCCATCGTCTCGAACTCGTCGTCCGGAATCTCGACGATCTGGATTTCGAGCTCGGTCAGGAGTTGCACCAGGCGTACGGGCAGTAACGGCAGGTAGGCGACGACGAGGTCCTCGTCGAGCGGGCTCAGCAGTGAGAGTAGGTGCAGCACGACGTCGGCGCCGTGCAGATGAGGGAGATCGAAACCGAGCACGCTGACTTCCGGAAGCGCCGCTTGCAGCGCGTGGATGCCGTCGTCGCTCGTCCTGTAGCCGCGCCCGACCAGCAAGGTCTGCTCGTCGAGCCAGATCGTGTCGCCGCCGTCCGCGGTCGCCGGTGCGTCGAGCCGCGCGACGACCGGCACCCCCGCGCTCTCGAAGTCGGCCGCGATCGCGTCTACCTCCACGAGCCGGCCTTCCTTGCCGGGGCGAAGGACGATCGCGCCGCGGTCGGACACGATCGCCGGATCGAAGACGTAGATCGAATCGGGGTCGGTGGGAACAGCGGTCTCCGCAAGCACGACCTCGGCGCCTGCCCCGCCGAGCGCCGTGCAGAACGCATCGTGCTCCGCAGCGAGCTTCTTGGGGTCGGGCTCGGCCCGCCAGCCGTACTCGCGCCAGGTCGCGAACCCAACCGAGCGCGGCGAGCGGACGAGCACACGCTGCAGCTGTTGCGTCATGTTCTGGCCGCCGAAGAGTCGCGGCGACGTCGTGCTCATCCGAAGAACGCCCGCGCCACGGACCATAGTTCGGGCGGGACCGTCTTCAGCTGCGCCGTGGCATCGGCGAGCGCGACGTCGACGATGTCATCGCCGTGCAGCGCAGCCATGCGACCGAAGTTCCGGGCTTCGACGAGGTCGGCCGCCTTGAGGCCGTAGCGCGTCGCGAGCACGCGGTCACGCGGAGTGGGCGATCCGCCGCGCTGAACGTGTCCGAGAACCGTGACGCGCGTCTCGTAGCCGGTGCGGGCCTCGATCTCTTTCGCCAGCGCGGCGCCGACGCCGCGCTCGGACAGCCGTGCGTGACCGAACTGGTCGACGTCGTCGCTCTCCGGCATCCCCTCGAGCTCGTAGCCCTCCGAGACGACGACGATCGAGAAGTCCTTGCCGCGCTCGTGGCGTCGGCGAAGCTCCTTGCAGGCGTCGTCGATCGAGACCGGCTGCTCGGGGATCAGGATCATGTCGGCGCCGCCGGCGATCCCGCTCGCGACTGCGATCCAGCCGGTGTGCCGGCCCATCACCTCGACGACCATGACCCGGTTGTGCGACTCGGCCGTGGTGTGCAGCCGGTCGATCGCCTCGGTTGCGATCCAGACAGCGGTGTCGAACCCGAAGGTGTAGTCCGTCGCCGAGAGGTCGTTGTCGATCGTCTTCGGGACGCCCACTACGGGGAAGCCGTGTTCCTCGTAGAGCCGCGCGGCCACACCCAGCGTGTCCTCGCCGCCGATCGCGACGAGCGCGTCCAACCGCTCCCGCTCGAAGTTCGCGAGAACACGCTCCACGCCGCCCTCGAGCTTGTACGGGTTCGTCCGAGACGTGCGCAGGATCGTGCCGCCCCGCGGCAGGAGCCCGGAGATCTCGCGTGGCCCGAGCGGCTCGAAGAGGCCTTCGACGAGGCCCTTCCAACCCTCGAGGACGCCGATCACCTCGTCGCCCTGCGTCAGCACGCGTCGGCTGACCGCTCGGATGACCGCGTTCAGGCCCGGGCAGTCGCCGCCCCCCGTGAGCATTCCGACTCGCATGACCGCGATCGTAAAGAACGCCGCGACGAGGGCTACGATTGGCTTGCGGGCCGAAGTGGCGGAATTGGCAGACGCGCCGGACTCAAAATCCGGTTCCCTTCGGGGAGTGTGGGTTCAAGTCCCACCTTCGGCACTCACCAGTTTCGAGCCATTCGGGCGACCGGGGGTTGATTCAGGCACCCGAATACCTCGATACTCCTCCCTCTTGCGGGGACAGGCAAATGATCAGGCGACGGAGGTGTCTACTTTGAGGAGATACGCAACGCTCGGGCTGCTCGCCCTGCTCGTGGGCGCGCTGGCTTTTGCCGCGGCAGGCTGTGGCGGCAAGAAGAGCTCGAGCAGCAGTGGAGGCAAGGTTTCGGCGCTGCCGGCATCGTCGTGCACGCCTCAGGAATACAAGGGCGAGGGCAGTCCGGACGTGTTGATCGCGACGGACTTCCCGATGCAGGGCAGCTCGCGCACCCAGACGCTCCAGATCGTGGGTGCGACGCGGTACCTGCTCGACCAGCAAGGCTGGAAGGCAGGCGACCACAAGATCGCTCTCCAGGTCTGCGACGATGCAACCGCTCAAGCGGCGAAGTGGGATCCTGACAAGTGCAGTCGTAACGCACATGCCTACGCGCAGAACGCGAGCCTCGTGGGTGTGATCGGGACGTTCAACTCGGGTTGTGCGGCAATCGAGATCCCCGTGATGAACCAGGCTCCGGGGGGCGGGCTCCTGCTGCTCTCCCCGGCGAACACGTACGGCTGTCTGACCGAACCGTGTGCGGGCAACGAACCGGAGAAGTACTACCCGAGTGGCAAGCGGACGTACGCTCGTGTAGCGCCGAGCGACCCGAACCAGGGTGCGGTGGACGCCGAGTTCCTGAGCTCGCAGGGTGTCAAGAGCGTGTACATCCTGAACGACAAGGAAGCGTACGGCCTCGGAATTGCGAAGAACTTCCAGGGCGCTGCGAAGGCGCTCGGGATCAAGGTGCTGGGATTCTCCGCCTATGACCCGAAACAGCCGAGCTTCCAGGCGACGTTCACCAAGATCAAGGCGACGAATCCGGATGCGGTCTTCGTCGGCGGGCTCGTCGACGAGAACTCGGGCCAGTTGATCAACGACAAGGTCGCGGTTCTCGGTCCGAACAACGGCGCGGTCAAGTTGATGTTGCCGGACGGGTTCACCACAGACGCCATCTTCCAGCGCAGCGAGGGTGGAACCCCGAACGCCAAAGACGCGTATTTCAGCGTCGCCGGGGTCGGGATCGACAAGTACACGGGCGCAGCCGAGAAGTTCATCAGCGGCTTCAAGTCCACGCTGAACGGCAAGGCGGTCGACCCCTATGCGATCCTCGGCGCGCAGGCCGCGCGGGTACTGCTCGACGCGATCGCGAACTCGGACGGAAGCCGGCAAGGCATCATCGACGAGGTCTTCAAGACCAAGGTGAACAACGGCCTCATCGGCTCGTTCGAGATCAACGAGAACGGCGACATCACCGGTGCGAAAGGTGCTGCGCTGCTCTTTACGATCTACAAGGGCACGAACAAACTCGTGACTCTGAAGACAACGGCGCCGAAGGCGAATCTCGTCGACGCGGCGCGCAAGGCGGCAGCGGGCTAGTCCCGCTCGGGCAGATCGTCTTGGGGAGGGCTTCGGCCCTCCCCAAGATTCTTCAGGACTTCGGCCAATCGCAGCTTCAGCCCGCACCGAGCAGCAGTCCAGGCTGGCGACGCTCTTCGGAGGCCGGCGTCCTTCACTCACGTCGTTGCTCGGCGGCGTCTTCGTCGCCCTGCTCGTCGCCTGGCTGATCGTCAATCTCGTCAAGACGCCAAGCGACTTCTTCACCGTCATGCTGATCGGGATCACGACCGGGTCGGTGTACGCCCTGATTGCCCTGGGCTACACACTCGTGTACGGCATCTTGCAGCTGATCAACTTCGCGCACGGTGACGTATTCGCGCTGTGCGGGCTCTTTGCCAGCACGATTGTGCTCTCCCTCCTTGGCTTGAACGAGAACACTTCGGCGATCGGCATCGCCGGTGGCCTGCTCCTGACGCTGCTGATCGTCGTGGTCTTCGGACTGCTCGTGAACACGTCGATCGAGTTCATCGCCTACCGGCGCCTTCGGAACGCTCCTCGGCTCGCCGTGCTGATAACCGCCGTAGGCATGTCGTTCATCGTCCAGAACATCTCGCTCGCCGTCTTCGACGTGAACTTCCGCAGCCTGCCGCCGCTGATCTCAGAGTCGAACGTGTTCAAGATCGGCACCGTCACCTACCAGTGGAACCAGCTCTTCGCCGTGTTGGTGACCATTCCGGTTCTGCTCCTCTTGAGCTGGCTCGTCAAGTCGACGAAGCAGGGCAAGGGGATGCGCGCCGTTTCCCAGGACCCCGATGCGGCCGCGATCATGGGAGTGAACGTCAACCGCACGATCTCGTTCACGTTCGCGCTCGCCGGAGGCCTCGCCGGAGTGGCCGGCCTGCTCTACCTGATCGAGTTCAACATCCGCTACGACACCGGCTTCGAGCTCGGGCTGATCGCCTTCACCGCAGCCGTGCTCGGCGGAATCGGAAATCTCACCGGCGCCGTTCTCGGCGCGCTCATCATCGGGTTGATCCAGGCTTTCAACGAGGGTCTCGGGTGGTTGGCTCCCGGCAGCGACTGGACGCGTTCGATCGTGTTCGGCCTGCTGATCGCGATCCTCGTCTTCCGGCCGGAGGGCCTGCTCGGAGAGAGAACGCCAGAGGGGGCGTGACGATGCGCGAACGCCTACGCGGAGTCAGCAAGCTCGAGCCGCTCGACGGCGTCTTCGCCGCCTGGAGACGCTTGCCGCACGGGTTCCGCGCGGCGCTACCCGTGATCGTCGTGATCGCTCTCGCCGCGACCTATCCGTACTACGTGTCGAGCCTGCCCACCGACGTCCCCGTGATCCTCGCGTTCCCGGACGTCGGCGCATGCGTCACCATCATCATCTTCGTGATGATGGCCGTCGGCCTGAACATCGTCGTCGGCTACGCAGGACTCCTCGATCTCGGCTACGTCGCCTTCTATGCCATCGGCGCCTACACGGCCGGCTGGCTGGCGTCGGGCCAGTTCCAGCAGGTGCGGGTCCACTTCGGTTCGGTCGGGATCAGCAAGGAGCAGAACGGCATCCACATCTCGATCTGGCTCGTGCTGCTCTGCGCGGGGATTCTCACCGCCGTCGGCGGGATCATCATCGGCCTGCCGACACTACGGCTACGCGGCGACTACCTCGCAATCGTGACGCTGGGGTTCGGCGAGATCATTCCGCAGTTCGTCCGGAACGCCGACAGCATCAAGGGCTTCGACCTTACGCATGGGACCTTCGGCATCAGTCCGATCGACTCGCCCGGGTTCGGCGACCACCTGAACAAGGCGCTCGGCTTACCCGTCAGCTACCAGAGCTCGTTCGACCGCGAACGCTTCTTCTTCTGGACCGCGCTCGCGCTTCTCCTGCTCGCCGTGTTCTGCTCGCTGCGACTCCGCGAGTCGCGGCTCGGCCGTGCCTGGATCGCTATTCGCGAGGACGAGACCGCAGCGGGGGCGATGGGGATCCCGTTGATGCGCACGAAGACCTGGGCGTACGCGATCGGCGCGTTCTTCGGCGGCATGGCCGGCGCGTACATCGCGAGCTTCAACTCCGGCGCGTTCCCGAGCCAGTTCCAGTTCAACATCTCGGTCTTCCTGCTCTGCATGGTCATCCTCGGCGGAATGGGCAGCCTCTGGGGCGTCGTGGTCGGCGGGACGATCCTCGCCTGGCTGAACGTCGAAGGCCTTGCGAACATCGGCAGTTGGGTCAACGCGCATACGCCGCTCAACGTCGAGGTCGCGAAGTACCAGTTCGGTATCTACGGGATCATCATCGTGCTGATGATGTTGTTCCGCCCTGTCGGCCTGATTCCGGAGCGGCGGCGCAAGCGGGAGATCGAGGAAGGCGCCGGAGCGTCGGAGCGGGACAAGAGCGTCTACGCGATCCTCGAGGCCGAAGATCCCAGGGAGAAGGATTGACGGTGGCCGGGCGCGATCTCCTCACGACAGAGAACATCCGGAAAGAGTTCGGCGGGCTCGTGGCGGTCTCAGAGCTCGACTTTACGATTCCGGAGCGCTCGCTCGTGAGCCTGATCGGACCGAACGGCGCGGGCAAGACGACCTTCTTCAACATGCTGACGGGCGTGTACACGCCGACCGGTGGCCGGATCCTCTTCGACGAGCACGACGTGACGGGAAAGCCGCCCCACGCGATCACCAAGCTCGGTATCGGCCGAACGTTTCAGAACATCCGCCTCTTCCCGCAGATGACCGCGGTCGAGAACGTCCTCGTCGGGATGCACTGCCGGCTCAGAGGAGGGATCCTCGGCGCCATCTTCGGAACGCCGCGTGTGCGGCGCGAGGAACGTGAGGCGCACGACAAGGCGCGCGAGCTCCTCCGCTACTCCGGCCTCGGCCGCGTCGACGACGAGCTCGCAGAGAACCTGTCCTACGGCGACCAACGTCGGCTCGAGCTCGCGCGTGCCCTCGCGACGGAGCCCAAGCTCCTCCTGCTCGACGAGCCGACGGCGGGGATGAACCCGCAGGAGACCGTGCGCTTCACCGAGTTCCTCGGCAAGCTGCAGCAGGACCGCCCGATTGCGATCCTGCTCATCGAGCACGACATGAAGGTGATCATGGGCGTCTCCCAGCGTGTGACGGTCCTCGACTACGGGGAGAAGATCGCCGAGGGAACCCCCGCGGAGATCCAGCGCGACGAGCGCGTGATCGAGGCCTACCTCGGCAAGGCGGCCACGACGTCGTGACGACGTCCCCGCAGAACGGCGCGCTGCTCACGGTCGAGAAGGTGCACACCTACTACGGCTCGATCGAAGCGTTGAAAGGAATCACGATCGAGGTCCACGAAGGCGAGATCGTGACCCTGATCGGCGCGAACGGCGCCGGAAAGTCGACCATGCTTCGCTCGATCAACGGGCTCAACCATCCTCGGCGCGGATCGATCGTGTTTCGCGGCACGGACATCACCCGCGAACCACCCCACGACGTCGTACGGCTCGGCATTTCGCAGTCGCCGGAGGGCCGCAAGCTCTTCCCCCGCATGTCCGTGCTCGAGAACCTCGAGATGGGCGCATTCCAGCGAAGTGACCGCGCGGAGCTCCGCAGCGACCTCGAACGGGTCTACGCGCTCTTTCCCAGGCTCGCGGAACGAAAGCAGCAGAAGGCCGGAACACTCTCCGGCGGCGAGCAGCAGATGGTCGCGATCGGCCGGGCGCTCATGGCCCATCCGACGCTCCTGCTGCTCGACGAGCCGTCGATGGGGCTCGCCCCGATCTTCGTCGAGCGGGTCTTCGAGACGATCGTCGAGATCAACCAGCAGGGCACGACCATCCTGCTCGTCGAGCAGAACGCGATGATGGCGCTCGAGGTGGCGAGCCGTGGCTACGTGCTCGAGACCGGCAAGGTGGCTCTCGCGGACGACGCGAAGGCGCTTCTCCGCAACGAACAGGTGAGAAAGACGTATCTTGGGGAGACCGATTAGCGAAAGGAGCTCCCCCGTGTTCCGCTCGAAGACCTTTGTGCTGGCAGGCGCGATCGTCCTTCTCCTCGCTCTCGCCGGCAGCGGATGCGGCGGCAGCAGTAGCAAGAGCAGCGAGTCGACAACCACGACGACCACCGCCGGCAGTGGTGCGTCGATCACCGCCCCGGCGTCGATCTCGAGCGCGGGCAAGCTCGTCTTCTGCAGCGACATTACGTACCCACCCGAGGAGTCGTACAAGCAGGGCACGACCACGCCAGAAGGGTCCGACATCGACATCGGCAACTACATCGCCGGCAAGATGGGCGTGAAGGCGCGCTTCGACAACACCGGCTTCGACGGAATCATCGCGGCCCTACTCGCGAAGAAGTGCGATGCCGTCATCTCGGGGATGAACGACACGCCTGAGCGGCGGAAGCAGGTGGCGTTCGTCGACTATCTCAAGGTCGGGCAGTCCTTCATGGTCAAGAAGGGCAATCCCGAGAACATCACCGGCATCGACAGCCTGGCCGGCAAGTCCGCGTCGGTCGAGACCGGCACGACGAACAAGGACTTCCTCGACGCACAGAGCAAGCGGCTCACTTCTCAGGGCAAGAAGGCGATCAAGGTCGTCACCTTCCCGAAGGACACCGATGCGGCGAACGCGCTTCGCACCGGTCGGGTCGATGCGTACTTCGGGGATGCTCCCGTCGTCGCGTACTACATCGAAAAGACGCCGAGCGCATTCTCGCTCGGAGGCACGCCCGTCAATCCGATCTCGATCGGTATTGCGATCAACAAGTCGAATACGGAGCTTCAGTCGGCCGTAAGGAAGGCGATCGCCATGATCTATGCCGACGGGACGATGGACACGATCCTGACCAAGTGGAAGCTCGCGGGGGCGGTCGCGAAGCTGAAGTAAGGGGATGCTCCTCGCCGCTCTCGACTGGCACATCCTGTGGCAGCGGATCTTCCACCCTGACCATGTGTTCGTTCTCGCGCTCTGGAGGACGATCTACATCTCAGTGCTCGCGCAGCTCCTGGGGGTCGTCCTCGGACTGATCCTCGCGTTCATGCGCATGTCGAGGTTCCTGCCTTTGCGGTTGCTCTCGGGCGTGTACGTACTCATCTTTCGCGGCACGCCGCTCATCGTCCAGATCTTCTTCGTCTACTTCGGCGCGAATCTGCTCTTCGGCTTCAACCTGATCCCACGCACCGTGAACTTCGGGGTGTTCGTCATGGACGGCGCAGCCTTTGCCGGCATCCTCGCGCTCGGTCTCAACGAGGGTGCGTACATGCGCGAGATCATTCGCGCGGGAATCGACTCGGTCGACAAGGGCCAGATGGAGGCGGCCAAGTCTCTGGGCATGCCGCACCGGGTGGCGATGTGGCGGGTCGTCCTGCCACAGGCGACGCGCTTCATCATTCCGCCGCTCGGCAACGAGTTCAACAGCATGATGAAGAACTCCTCACTCGTCTTCTTCATCGGTGTGACCGAGCTGTTCGGCGACGCGGAGATCCGTTATTCGACGACGTTCAAGCCGGTCGAGTACTTTCTCGCGGTTGCCTTCTGGTATCTCATCCTCACGACCGTGTGGAGCGTGATCCAGGCGCAGATCGAACGGAAGCTGGCCGTCAGCGAGCGGGGTGACGAGCTCACCTTCAGGGAGCGTGTCTTCGAGGCCTGGGCGCCTGTGGGCGCCTGGGCGAGAGGTGCGCGGTGACCGAGGACGGCAACGTCATGTTCGCCGAAGACGTGCGCAAGAGCTTCGGCCGCCTCGAGGTGTTGAAGGGTATTTCCCTCACCGTCAAGAACGGCGAGCGGGTCTGCATCATCGGGGCCTCCGGATCGGGAAAGTCGACGTTCCTTCGCTGCATCAACCACCTCGAGAAGATCGATTCCGGCCGGATCGAGGTGAACGGCCATCTCATCGGCTACCGCGAGGAGAAGGGGCGGATCGTCGAGGACACCGAGAACAACATCGCCAAGCAGCGGTCCGAGATCGGGATGGTCTTCCAGCGCTTCAACCTCTTTCCGCACATGACCGCCCTCGAGAACGTCATCGAGGCGCCGGTTCGTGTTCGCAAGGTGAGCAAAGCGGTTGCCGTCAAGGAAGGCGAAGCGCTGCTCGCTCGCGTCGGCCTCGCCGACAAGCGCGACGTCTACCCGGGGAAGCTGTCCGGGGGTCAGCAACAGCGCGTGGCAATCGCACGCGCGCTGGCAATGAGGCCCGCGCTGATGCTCTTCGACGAGCCCACGAGCGCTCTCGACCCCGAGGTGATCGGCGAAGTGCTCGACGTCATGACGGCGTTGGCGTTCGAAATGGGGACGACGATGATCGTCGTGACGCACGAGATGGGTTTCGCGCGCGAGGTGGCCGATCGCGTCGTGATGATGGACGACGGCCGGATCATCGAAGAGGGACCTCCCTTGCATTTCTTCGACAATCCGCGAGAGGAGCGCACGAAGCAGTTTCTCTCGAAGATCCTCTAGGTCTCGGTTCGGCTGACTCGAATCGGAAAATAGGGCGGCGCGAGGAGGAAACCGATGCGCGGCGGACGCTCGGTCCAGCCGCGGGCCATCGTCAACGCGGCACCAGCTCCATGCGTGGGCACGAAGCCGAGCTGACGAGCGGCGTTGTGGTCGCGGCAGCCGGCGATGATGACGTGTCCGAGGCGTCCGAGTGCGGGCCGGCAGGCGTCCCAGTCGACGAAGGGCAGCAGCGGATGGCACGACCGGCCGGCGCGGTATGCCTCCAGCGCACGTACGTCGCCACCCGCTGCACGCTCCGCTTCGGCGAGCGCCGACTCGTCGGGGCCGACGGCTCGCGTCGCGGCGAAGAACGATCGGTACGGCTGTTGCGTGGGATGCGCGAACTGACGCTGGAAGCGGTGAAACAGAATCGCCGTGCCGCCTTCCACGACGGGAAACGAGTCGCGCCAGAGGCGTAGTGCGAGCGCGAGTCCGAGGTGCGCGCCCAGCAGAGGGTTCGGCCGCTCGCGAGGCAGGTAGGGAGTCGTGCGTGGGATGCCGATGCAGACGGCGTCCAGCTCGCGGTCGAGCGTGATCCCGCGCAGCTCGACGCCGCGAAGCAGCGCTTCGGTGTGCGCAACCGAGGGCGGGCCCGCGAAGACAGCTGCCACGGAGCGTTCGAGCGGGAGGGAGCGCAGCACGTACGCGCGGAGCCCGCCGGGCAGCGCGCGGAAGATGTGGCGGAACGGAGAGCGGATAACGCGCTCGAGCGCCTCGGCCTCATAGGGGTAGCCGCCGAGCGTGCCGCCGAGTCTCGGATGGTTGAGGACGAGGGAGACGCCGATAACCGGCACGCGGCGCGCGAGGGCGCGCTCCAGCTCGAGGCCAAGCCGCCAGCCCTGCGATGCCGAGGTCTCGAGCAACGAGTACGCACCGGCGGCACGCAGAACCTCCTTGCCCGCCGCGCCGACGAACGCGGCCGGCCCGCCGTGCAGAACGGTCTCGGCTGCCGTGACGACGACAACCACGTCGGTGCGTGCGAGAGACGGATGCACGCGCAGGGGGAACGAGCCCGAGCTGCCGACGTCCACGAGATCCTCGCTCTCGACGTCATGTACTTCGACGTGACCGTGGAAGCGGCGCGCGAACTCCGGCGAGACCAGCGTCTCGAGCCGATCGCCGCCCGCGCGCCGCGCCAGCCCGCCGGCGACGAGCAATGTCTGGTAGCCCGTTGGGATTCCCAGCCGTTCGAGCTCCGCAACTGCGGCGGCGATCGCGGCATGTCGCGGATCCCGCTCGACGCCCGGAATGGGAAGGGCCGGTGGCTCGACGACGATCGTCGCGCGTGCACCACGGGACACGATTGCCTCGAGCGGCTGGCCGGCGAGCGGGAAGCGCAACGCGTCTCGCACCGCTGCGCCGACGTCGGCGACGGAGTCGCCGGGTGGAGGAGGCCGGAGCACGAGCGCGTCGTCCTCGGCGGTGACGACCACGAGCTGCGAGCCCGCCAGCAGCGGAACGCGCTTCACGGCACGTGCCGGTAGAGGCGAGAGAAGGTCGGCCGGAATCCACGTGCCGTGAAGAAACGGTCCGCGAGGAGATTCACGACACGCCAGTCGATCGTCATCGCACGGTAACCGCTCTCATGCGCCCAGCGCATCGCGTATGCCATCAGTGCGCGGCCGACGCCAGAGCCGCGCACGTCCGACTGCGTCGTCGCGAGCGCGAGGTCGATGCTTCCCTCTGGAATCCGCAGGTCGCCGCCTTCGCGGCGATAGAGCAGCACATGGCCGACGACGTTCCCGCCTCGCTCCGCGACGACGTGCGTGAACCTCTCGTCGTCCCACGTGTCCGCCCAATCCGCTCGAACCTCCTCGTCGCTCGCGACGACTCGTCCCGAGAAGCTCGGAGCCGCGCGTAGGTGCTCGCTGAACGCACGTTCCAGCGCCGCGACGGCGTCGAGGTCCGAAGTGCGGCCCTCACGGATCTCCGCATCTGTGTCGACCGGGGATTCCGGGAGCGTCTCACGGACCGCATAGGTGAACTGCAGGCCGAACGCGAGCCTGAACCACACGTCGACCAGGCGGGCGTCCGCGGCTGGGACGTAGACGCGATGACGGTCGAGGCCTGCGGCCACCCACCCCGAGCCAAGGTGTTCGTAGAGATCGCGGATCAGCTCGGGCTCGCGCGCGGCGCAGCCCGCAAGCCCGACTTCGCTCGATCCATCGTCTTGGGACGAGCCGATCAGGTAGGCAGCCACGTCACCGTCGACGAGCGCGACAGCGCCCACGGCCCCGTCGGCGGCCAGCGCCCGCTCGATGTGGGCCTGAAAGTCCCCGCCGTCGGGAAGGAGCGCCTCCGCTGCGCGATGGCGGGCGTGCCGCTCTTCGAGCAACCGCGCAGCGCCGGCCAGGTGGGTCTCGGAAAGTGGATGAATTTCGAGCGCTCGCATCGGCGCCGGACGATAGCGTTGGTGGTCGATGCCGAAGACCCTGACAGGCGCCGAGCTGCAGCTTGACGATGCGCCCGTCCGCGATGCAGAGCTCTTCCTCGTGGACGGCAACAACCTCGCCTATCGGGCGTTCTTCGCGCTGCCCGAGGAACTCGCGACGACGGAAGGCTTTCCGACGAATGCGCTCCTCGGGTTCACGAACATGCTCTTCAAGCTGCTGTCCGACTACAAGCCCAAGGGGGTTGCGGTCGCGTGGGACACGCGCCCGGCCGAGCGGCTGGAGGTGGCAGGTGACTACAAGGCCGACCGCCGCCCGACGCCGGACCTGCTCTCCGAGCAGTTCCCGTACTTTCGCCCGATCGTCGAGGCCTTCGGCTACCGCAACCTCGAGTTCGAAGGGTGGGAGGCAGACGACGTGATCGCGACGCTCGCGACGCGAGCCGACGACGCGGGAATCCGGACCGCGATCGTCTCGCCCGACCGCGATGCGTTTCAGCTCGTCTCCGACAACGTCAGCCTGATGATGACGCCGCGCGGCGTC
>DATMZV010000133.1:0-15979 GCA_035573355.1 Gaiellaceae bacterium | reverse complement strand
TGCTCAGTCAGGCGGAAGACGGCGCTGCCTTTCGGAGTCTCGTAGGCGCGAATTCCCTCGAACACGCCGGAGCCGTAGTGCAGTCCGTGCGAACCGACGTGGATCTTGGCGTCGGCCCAGTCGATGAGCTCGCCGTTCATCCAGATCTTCTCGAGTTCCTGCATGAAAAAGTGCTCCTTTGAGCGGAGGGCTGGGCGGGGGTCGAATTCTACCCGGGAGACCCCCCGTCAACCTCCCCCCTTTTGGCTTTCTACGATCAGATCGGCGGCCACGGCCCGGGTCAGACGGGTCAACTGCGCCGGGGCCAGGCCCAGAATGTGGCGGGATGTCCCCGCTTCCAGCCACAGGGTGGGCTCCGTCACGACGGTCTGTTCCAGGAACACGGTCGCGCCCGAGAAGGGGAATTCGGGACGACGGGTGGTCACGAGCTCCGAGCAGGCCGCGGCGTGGGCGAGCTTCCGCCGGTCGAGCCTGCGGCCGGCAGGAGTGAGCGCGACCACGAGGCGCTGCTCGCATTCGAGTGCGGTCGTCGCGAGCCGGAGCCCGGGCGGAACGTGCGCGCCTGCGAGGAGCTCCTCGAGCTGTCCCTCGACTCCCGAAGCCCGGAGGAATGTCGCAACGCGCTCTACGGCTTCAGGCCACACGAAAGCCACGATACGCGCGGCGGAACTCACTCCAGCGAGATGAACCTCGCGTCATCGAACTCCGAGTGGACCTTCTCGACGAGCTCCGGCGGCGCGGGCGTGTCGATCGAGAGGACCATCAGCGCCTGCCCGCCCTGTCTCGTGCGGGACACCGTCATATTCGCGATGTTGACCGCCGAGCCACCGAAGAGTGTCCCCACCTTGCCGATGACGCCCGGGACGTCGTCGTAGCTGAAGACGACGAGGAGCGGCGCGAGCTCCATGTCGAGCTCGAACCCGAGCGCGCTCACGAGCCAGAGACGGTTGTCGTTGCCCATGGTCGTGCCGGCAATCCGGAGCGGAACGCCGTCGGACACCGCCTCGACGCGCACGAGGTTCGTGTAGTCGCGCGCCGCACGGCTACGTTCTTCTCGAACTTCGACGCCACGCTCCGCGGCGATCATCGGCGCGTTCACGTAGTTCACAGGCTGGTCGGAGCGTCCCTGAAATGCTCCGTTCAGCGCGGCGACGGTCAGGAGTCTCGTGTCGTACTGGGCGAGGGCGCCGAAATACGTGAGCCTCAGTTCTTCCACGTGTCCCGCCGCAAGCTCCATGGCCAGACGTCCGAGCTTCGCGGCGAGCGGGATGTACGCGCCGAGCACCTCGAGGTCCTCCGCACCGATGACGGGGATGTTCACGGCGTTGCTCACGAGGCCGCCGTCCAGCGCCGCAGCGACCTGCTCGGCGATGATCACTCCGGCGCGGTCCTGCGCCTCCTCGGTGGACGCCGCCAGATGGGGCGTCGCGACGACGTTGTCGAGCCCGAGCAGCGGGCCCGTGTACGGCTCCGTCGAGAACACGTCGAGCGCAGCTCCGCCGACCTTGCCCGACTTCAGCGCTTCGAGCAGGTCGTCCTCGTCGACCAGCGCGCCCCGTGCAGCGTTGACGATCCGGACACCGTTGCGCATCCTCCCGAATGCCTTCGCGTTGATCGAGCCGCGGGTCTGATCGGTCAACGGCAGGTGCAGCGTGAGGAAGTCCGCAGCCGCGTAGACCTCTCGCTCGCTCTCGACGCGTTCCACGCCGAGCTCTCGGAACCGGTCGGGAGAGACGAACGGGTCATACGCAACGACCCGCATGCCGAGCCCCGCGGCGCGCCGGGCGACCTGTTGGCCGATCCGGCCGAAGCCGAGAACGCCCAGCGTCTTGTCGGCGAGCTCGACCCCGCCGTAGGCCTTGCGCTCCCACCGGCCCTGCTTGAGGGCTGCATGAGCCTGTGGGATGTTCCTCGTCAGCGCGACGAGCAAGCCGATCGTGTGCTCCGCGGCGGAGATGACGGTGGACTCCGGTGCGTTGGCGACGACGATGCCGCGACGCGTGGCGGCCTCGACGTCGACGTTGTCGATCCCGACTCCGGCGCGTCCGATCACCTTGAGGTTGTCCGCGCGGCCGATGAGCTCCGCGGTCACCTTCGTCGCCGAGCGGACGACGATCGCATCGTAGGCCCCGATCGTTTCCGCGAGGTCGGAGTCCCCGTCGACGTCGACGTCGAAGCCGCGTTCGCGCAGGAGGCGGATTCCCGCCTCGGCGATCGGTTCGCGGACGAGGATCCTGCTCAAACGGGAGTGCGCTCGGCCCAGGCGTCGAGCGCGCGCGTGACAGCGACACCCCGCTCGATCTGGGCGCCCGCATCGGAGAGCACGAGCTCGACCGCCGCAAGAGCGGTGGTGATGTCGAACACGTTGAACCAGCCGATGTGCCCGATCCGGAAGATCTTTCCCTTCAAGTCCCCCTGCCCGTTGGCGATCGTGATCCCGAACCGGTCGCGCAGGCTGTTCACGATCTCGGTCGCATCGACTCCGTCGGGAGAGCGAATCGCGGTCACGACTGCAGATCGCTCTTCATCCGGCGAGAACAGCTCGAGCCCCATTGCTTTCGCGCCCTCACGGCACGCGCGTCCAAGCCTTGCGTGCCGCTCGAATGCTGCCTCCAGCCCTTCCTCGAGGAGCAAGCCGAGGGCTACGTTCTGCGCTCGGACGATCGGGATCGCCGGAGTGAACGGCGCGTCGTGCTTCGCCTGTGCTTTCCGCGTGCGCTCCCAGTCCATGACGTAGCGCGGCGACGCCGAGCGGGATGCCGCCTCGAGCGCAACAGGAGCGACGGAGGCGAATGCGATGCCCGGCGGGCACATCAATGCCTTCTGCGATCCCGACACGACGACGTCGATGCCCCAGGCGTCGGTCTCGAGCGGAACGGCGCCGAGACTCGAAACGGCGTCGACGACGACGAGCGCTCCCGCCTCCTTCGCCACGGCTGCCAGCGACTGGACGTCGCAGACGACACCGGTCGAGGTCTCCGAGTGGGTCAGATAGACGACGCCGACGTCTCCCGCATCCGCCAGCGCGGAGCGTAGGTCGTCCGGCTCGGGCGTCTCCCCCCACTCGAGCCGCACGTGCACGAGATCGGCACCGAACGCTCTCGCCATGCCGGCCCAGCGCTCACCGAAGTTTCCTGCGGAGATGACGAGCTGCCGATCGCCCGGCGAGGTCAGGTTGGCGACGGCGGACTCGAACGCGCCGGTTCCCGACGTCGTGAACATCAGGACGTCATGCTCGGTGCGGTACACCTCGTGCAAGCGGGCGAGGCACTGCTCGTAGATCTCGCGGTAGTCACGCTCGCGGTGGTGGATGACCGGCTTGGCAAGCTCGGCGAGCACCTCCGGAGGCACGGGCGTCGGCCCCGGCGTCAGTAGGTATCGCTTCTCGGCCATCGCCTGAGACTAGCGTGGCCAGTGGCCGGCGAAGCTGGTCACGGACATCTGGACGGGCCTACTACCGTCGTACACTCGCACCGTGCCGATCTGTGCGAATTGTGGGCAGGACAACCCCGACCCCGCGAGGTTCTGCCTCGCCTGCGGCACTCCCCTCGCACCTGCTGCGCCCCCTGTCGAGGAACGAAAGCTCATCACGGTCCTCTTCACCGACATCGTGGGCTCGACGGCGAAGGCCGAGCAGATGGATCCGGAGGACGTTCGAGCCCGGTTGGCGCCGTACTACACCCGCCTCAGATCCGAGCTCGAAGCCTTCGGGGGCACGGTCGAGAAGTTCATCGGCGACGCTGTCGTCGCGCTCTTCGGCGCCCCCGTAGCGCACGAGGACGATCCCGAGCGCGCTGTCAAGGCCGCTCTCGCGATCTGTTCGGCGATCGACGACCTGAACGCGGCTGACGAGTGGCTTGACCTTCAGGTGCGCATCGGCGTGAACACGGGTGAGGCGCTGATCGTCGTCGGCGCAAAGTCGAGTGAGGGCGAGGGGATGGCATCGGGCGATGTCATGAACACGGCAGCAAGGCTTCAGTCGGCCGCGCCGATCAACGGCATCCTCGTCGGCGGAGACACCTATCGGGCGACCCGGGACGCGATCGACTACGCAGAGGCCGAGCCGATCGCCGCGAAGGGCAAGTCGGAGCCCGTCGAGGTCTGGCGAGTCGTCGCCGCTCGCGAGCGCGAAGCAGCCCCGACCTCGGCTGTCTCGCTCGTCGGCCGCGATGACGAGCTCGAGCAGCTGGATCAGGCCTGGCAGGCGGTGATGGACACGTCGCAACCGGCGCTCTTCGGCGTGGTCGGAGCGCCGGGCATCGGGAAAAGCCGTCTCCTCGCAGAGTTCGGGGAGCGCGTCGGCGACGGCGCCGGCGTCCACTGGGGCAGATGCCTCCCGTACGGAGAAGGCATTACCTACTGGCCCGTGACCGAGATCGTGAAGTCCGCGGCGGGCATCCTGCAGAGCGACGATCGCGCGACCACAGTCACGAAGCTCGATGCATTCATCGACGGACTTCCGACCAGTGATCCGGACGAGCTCCGCACCATCGCCGCGGCGCTTTCGAACGTCATCGGCATCCCCATGACACCTCGGGGCACGTACACCGCGGGCGAGATTGCGCAGGGTGAGCTGCACTGGGGCCTACGGCGCACAGCCCAGCTCCTTGCAACACGAGAGCCGACGGTCTTCGTGTTCGAAGACCTCCACTGGGCTGAGCCCACGCTGATCGAGCTGCTCGAGTATCTCGCGGTGCCGCACGACGGCACCCCGCTGCTTGCGCTCTGGACCGCGCGACCGGAGTTCCTCGATACCGAAGCCGAATTCGCGGGCGGTTTGGGCTCGAAGCGGGCGGAGTTAGAGGTCCTACCCGCCGACGCAGGCACGGAGCTTCTGAGCAGGCTCATCGGAGACACCGCGCTCGCGGAGACCGAGTTCGCCGAAGCACTTATCGCGAATGCCGGTGGCAACCCGCTGTTCCTCGAAGAGACCGTCCGGATGTTGAAGGACAAGGGGATGCTCGAAGCGGGAAGCTGGAAGGAAGCGAGCGAGGGCGCCCTGCCGGTCCCCACGAACCTTCAGGGACTGATCAGTTCGCGGCTCGACCGTCTGGACCACGACGACAAGGAGACTGCGCATGACGCGTCGATCGCCGGCGCAGTCTTCTGGGCCGGGGCCGTCGCCCACCTCGGCGCGCAGGACGGGCTGGTCTCCACGACTCCCCGCCTATCGCTCGAACGCCTGGAGCATCACGACTTCATTCGGGCGAGCCCCGTCTCCAGCGTCGCCGGCGAAGACGAATACGCCTTCAAGCACATCCTGATCCGAGACGTTGCCTACGGCCAGGTTCCAAAGGGCCGCCGCGTCGTGCTGCACGTCCGTTTCTCGGACTGGGTGACGAAGCTCCCGAGCAGCGCGGACGAGTTCGTCGAGATCGTCGCGTGGCACCTCGAGCAGGCCTGCAAGCTCTCCCGCGAAGTCGCACGCAGCCCGATCGAGCCACCCTTTCTCGCGGCTGCCGGCGCACTTGCGAATGCTGCAAAGAGAGCCGAGCAGCGCGATGGCCTTCGCGAAGCGCGGCGCTACTACACCCGCGCGATCGAGGTCCTTGGCGATGGGTTCCCGGAGACGACGCTGGAGCTACGGCTGCGCCGCGCGATCACGATGGCCGAGCTCGGCGAGCTGCGCCCGGCGTATGACGAGCTCGTCGAGGTGGACCGGGAGGTTGCGCGGATCGGGCGTGACGACCTTCGCGCCGAGGCGCTGGTCGCGCTCGCAGACCTCGATCAACGCCAGGGTCGAGCAAG
Organism: Gaiellaceae bacterium; assembly: GCA_035573355.1. Classification (GTDB taxonomy): domain Bacteria; phylum Actinomycetota; class Thermoleophilia; order Gaiellales; family Gaiellaceae; genus 3-1-20CM-4-69-9. The sequence continues at coordinate 10,231 of DATMZV010000133.1, read as the reverse complement.
CGAGGCGAATGAACGCCTTGCCGTCGCGGCCACGATCGCCAGTGGGCTGAGCAACCTGGAGCTGCAGGTCAAGTCGGCGTTCATTCTCTCCGCGCTCCGCGCGGATCTCGAGGGACAGTTCGAGCCGGCGATCGCGAACCTGCAACGTGCGGTTTCGATCGCCGAGGAGCTCGACGACCTCTCGCTTCGGGTCGAGGGCCACCTCCGAATCGGCTTCCTCCTCTACAACATGGGCGAGCTGCGCGCCGCGGAAGCAGAGCTGCTCCGCTGCACGAGCCTCGCGCGCGAGCTTGGCAGCCATCGGGACGAGGCCCGCGCAACGTTTCAGCTCGCGCTCGTCAAGTACTACCTCGGAGAGCCCGAAGAAGGCGAGCGGCTGGCCCTCCAGGCGCAGGAGTGGCTCAAGCGCACGGGAGACACGTACATGCAGGTCCAGAACGACCACTCGCTCGCCCGCTTCGCCCTGGCGCGCGAGGACGCGGAACTGGCGGAGGCGCGAGTCCAGGAAACGATCGAGACCGCGCTCGAGATCGGCGGCTGGCTCGTCATCGACACCTACCGCCTCCTTACGGAGGCCCTCATCCGCCAGGAACGCGTGGACGACGCACGGGAGCTCGTCGCGTTCGCTGCGCGCAATCTTCCCGAGGAGGATGCCTTCGCTCGAGCCTCGCTCCTGCTCGCCGAGGCAACCGTTGCGACCGCTGCCAACGAGGTAACCGCGGCCGCGACGTCCTTCGCAGAGGCGCTCCGGTTGATCGAAGGCCTCAACATGACGCTCGAGCTCGGCGAGGCACGATTCGCACTCGCCCGCGCGTTACGGGCCTTCGGGGATCTGAGCGGCGCGAGGACCGAGCTAGAGCGCGCACGCGCGATCTTCGCGCGGATCGAAGCCACGACGGCGGTCGGTTTGATCGACCGCGAGCTCGCCGGAATGGCCGAACAACCGACGTGATTGCAAGGGGAGACCGGCCGAGCCGATCTCCCCTTGCCCGTAATGGCTAGCCCGGCCCCTCCGACGGGGGCGGTTGGATGACGTACGTCTGCGACGGCTGTGTCGAGATGGTGTAGCCCAGGCACTCGCCAGGGCTACCCTCAGGCCCGCTGGTATCGGTCATCACCCATGGATGAGTGATCCAGGTCTCTTGGAGGTAGCTCGTGCCGTCCTCGAGGGTGTTGTAGTACACGTAGTTGCCGTTGTAGTCGAGCCACCAGATTTGCGCGGTGCGGCCCGACTGGTTGTCGAATGTGATCTGCGAAGGCTGATCCCCGCTGATCGAGTGATCCACCGCGATGACGCAGTTGGGGTTCGCAGAACCCCCGCCACCTTCGAACACGGGCGTCGCCTCGCAACCTCCCTCCTGAACCGCGCGGAGGAACGAAAGCGAGTCGCCTCCACCTCCCCCCGGCGGGAGGACGCTGACGTCACCGCAAGACGTCACGGGGAAGATCGAGTTGCCCGAGGCCTGGTTGGTGGTGACAGCGCCGTTCTGGTTGACGGATTGTGTAGCCGCGCAGTTGCCGGTCGACGTGCATTGTGCGGCGAGGATATTCGTCTGGGCGCCGCTCCCCGGCCCGGTCGAGAACTGGACTGACGCCTGCTTGATCGTTGCTTTGCTGTCCCCACTCGCCACCTGAGCGCCTGTGCCCTTGCGCGTCGGGCCGTGTTGGCTGAACAGGAATCCCGGCGTATTCGTCCGGTGCTGGATCTGTCGCTCGAGCTGCCCTGAGAGCTGAGTCTCCGGGGTCGTGCTCGACTGGAAGAAGCGATGATCGAGCCCGCCGTTCGACGGATGATCGTCCATGCCCTGCCGCTGCTGTCCCGCTGTCGCGTTCCGTGCGCGCTGGAACTCCAGATAGTCCTGGCCCAGTCGCGACGTGTTCTTGCCGTTCGTCGACGTCTGGACGACCGTGTAACAGGCATTGGCGAATTGATCGTCGAGAGCGCTGTTGAGAACCAGGCAGTCGTTCTGCCGGAACTCGGTGTTCTGGAACTGGTTGATGGTGGCAGTGTTCTTGGCCCGCTCACGCTGACGCTGCGACTGGAAGACGTCGGCGGTGTTGCTCCCCGCCTGCCCCGCGCCGTTCGCGGTGTTCTGGCTGACGTTGACGGACTGTTGCGCGTCCTGCTGTTGCGTCACAGTTCCGGGGGTGATCGGTCGACGATCGTCTGTCGCGTCGTCGTCGTCATTCTCCTCGTCGTCGGTGTAGTGATGTCCCAGGCGTTGACCGACGAACTGCCCGATCGCCGCAGAGTTTGAGAAGCCTGCGTTCCCCTGGTTGAGCTGGACTTTCTGGATTGCGTCCTGCTCGCCATTCGGGCCGGCCGTCGCCTGATCGGCGATCTGAATCACGATCGCCTGCTTGTTCCGGTCCGTGTTGGCCGACTGGTTGAAGGTGCAGGTCTGTATGACAACGGGGTCCGAACTGCGCTGGAGGCACGACCCCCCCGGTGCCGTGATCGTGCAGGTCTGGATCGTCGGAGGTGCCGGAGAAGGATCGGCGGTGACTGTCCCGCCGATGCAACTCATCTGGTTTGCAGTGGCACCTGCGCGTCGAAGGAACTTACGAGCCTGGTTGACCGCGCGCCCGCGGCTTCCCTGCAAGGCAGCCCAGTGCTCGACAAGCGTATGAGTAGAGACGCGAGTCCCGGCGTTTGCGCCGGCACGCGGAGCTGCCCCAGCGCTCGAGACCACAATCGTCGTGGCCAGTACCCCCATAACCGCGCCCGCAAGCGCGAGTAGCGTCTTCCCCTTCATTCGTCTCCCCCTTTTCCGCCGCTATTTCCCGTGGTTATACAACGGTCGGCCGGAAAATACGATGGGGCGCCTCATCAGCACAAACCGCGCATTCACGCGGATAGCGGGCAGTGTCGCCTCGAGTCAACGTTCCGAATACCACAAATAGGTCTAACTTCTGGAACAACGGGGCAGTCTTATCCCTTCGACACAATCAGCCGTCCTCGGCTGCGGCACAGTCACGAGGCGGCGTTGATCCGGGGGGATCACTCAGATGCACCAAAAGTTGACACTCGCATTCGCCTGCGCCTGCGCCCTTGTGGTCTCGCTCGGCGCTGCCGCGATTCGTGCGGACTCCACGCCTGAGCCGACCACAACCACGGAAACCGATGCGGGGCCGCCCCAGTTCGATCAGCGCGAGATCCAGCGGCAGATCGACCGGTATCGCCATGAAGTCTGGCGCTGGCAGCGCACGATGGGGAATCCGCTCACGCGGAAGCTCCCGCACGCGCCCGCTGACGTGACGGCGAAGATCGCGACCTGGCAGCAGGTGGCATCCAAGCTCCGTCGTCGGGCACAGAACCCGCCGCACAAGCGTCAGTGGCTCTGCATCCACCACTTCGAGGGGGCCTGGAACGACCCCAACCCTCCGTACTACGGAGGACTCCAGATGGACCTGGGCTTCCAGCGCAGCTACGGCCGCCATCTGCTGGCGACCAAAGGCCCGGCGAACAACTGGACCCCACTCGAGCAGATGTGGGTCGCCGAACGTGCGCACCGTGCCGGCCGCGGCTTCTATCCGTGGCCGAACACGGCGCGGTACTGCGGGCTGATCTAGCGCAGACGCGAAACGGGAGCGCCCTCGCTCACATCGTCGACGTTCTCACCCTGGTCGTCATCGCCGACCTCGAGCAGCTCGACGAACAGCGCCCGGTAGTGGCGTACCGAGTGCCTCAGGTCCTCGGTCGACGCCTCGCCGCGCTCGCTCGCCCGGGCAATGCCGTTCGCAGTGCGGTACCGCTCGACGAGCTCCGGATGCTCGACGGAGATGTCCGCCGCCCGCTGATCGAAGTCGTCGACCGGATAGCCACGATCCCTCATGACGCGTTGCACCAGATCGTCGGCCTCCGAGACCGCTCCCGTCGGATCGTCGACGAAGCGCAACTGCGTTTTCTGCCACTCCTCGATGTAACGGTCACGAGCATCGTCCGACAACGGCCGAAGCTCGAGCTCGTCGTGACGTTTCTCACGCTCCGCAAGCTCGCGTTCGGCCTCGCGGCGACCTCCGGCCTTCTCCAGTTCGCGGTCGTACTCCGGGCCGAAGCGATCCTGCAACGAGCGCGTACGACGGCTGCGCGACGCGCTCCACAACACCCCGACAATGATGATCGCCGCCACGACGGCAATCGCAATCCAGACCCACGTGTTCATGTCTTGCTCCTTCCGGTTGCTAGGGACCGAAGGGGGTAGAGAGGGCTACCCGGCCCAGAACGTTCGAAACTCGCGTGCCGACTAGCCCTGGAGCTTCCCGCGCAGGAGCTCGCTGACGACTTTCGGGTCGGCCTTGCCCTGCGTCTCCTTCATGACCTGGCCGACGAAGAAGCCGAGCACACCTTGTTTGCCGCCCTTGTACGTCGCGACCTGGTCCGGATTCGCGTCGAGGATGCGCTGGACGAGCGGCTCGAGCTCCGCGATGTCGGCGACGACCGTGTCGGTGAGATACGTCTCGGCGCGGAACTCCGGATCGCCGCTCTCGGCGAGGGCACGTGTGAACGTCTCGCGCGGGATCTCCGCGCGCGCGGAGATCAGCTTTCCGAGCTCCGTTCCGTTGACACTCGCCGGGTCGACTCCGGTCGCGACGAAGTCGTTCATCAGGACGTTCGAGGCGGCCTTCGCGTCCACGCCGTCGAGGGCAACCTGTTCATAGAGATGTGCAAGAGCGGCCGAGCCGTTGAGCACTTCGGCGTCGTAGTACGAAAGCTCGTACTCCTGTTCGAAACGGCGAATACGTGAACCAGGCAGCTCGGGGACTTCGGTGCGTAGCCGCTCGACGAGCTCAGCGGGTGGATCGAGCGGGACCAGGTCCGGCTCCGGGAAGTACCGGTAGTCGTCGGCCTCCTCCTTGCGGCGCCGAGCGGTGACGCGGTCGGACTTCACCTCGTAGTCGAGCGTCTCCTGCACGACTTCACCGCCGGACTCCCACGTCTCGATCTGCCTGCGGAGCTCCGCCTCGATGCCGCGGGCGATGTGGTTGAAGGAGTTCATGTTCTTCAGCTCCGTGCGAGTCCGGTAACCCGTCTCCCCCACCTCGCGTACGGAGACGTTCGCGTCTGCGCGAAGCGTTCCCTTTTCCATCTCGGCGTCGGAGACGCCGAGCTCGACGATCGTCTGGCGCAAGAGCTGCAGGAAGCGCTTCGCCTGCTCGGCCGACCGGATGTCGGGCTGCGTCACGATCTCGACGAGCGGCGTGCCGCCGCGGTTGAAGTCCACGTTGGAGTGCTCGGAACCGACGATGCGGCCCGTTGCGCCGCCGACGTGGATCGTCTTCGCGGCGTCCTCTTCGAGATGCGCGCGCACGATGCCGACTTCAGTGTCGCCGTCGGGGCCGGGCACCACGAAGGAGCCGTCGATGCAGAGCGGCTCGTCGTACTGGGAGATCTGGTACCCCTTGGGATTGTCGGGATAGAAGTAGTTCTTGCGGTGGAAGACAGCGTGCTCGGCGATCCGGCAGTTCAGCGCATGGCCGAGCTTGATGGTCCACTCGACGGCGGTCTCGTTCGGCACGGGTAGCGCGCCGGGGAACGCGAGGCACACCGGGCAGGTACGCGTGTTCGGCTCGCCGCCGTACCCGGCTTCGCAGCTGCAGAACATCTTCGTGCGCGTCTTGAGCTGCACGTGGATCTCTAGACCGATGACGGGCTCCCACTCAGGCACGCAGGTACTCCTTCGCCTGGAGCAGCGGCACCTCGATGTCGCCGCGTACCTCGAAGATCGCGAGGTATTCCTCGAGCGCGCCGTGCATCCGGATCAGGCAAAGCTCTCGTTCTCCGGCTTCGAGTGAGAGGCGCACGTCGTCGATCTGCACTGCACGTGAGCCGTCGAGCACGCGCGGGCGCACGCCGAACACTCGCTCCACGGCGAGCACGAAGTCCGCAGCCCGGTCCACGATCCTCCTCATCGGAGCCGCTCCGGGACCGTGTCGAAGCCGATCGCGCGCTCGAGCGCGTGGCCGGCACGGAACAGCGTGTTCTCCGAGAACTGCGCCCCGATCAACTGCAGCCCCACAGGGAGACCCTCCGAAAGGCCGCAGGGGATCGACAGGCCCGGAAGCCCTGCCATGTTCGGCGGAATGGTGAGGACGTCGGCCAGGTACATCGCCAACGGGTTCTCCGACCGTTCGCCGAGCTTGAACGCGACCGTCGGCGAGGTCGGACTGATCAGGACGTCGAAGCGTTCGAACGCGGCAGCGAACTCGCGCGCGATCACCGTGCGTACCTTCTGCGCCTGGCCGTAGTACGCCTCGTAGTACCCAGCAGACAGCGCGTAGGTGCCGAGCATGATGCGCCGCTTCGGCTCGTCGCCGAAACCGGCGTCACGCGTGCGGGCGACGAGCTCGTAGTAGTTGTCCGCCGGAACGCGCAACCCGTAGCGCACGCCGTCGTAGCGCGAGAGATTCGACGACGCCTCCGCCGGAGCGATCAGGTAGTAGCAAGCAAGGCCGTATTCGACGGAGCGCGGAAGCTCGCACTCGGCGACGTCTGCACCGAGGCTCACGCAGAGCTCGATCGCGCGGCGGACGGCCGCGGTGACACCGGGCTCGATGCCTTCGGCCTCGTTCAGCTCCTTCGGAACGCCGATCCGCAGGCCCGCGAGATCCTCTCCTTCGGGAAGCTTGACGGGCGGGACGTCGACCGTCGTCGAATCGGACTCGTCGCGACCGCTGATGATCCCGTAGAGCAGGGCGTTGTCGCGCACAGTCTTCGTGACGGGCCCAACCTGGTCGAGGCTCGAGGCGAACGCGACGATGCCGTAGCGCGACACGGTGCCGTACGTCGGACGGAGCCCGACGTTGCCGCAGAGCGCGGCCGGCTGCTTGATCGATCCGCCGGTGTCGGAACCGAGGGCCCAGGGGGCAAGGCCTGCCGACACTGCCGCCGCGGACCCCCCGCCGGAACCGCCCGGGACGCGTGTCGGATCCCACGGGTTCCTCGACGGACCGTACGCGGAGTTCTCGGTGGACGACCCCATTGCGAACTCGTCCGTGTTCGTCTTGCCGAGCAGCTGCAGTCCTGCGGCTTTGCAGCGTTCCGCAACCGTCGAGTCGAACACGGGCACGTAGTTCTCGAGAATCCTCGAGCCGGCGGTCGTGCGCACGCCCTTCGTAGAGATGACGTCCTTGAGCGCGATCGGTACGCCGTCGTTCTCGTCGCCGTCGACGAGCGTCAAGAAGCAGTGGAGCTCCTCGTTGCGAGCGTCGATCGACTCGCGGTAGGCGGCTCGAAGCTCGGCGCCCGACACCTCGCCTCGCTCGAGCAATCCTTTCGCCTCCTCAGCGGTGAGCCGGAGTGTGTCGATGCTCAAGAGGAGGGCTCCTCGGCCGCGCCGGTCGGAGGCACGCGGAAATAGTCGCCGTCCCGTTCGGGTGCATTGGCAAACACGTCCTCGAGTGGCAGCGACGGCCGCGGCTCGTCGGGTCTGAAGACGTTCACGACCGAGAGCGGATGAGACGTCGGCGGCACGTCCGAGAGATCGAGCTCGGACACCTTGCCGACGGCGGCGAGGATGTCGTTCAGCTCGACGATGAGCCGCGCGATCTCTTCGTCACTCAACTCGAGCTGGGCGAGCGCCGCGACATGGAGCACGTCTTCCCTGGTGATTGCCACGCCTTGAATCCTCCCAAAAAGGAGAGGCCCCCTTTCGGGGGCCTCGTTATTCACTTGGTTCCGAAAGGAAAGCTAGACAGGCTGGACGTTCGCGGCCTGGGCGCCCTTGGGGCCCTGCACGACCTCGAACTCAACCCGCTGACCTTCGGTCAGCGACTTGTACCCCTCCTGCGTGATGGCGGAGAAGTGGACGAAGACGTCCTCTCCACCCTCACGCTCGATGAATCCATAGCCCTTCTCGTTCGAAAACCACTTCACGGTGCCCTGAGCCAACGACTTCCTCCTTCAAAACATGCGACGGCCCGGGCACCGAGCCGCCACGCTTGATACAGCGGGCCGGAGTCTAGCTCAGATGCGCGGGAACGCAAGCTTGCCGCGCCGATACCGGGCGGCCCGCACCGCGTTGCCCAACAGAGCGGCAATGGTCATCGGGCCGACCCCGCCCGGAACCGGCGTGAGAAAGGCTGCGACCTCGGCGACGTCGGCCTCGACGTCCCCCCTCACTCCGGCATCCGTACGTGTGATCCCGACGTCCACGACGGTCGCGCCCTGCTTGACCATGTCCGCGGTGATCACGCCGGGGAGGCCGACGGCGGCGATGAGGATGTCCGCGTCCAGAGTTTGGTGGGCAAGATCCTCCGTGCGTGAGTGACAGATCGTCACCGTCGCGTTCGCCTGCAGGAGGAGCAGCGCCACCGGCTTGCCGACGAGCGTGCTGCGCCCGACCACGACGGCTCTCCGGCCGGCAATCGGGATGCGGTACTCGTCGAGCAGGTGCATGACGCCGAGCGGCGTCGCCGGGACGAGCGTCTGGCGGCCGAGGTAAAGCTGGCCGGCGCTGAACGGGTGCAGTCCGTCGACGTCCTTCATCGGATCGATCGCCCGCATCACGCGCGCTTCGTCGATCTGCTCGGGGAGCGGCGTCTGGACGAGGATCCCGTCCACCTCGTCGTTCTCGTTCAGCTCTTCGACGAGCTCGACGAGCTCGTCCTCGGCCGTCGTGGAGGGCAGGCGATGGTCGATCGGGTCGATGCCGACCTCCTGCGCCGCTTTGTGCTTGAGGCGGATGTAGATCTCCGACGCCGGATCGTCGCCGACCAGCACGGTCGCGAGGCCGACACGGCCGAGCTCCGCGACGTCGCCCTTCAGCTCCCCGCGCAGGCGTGCCGCGAGGGAGGTGCCGTCCATCAGCGTCGCGCTCACGGTCGGCTAGATGGTGAGCTCGACACCGCTGACGTCCAGCCCCAGCGACTCCGCCAGGCGGACACCGAGCTCGAGGTCCTCGCGGAGGCGGACGGCGTCGCGGGACTCCATGGCCCGGCCGATCCAGGCGCGCTCGCGCGGACGCCACATCGCGTGCGCCGCGAACTCGGGTAGCAGCCGGTTCGCAGCGTCGACCAGTTTCTGGTTCATCTTCTTCGAGAGGTTCTGGAGCAGCACGCGCTCGTACGCCATGCCGGCGCCGTGATGGATGCCGTCGTCCGTGGCCAGGCGGTTGCAAACGTCTTCGAGCACCGTCCCCCGCGCCGACCTTGCGATCATCCGGAACCTCGAGATGATCAGCCGCTCGTAGAACACCTGCATCAAGAAGACCTTCTCCTCCAGCGTGTCGGCCTCGAGCGTCAGGTGGGCAAGGTTGTCGAGGTGAGGATCGCGCTCGGCCGTGCCTCCTGCTTCCGTGACCAGCTTGAGCCACGCCTCGGTGTGACGCGACTCGTCCTGCACCATCGTCGAGTAGTAGAGCTTCGCCTCGACGTCGGGCGCGATGTTGAGCAACTGCGAGGCCATGTCGCACGCGAGCATGTCCGCCTGCAACTGCTGGGTCAGCACCGAGCGCCACATGTCCTTGCGCCGCGCCTTGCTCTGCGGCGACCCTTTGCCCTCAGGAATCGGAGGGAGCTCGCCCCAGGGCAGGTCGCGCACCTGCCACTCCTGGCGCTTCGCAAGCTCGTAGAAACGCAGGACGCCCGCGTACGCCTCGCGGCCGTCGGTGGTTATCTCGATCAGCTGGTCCGTCGCCATGTGTGGGGGATTATGCGTGTCCGGGGCCGCGTAAGCTCTGGAGGTGGAGATGAAGCGCTGGCCTCGGAAGAACGACCCCGAATCGATCGACGCCCGCCAGAAAGCACTGGGACTCAGCGATGGCGTGACGAAGATCGACCTCTCGCCGTTCGTCGCTGCGCAGGAGATGCTGACCGGCGCGGCAGTCATTCCGGTGTCGGTCGTCGGTCCCTTGCAGATCGAGCTCGGCGAATACGAGCTCGAAGAGCCCTTCGGCCGCGTCTCGGAAACCGGCCGCTCCTCCGACGAGGTGTTCGTCCCGCTCGCGCATACGGAAGGCGGTCTCTCCGCGTCGCTGTATCGCGGGGCGCGAGCCGCAGCCGAGTCAGGGGGCTTCCGAACGTACGTGCTCCAGGACCGAATCACCAGAGCATCCTGTTTCGTCTGCAAGTCGACGGAGGAGGCCGTGCAGCTTGCGCGCTTCCTCGACGCGCACGTCGCGGAGATGAGGCGCTGGCTGTCGGAGCGCCGGGAGGACACGATCTCCCGCTACGCAAAGCTGCGCGAGGTCGAGACCCACGTCATCGGCCCGATGTGTCACGTCATGTGGGC
>DATMZV010000132.1:0-5148 GCA_035573355.1 Gaiellaceae bacterium | reverse complement strand
TGCGCGTGCTGCCGGCGGCCGTGGCGCGCCACCTTCTGAAAACCGAGGGCTACGAAGCCGGCTTCCACGTTGGCACGAGCCAGGCCGATCCGGAAGTCGTCCAGATCAAGTTCTTCGAGCAACCGGGCATCCAGGTCTCTGCAGCGCTCCAGAAGGAGATCGAGAAGAACTTCACGCGTGGCGAGCTCCGCCGCGTCGGCTTCGGGGACATCGGCTCGATCAGCTATCCGGCGCGAGTGCGCGAGTCCTACGCGCAAGACCTGCTCGACAACCTCGACGTCGAGGCGATCCGTACGCGGGGCTTCCGGCTCGTCGTCGACTACGGCTTCTCGGCTGCGTCGTTCGTCCTGCCGCTCCTGTTCGGGCCACTCGGAGTTGAAGCCGTGTCCGCGCACGGGTTCACCACCGACCGCACCGACTCCGGCCCGACACTGCTTCGCGAGGCGATCGGGCAGGTGAAGCAGCTCGTGCCCGCCGTCGGAGCGGATCTCGGCGTCGTCTTCGACGCTGCGGCCGAGCGGCTGTATCTCGTCGACGAACGCGGCCGCGAGATCCCAGTCGAGCAGACGCTTCTGCTCTTTCTGCGCCTGATCGGAAGCAACGGCCGGCGCGGAAAGCTCGCGTTCCCGATCACGGTGACGAGCCACGTCGACGCCCTGCTCGAGGGCACCGGCCTCGAAGTCGTACGCACTCCCGCATCCCTGGGCGATCTGACGAAGGCGGCCGCCGAGGAGGGCGTGATCTTCGCGGGCGCCGTCGGCGGCGGCTACGTCTTCCCGGAGTTTCTGCCGGCCTACGATGCGATCGCGAGCCTCTGTAAGCTGCTCGAGCTCCTCGCACCGGAGCCCGGGCCGCTCTCGCGGCTCGTCGCCGGCTTGCCCGCGTCGACCCTCGTGCACCGCCAGTTGCCGTGCCCCTGGGCGCTGAAGGGCGTCGTGATGCGCGTCATGACCGAGCGTTTGCGTGACCGGAAGCTCGACCTCATGGACGGCATCAAGGTGTTCGAAGAGCGCGGCTGGGCACAGATCCTCCCCGACCCGGATCAGCCGATCATGCACATCTACGCGGAGGGTCGGACCGAGGAGGACTCGAAGGCCCTCGAGGCGGAGTTCCGAGCGATGGTCGAGGAGATCATGCAAACGGAAGGAGCTGCGGCCACCGCCTGAGGAGGGTGGAGAAGTCTCAAGTAGAGGTTGACCCTTAGCGGGTGGGCTGCTTTACTGGGTCGGCCATCGACCACGAAAGGCGGCCCGTGGAACCCCTGCCCGATCTTGCAACGCTGTCGGACCCCGATCTGAAGAAGCTCATCGCCGACCTGACGAAGGAGGAGCACGAGGTCTCCTATCAGCGGCGCCTGCTGCACGGAAAGATCGACATCCTCCGCGCGGAGCTCGTCGCGCGGCTGCAGAAGACGGAGGGGAAGAGCGTCCTCGACGACGTCGACGTCGAGCATCTCACCGCGATCCTCACCTCCAAGGCCGCACCTCCCGTCTAGGTGTCCAACATCTACTGCCAGGAGTGCGGCTTCCTCAACCCGGAAGCCGCGAACTACTGCGCCCGCTGCGGCGCTCTTCTGGTGAAGGAAGACGGGGGCACGGAGGCGACGCAGACCTTCACGGCGGAGGAAGGCGACGATGCGCCGGCGGATGCGCTCGAGGATCTCGGCATCACTGGGCCTGCACTCGTCGTCCGCTCCGGTGGCGGCAGGGCGGGGGAGACGTTCCACCCCGAGGGCGAGACGACGATCGGCCGCTCGCCGGATTGCGGAATCTTCCTGGACGACGTCACCGTCTCGCGCAAGCACGCCGTCGTCTCCGAGCGTGATGGCGCGTTCCTCGTCGAGGACCAGGGCAGCCTCAACGGCACCTTCGTAAACCGCAAGCGTGTGGAGTCCGCTCAGCTCGAAGACGGCGACGAGCTGCAGATCGGCAAGTACCGACTGACGTTCCTGAACCGCTGATGGCCACGGCCTCCAAGACCCGGATGCTGACGATCGGGACCGTCTGCTCGCTGCTCAAGGACGACTTCCCCGACATCTCCATCTCGAAGATCCGCTACCTCGAGGACCAGGGACTGCTCGCTCCACGAAGGACGCAGGGCGGCTATCGGCTCTTCAGCGAGGACGACCTCGAGCGGCTCGAGACGATCCTGCGGCTGCAGCGAGACGAGTTTCTGCCACTCCGGGTCATTCGCCAGGAGCTTGCCTCGCCTGCCGCGCGTGACCGCAAGCGCAGGCGGGCCGGCCTGGGCGAGGAACAGCCCGAGCTAGACCTGACCGAGCTCTGCGAGCGCGCCGGCATCGACACGCGCCTGGCCCGAGAGCTGGAGGAGTTCGGCCTGCTCGCGCCCCGCACCGAAGGAGGCGAGAAGCGTTACGCGGAGCTCGACGCCGACATCGCGCTTGCCTGCGGCCGGCTCGCTCAGTTCGGGATCGCTCCACGCCATCTCCGCGGCTTCCGGACCGCTGCGGATCGTGAGGCAGGGCTCATCGAACAGGTGGTCGGCCCGTCTCTGCGCGCACGCAATCCCGAGCGCCGCCGTGCCGGCATGGAGGACCTGGAGGCCCTGGGCGAGCTCGGGCAGGGCCTCAGTCAGCTTCTCTTCTGGCGCGCGCTTCGCCGGCTTGCGTCAACATGATCGGGTGAATCTCGCCGAGAAGGTTCGTGAGATCCCCGACTGGCCGCAGCCGGGGGTCGGCTTCAAGGACATCACGCCGCTTCTCGCGGACCCGGCGGCGCTCGCATACTCCGTCGAACAGCTCTCGACGTGGGGGGCCGAGAAGAAGCCCGACCTCGTGCTCGGCGCCGAGGCACGCGGGTTCATCCTCGGCGCCGCGATTGCGAAGGAGATCGGCTGCGGCTTCGTTCCCGCCCGGCGCCCGGGCAAACTGCCCCCTGAGACGATCAGCGCGACGTACGCGCTCGAGTACGGGCAGAACGCACTCGAGCTGCACCCGGACATGATCCCGAAGGGCGCCCGGGTCCTGATCCACGACGACGTGCTGGCGACTGGTGGAACGGTCGAGGCGATCGCCGAGCAATTGATCGAGAAGCTCGACGGGATCGTCGTCGGTTGTTGCTTCATCATCGAGCTCGGCTTCCTCAACGGTCGCGACCGGCTGTCGAAGTACGACCTGAAGGCCCTGATCGAGTACTAACCTAGGGTCAGGTTTGACATCCGAGCTGCCGATTAGAAAGGGACCATGTATGACGCGCTGACGGGACGGTTCACGTTCCCGTGCCCCGCACGGGGAGAGGCGCGCGTCACCTTGTCGTCCTTTCGCCAGCTCGAGCGCCTTCCGGGCGCCGCACATCCCGCCGTCTACCACGTGCTCTTTGCCTGTGGCTGCGGCGACGAACATGACGGCCTTGTCAGCCACGACGACCTCGACTGGGCGCCGCTCGGTCTCCAGGGTGGCGTCTTCTACAACCTGATGACGGCTCAGCTCGACGGTGTCGCCGCAGAGCTCTCGGACGCGGCGGCGCGGCGGATCCAGGCGGGCGAGTGGCCGTGGAGCTTCTTTTGCTACCCGGAGGACAGGCCGAGGCCGGTCTTCCCCTCGTCGTTCTTCCTGCTGGCGCCGGGCGACGGCTCGCTTGGCCTCGCAGTCCGCTGCCCGACATGCCACCGGACGTCGGTGAACCTCGTCTCGCACGAGCACGTCGACCTTCCCTTCCACAACGACCCAAAGGTCGGGGTGGTCGAGCACGTCTTCAGCGACGACCTCGCGCGTACGCTCGAGGATTTTCGCGCCGAGCTCTATTCCGCCTCGTTCGACACCCGCCGCCTGACCCTCTGAGCGGAGGTTGTTTTCTTGCCGGAGCCGGGTACCACCCCGGCACCGACTAGCGAGGTGATCGAATGTACGGACTCACGAGGGCGACGACGACACTGGTGTTTTCGGCCGTCGCCGGTCTGCTGATCTGGTTCGCATCGCAGATCAGCAACGACCACGTTGGAGGGTATTGGGCCCGGGTCGGCCTCGTCGCCGGCGCGGGACTCGTCATGGCCCTCTCCCAGCTGCTCGGCGGTTGGACGAAGTGGGGAGTACCGCGACTTTCGATTGCGGTCCTCGTCACGGCGTTCGTCCCCGTAGCGATCGTTTCGTTGTGGGTCATCCTGGCCGGCGAGCCCGGCAGCGGGTGGTTCCACGACCACGTGCTGGCGTGGACCAGGGACATCCATCTGAGCGGGCTCGTGACCGACTTCCTGTACTACATCCCGGTGCTCGCGTTCGGAACCGGGCTCGTGTTCGGGTTCTCGTTCGACACGGCGGGTCCCCGCGTGCGTGACCGCGACGTAGTCGTGGACCGCGACCGCGACGTCGTGCAGGAGAACGGCCGGGCCGCGGACGAGCCGCTGACGGCCGAGCGGGAAGCCACGACTACGACCACGACAGACACAACGACAGACCGCGAGACGGTCCGATAACTCCGCTGAAGCCGCCCCTCGGCACGTCCGGGGGGCGGCTTTAGACCTTCCTCAGGGATGGGCTCGGGGGTTGTCGGGTCGATACGTAAGGGCTATGAAGGATCGGTCGCTACCGCAGGGCGAGAGAGGCGCCGACCTCTTGCTTGCGCACTGTGCTCCCCTTGCCGATGCCGATCTCTCCCGGCCTCCTGCACTGCTTCGCCTCGAAGAGGCGCTGGGCGGGGAGCTCGCGCGTTTGCTCGTCGGCGCACTCGCCACGAGACGCGGCGCCCGGTCGGCCGTGCTGCCTTTCTAGGCCTCTCGGTTCTCGCCGTAGACGCGCACGCAGAGAAAGAACGCTCCGAAGGAGATCAGCCCGACGACCGTTGCTGTTCCCTTGTCGACCCCGACCGCGAGCATGAAGGCCCAGAGGTAGAGCGAGAGAAAGAGCGCCCAGAGGAAGGCCTTGATGCCTGGATCGATGGCCGGGAGTCGAAGGTGCACCGCGTCAGCCTAACGTCGCCGTGAGAGCTGGTGGAACCTCCGGGTTCCCGCCGACCCCTTCCACTGGCCCGCTTCGCGGACACACACTCCGTATGGGACCAAAAAAATTCGCCGGGCCAGTTTCACTTTCGTCCACCGTTTCCACTGACTTTCGCCTTCCGGCTACTGCCTTTGGACTCGGTTTCGACCTACTCGCGCTCTGTGCCCGGCGCAAGAGGCAATCTAGCGATTTGG
>DATMZV010000131.1:0-11007 GCA_035573355.1 Gaiellaceae bacterium | reverse complement strand
CTCGACGTCGTGGCGGCCTTCATGCGCGCTGCCTACGGAAAGGGCTACTGCGACGCCCTGACCGAGGACGCGCCGGGCTCGCTCTGCCACGACCACGGCTATCGCATTCCGGGGCGCCGCCCCGCCCCGGCGCACGACTAGTCGCGGACGAGTCGGCCGAGTAGGCCACGTCTCTCCCAGCCGGTCGAGGCCGCTGTCTCACCGGCGAGCCTCTGCGCGCAGAAGAGGCAGTTGCTCACGTGCACGTCGATCGCAGCAAGTGTGTGCGGCGGCAGTTCGCGGGCCACGTAATCCTCGAGAATGTCACCGTATAGATGCATGGTCATCACCTCCTTGAACGAGGAGGCTAGGCGGGCGCTCTAAGAACGCCTTGAGAAACGGGACCTTTCGCCTAAGAGCTTCGTAAGAGTTGCGGCGCGATGGCAGAGGCGGCGCGAAAACGCGGTATTCGCAACGAGAAGATCGCCCCGGCGGTGCCGTTCCTCACCGTGCAGCGGCCTCCATGCGCCTTCGCGATCGCGTCGACGATCGCGAGACCGAGACCGACGCCCCCTTGAACGCGGGTCCGCGCGGCGTCCGCGCGTCCGAACCGCTCGAAGATTTGCGCGAGCGCTTCCTCGGGCACGCCCTCGCCACTGTCTTCGACTTCGATCACGACGTCTCTGCCGGATGCACGTGATCTCAGTTCGATCGTGTCGCCGTGCTCCGTGTACTTGACCGCGTTCTCGAGCAGCGCGTCGAGCGCAGTGCGCAGGCCTTCCGGATCGACCGCTAGCTTCCCGGCCGCGAGCGCGCCCAGCTTCCAGGTGCGGGGGGCCACCTCGGCCCAGCGCATGAAGACATCCTCGAGGCAGGGCTCGAGGTCGACCTCCTCGGCGACCACGAAGTCGGGCTGGTCTGCTTTCGCGAGCAACAGCAATCGCGCAAGAATCTGTTCGATTCGTGCGAGCTCGTCCAGCGCAACGTCGATTTCCAATGCCGCGTTGCCGTTCATGCGGCGATGAACCTCGAGATGACCGCGCGCGATCGTGACCGGCGTGCGTAACTCGTGCGACGCGTCGTGCAAAAAACGCTCTTGCCGTTGCAACAGCGAAGCGCGTTGCTCAGCCTGGCGCTCGACGATGGCGAGCGCGTCCTGACGGCGTCGAGCATGCCAAACCATCGCGAGGAACATCGCCGACATCAACGGCACCTCGAAGAGCTCCCCCCACAGCTGGTCGCCGGAGAACGCGTCGCTGAGGATCAGGCTGCCCGTCACGGTCACCACGGCCGACAAGGTCAGGTACGTTGCCGCACTCGGCCAGACCCGGAAGCCATAGAGCAGGGTCAGGCTGATCCAGACGAAGTGGAATGGGATCGTCTCCCACCCGGGCCAGAGCACCATCGCGGCAAAGTTCGCGATCGCGAACGCCGCCCACGACGCCTCGGGCCAGTTACGCCGCAGTAAGCCGATAACCCGCATGGCGAACGGTCTCGATCGGCGCTTCGGCACCAAGCTTCTTGCGCAGACGGCGGATGCAGACGTCGACGACGTTCGATCCAGGATCGAAGTGGTAGCCCCACACCTCGGAGAGCAGCCGCTCTCGGCTGATCACTTCGCCCTGGTGCTCGACGAGGTGGTGCAGGACGCGGAACTCCCTGTCCGACAGTTGGGTCCTCACAGCACCCAGGCTCGCTTCGCGCCGCGCGAGATCGAGCACGAGCGTGCCCGCCCGCACGACATGCCCGTCGGACCCCAGCGTCGAGCGGCGGAGCTGAACGCGAATCCGTGCGAGCAGCTCGTCGAATGCGAACGGCTTGCTCAGATAGTCAGCGGCTCCGAGGCCGAAGCCCCGCAGCTTCGTGGGCAGGTCGGAGCGAGCGGACACGATCACGACCGGCAGTTCGGGCAACGAACGATTGAGCTCGCGTAGGACGCTCAGACCGTCCAGTCCCGGCAAGAGCAGATCGAGCAGCACGAGGTCATACGTGTCTCGCTGCGCCCGCTTGAGACCCTCGCGACCGTTCCGCGCGCCGTCGACCGCGAAGCCTTCTGCCTCGAGCCCTCTCGCGAGAAACCCGAGGATTCGAGGCTCGTCCTCGATCACCAGGATCCGCATCGAAAAGCGACCATAACGCAGCAAAGATGACTTGGACATGACTCGCGGATGACAGTTCGGTCATTCCACGGTTTTTTCGCCGTCAGGCGGCATAGGTTCCACCGCGCGAGATGTCCGAGAGGACGACAGGCCCAAGCGCGGAGGTACTTGGTACTCCGCCAATCCTGAGCGGTAGCGCGGAACGCCCGTTTTCGTTTCCGGACCGCGCCGCGAAGCACTGGCTCCTCTCTGCCATCTTCTGGCTGACCGTCGTCGACCTCTTCGGGCTCGTCCTTGCGACCGAGTTCGTCGCGCCCGAGGCGTTCGGCGGGATCTCCTGGCTCAGCTTCAGCCGGATCAGGCCGGCTCACGTGAGCGGCGTGATCCTGGCGTGGCTGACGATGATGTACTTCGGCGCGCTCTTCTACATGCTGCCGCGCCTGATCGGAACACGCGGGCTGTGGAGCGAACGTCTCGGCGTCTGGTGCGCCTGGGCATGGAACGTCATGTACCTCCTCGGGATCATCGGGCTGCTGACCGGCCACAGCCAGGGTCGCGAGTACGGCGAGTTCATCTGGCCGATCGACATCGCCCTGCTGGTGATCTGGCTCGCGTGTGTCGTGAACATCCTCGCAACGGTCTCGCTACGCACGATTCGCCCGATCTATGTCTCGGTGTGGTTTTTCATCGCGAGCCCGATCTGGCTCGCCGTCGACTACGCGATCGGCAACGTCATCTGGCGTCCCGGCAACATCTGGGGCGCGCCGTCGGGAGCTCTGGGCGGAAGCCTGTCGGACGCGATGTTGAACTGGTGGTACGCGCACAACCTGTTCGGGCTCTGGTTGACGCCGATGCTGATCGCGATCACGTACTACATGGTCCCGCGCATCACGAACACACCGCTCTACAGCTACACGCTGTCGCTCATCTCCTTCTGGGGAATGGCGTTTCTCTACACCGGCGTCGGCGACCACCACATCCTTCAGTCGCCGACTCCGTCGTGGCTCAAGACGATCGCAGAGGTCTCGTCGTGGGCGCTTCTGATCCCGGTCTTCGCCTTCACGATCAACATCCTCGGGACGATGAAGGGCAACTGGGACAAGTTCTTCACGAACTTACCCCTGCGCTTCACCCTGACGGCCTTCTTCTTCTACTTCCTGGTCAACATCCAGGGCGCCTTCGAAGCGATCCAGCCGTTCAACAAGCTGCAGCACTTCACGAACTTCGTCGTCGCCCATGCACACCTCGCCCTTCTGGGTGCGTTCACGATCCTCGGCATGGGCGTGATCGACTACATCGTCGCCCAGGTGTACAAGCGGCCCTTATGGAGCCGCACGCTGACCGAATGGCAGTACTGGCTGGTCACGGTCGGGTTCACGGGGTTCTTCAGCGTGTTGACACTCGCCGGATTTCAGCAGGGGTTCAGCTGGGCCGAGGGGATCCCGGAGGTGAACGTGTTGCCGCAGTTGCACGCGTACTACATCGCGCGCGGGATCTTCGGGGCGATGATCGTGTTGTCGGGCATCGTCCAGATCGGGAACGTCGTCATGACGATCTTCACGGACACGAACGAGCGCCGACGCCGGGAGACCCTCAAAGTTGCGGAGGCGGTTGCGCCGCCGCTGCCTGGATAGCCGATGGCCGACGACGACACCCGCAACGAGGAGGAAACCGTCACACCGCGCGGCTGGTCGCCGCACCCGCACGAGCGGATGCTCATCACCCCGCTCGTCGCTGGGCTCGGCGGATTGCTCGCCTTCTTCACGGTGGTTTTCATCGTCGTCTGGCTGCCGATCCACACGTTCGATCCTCCGGCGTCGTACGACTGGACACCGCTCGCCGACAGCGCGGTCAAGGGTCGCAACCTCTTCGCCGAGAACGGCTGCTACGTCTGCCACTCGGGGTACTCCCGTCCACAGGACGTTCGCGAAGCTCTGTACTTCCTCTATCCCAAGGTTTCGCAGCCCGGCGACTTCTACGGGAGCGACCAGTCGCCCAACCTGCTCGGAACCGAGCGCACGGGCCCGGATCTGTCGCAGGAGTCCGGCTGGCATCCGGACGACTGGCAGCGAGCGCACTTCTACGACCCCCGGTATGTCGATCCGCTTTCGCTGATGCCTGCGATGAAGTCGCTCTTCTCGGACACGCAGATCGAGCATCTGATCACGTACGTCGAAACGCGAAGTGGCAAGTCAGGGCTGCTGCGTTACGCCGGCCAGCTCTACTCGAAGCACGTGGTTACGACGAATCAGGGGTTCGCGCCGGCTCCAACCGGCTTCGAGGGTGCGCACTCGAAGATCCTCGAGGGCAACGACAAGATCCTGAGCCCGCCAAAGGACCAGCTGGAGGAGGCGCCGAACCTGGCGCAGATCGACCGCGGCTATTGGCTCTCCGGCAATCCGCTGCCGGTGACCGAGCAGAACCTCTTGCGTGGCAAGGAAGTGTTCCTCCAGCGCTGCGTCGGCTGTCACGGCATCGCCGGCGACGGCAAAGGACCGGGCGCCAGCTTCATGTCGCCCGCGCCTGCGGACTTCACGGACGCGGACGACGCGTGCTGCGGCGGCGACACGGGACCCGGCGACTTCTACTACCGGATCCTGCGCGGCTGGCCGGGGACGGCGATGGAGAACTTCGGCGATCGCCTCTCCGTCAACGACATCTGGCGCGTGGTGCTCTTCGTCAAGACGATCCCGAACCACACGCTGCGAAAGAACGTCGTCCCCGAGCCGAGGGACTACATCGCCTGGCAGCCGTCGAAGGAGCTCGTCGCCTGGCTCAAGGCTCGGCAGAAGCTCACCAACAACGCGTCGTTCGCAAAGGACCAGGTCACCGATCCGTTCCTGAAGGAGGCGATGAGTGTCCTCCCGGGCCTCGCTCCAGGTGACAGGTTCCTGCTCAACGACGGGAAGACGCCGCTCTCGCTGAAGGACGCCGCAGCCGGCATCAAGGCGATCTACGAGGACCTGCTCAACCGCGCGTGGAACGAGGCACGCGCACGCGGCGACAAGCTCCCCGACGAAAGCCAGAAGCTGATCCCTCCGACCGTTCCCGGCCAGCAATGAAGCGCCTCCTCGGGAGCGTCGCGGTCGCCGGTGTCCTCTCCCTTGGAACACCGGCGGCCGCCTTCGCGCACGAAGCACCGGAGAACGCGCAGTCGCGCTGGGTGATGGTCGACTGGATGCTCGAGTCGTTCTTCGTCTTTGCAGGCTTCGCTCTGGTCGCCTTCATCTGGGCCTGGAAGGCGGGACACTTCCACGACCTCGAGCAGCAAGCGGCCATTCCCCTGGCAATCGAAGAGGAGGACTACTACACGCCGGAGTGGGCGTACGACGAGGAGGAGTGGGACGAATGAGCTTCCCCAAAGGTGACTCGCCCGAAGACGTCCGCCAGTTCTACCTCTACCTGAACGGCCATCAGGAGACCACACATCCAGTCCAGACGTGGCACGTCGACTGGCTGTCGCTTGCGTGGCTCTGGGGTTTCGTCATCGTGCTGGTCTGTGTGCTGCTCCTCTGGGTGAAGCAGTACCGCACGACGCGCCAGCGCACGGGCATCTATCCGGTGGACAGCTTCGGCGGTTGGACGACGGAGGGCGCCGGGCCCGCCACCGTGTTCTTTCTCCTGTTCACTGCCGTCATCGTCGTCTTCGCGATCGTGCTGATCGTCGGTCACATCGTCTACGGGCAGAAGTTCTGATGGCAGCGATTGCAGCCCCGCCGTTCGTCTCGTATTCCTCGCTCACAGAGGTGGAGATCCCGGCGGCGCAGTGGCCCACCGTCTACTCCTCGCTCCAGGCTCTGAAAGGTCACGTTCAGGAATACCCCGGCTGCCAGAGCTTCGACGTCTTTGTGCGGGCCGAGGGAGCGGGAGACGTGCTCGTGCACTGCTACACGACGTGGGACACGCCGGGCCAGCTCGAGGTCTTTCTCGAGCGCGGCTACACCTTCGAGCGGCTGCTCGCGGATATCGGCAGCGGTCTCGAAGCGACGCGAAGCCTCGTGATGGAGAAGGTGTTCTGATGGCGCAGGACCCGAAGGCGCCACGCCCGGCCCGCCCGCTCTTCGGTTATCGCGATATCGGCGCGGACGATGTCCGCCACAACCGTTCTGCGCTCCGGCGCGCGTGGATCGTGCTCGCGATCCTGATCGTCTTCTATCTCGCGTGGACGCTGACGATCTACTTCCTCGAGCCCGGGCTCAGGTAAGAGATGTACACCCAGCGTCTCTCGTCGCTCGAGTTCTTCACGTACGCGGCGTTCTTCACCGTCGTCGTGCTCTCGATCGCCTCGATTCTCCCGGGTCGAAAGCCACCGATCCGAACCGAGCCCTACTCCGACGACGAGCTGCACGCTCACGATCGCCGCCTGCCCAAGTACTTCCTCACAGGTGGCGCGTTCCTCCTGCTCGGCGGGATGCACATGGTGCTGAAGAACCTGCCCTGGACCGCCGAATGGCTCGCGAGAGCCGGATATGCGGGGCATCTCGTCCGCGACCTCTCCAACACACATGTGATGATCGTCGGCGGAGGAACGCTGATCTCGACCGGGCTTTGCTGGTACGTCCTCCCGCGGATCGTGCGGCGGCCGCTCGTGAGCCCGGGCCTCGCTCAGGGCGCGTTCTGGTTTACCGCGGTCGGTCTCCTCGTCTTCTACGTCGCGCTGATCGCGAACGGCATCGCGATGGGTCGCCTCGTCTCGAACGGCTGGGACTACGAGGCAGCCAAGCTCCACATGGGCAAGGCCTATCGCGTGCCCGTCGGGATCGGCGCGGGGATCATGGGACTCGGCTACTGGTGCTTTGCGGCCAACGTCTTCCTGACGATCTTCCAGGCACGGCTCGTGCGCGTGCCGAAGCCGAGTGGGCACCTCTGGAAATTCCTCGCGACCGGAGCGGCCGGGCTCACCGTCGGCACCGTGCAGGGCGTCATCCAGGTCCAGCCCGCGCATGCCGCCTGGCTGTACCGCGCCGGCCACGCGGGTGAATGGATCGATCCGATCAGCCACGCACACATCAATCTCGTCACGGGACTCACGATGCTGACGGCCGGGGCGATCTTCGCGCTCGCTCCGAGCCTCGGTGGTCAAGCCCCGAGCCGGCGCCTGGCGAACACCTGCTTCTGGGCTCTGCTGGGCGGTTCGGTCGCGTTCTACGGCGTCGCGCTCTACCTCGGCTTCCACGAGGGCCGGCTCGTCGTCCGCCGCGGCCTGACTCCCGAACAGGCCGAGGAGGCCACGCGACTTCATCCGTTCCTGATCATGGGTGCCGGGATCGCCATGCTCGCAGCCTTCTGGCTCCTGCTCGTCACTCTCGTGCGGTGCTTCCACCGAGCGCGACACCCCGTTCGCGCGTTCGTCCTACTCGGGTGCGTGGCGCTCGCATTCGGAACGCTCCAGGGGCCGGTGCAAGCGTTCCCGGCCGTCAACGAGCTCCTTGACCGCGGTGGCGACGCTGGAGACGTGATCGTGAACCTGCACGCGCAGCTGAACATGCTCGGTGGGTTGATGATGATCCTGATCGGCGCCGCGCTCTCACTCCTTCCCGGCGGACTTCGCTCGACACGTTCGATGCTCGTCGGTGTAGGGGCGGGTATGGCCGTGTATTACGCCGGAGGGATCGCTTTCGCGGCTGTGGCTGCGCACCGCGTCGCCGGCGGCGAGTCGTTCGGCTCTGCGGTCGCTGCGTTGGAGCCCTGGCAGGCGCTCGTGCTCGTCCCCGCCGCTCTTGCCGTTGCGCTCGGCTTCGGCGCGTACGGACGCGCCGCGTGGCGCGCCACGGCCGCCTATCGCACAGAAGGCCGGAGGTGGCTCCGGCGCGCGCCCTCGGCGTACGCCGGTCGCATCCCGAAGCGCGTTCGCAAGCGTCGGCCGGCAGCTGTCGCTGTCTACGAAGTACCCATGGGCCTGCTCGGGTTCCCCGGGCTCGGCTGGCTCTTCGCGGGCTATCCCCTTGCCGGATCGGCGCTCCTGCTGATCGGCCCAGCGATCGCTTGGGCCGCGATTCCGCTTGCGTTCACGCCCTTCGCGAACGGTCCGCTGCGCCCGGTTGGTTGGCAAGCCGAGTGGATCTGGTTGCCTGCGAGCACGCTGGTCTCGACGGTGCTCCTCTACCTCGCACATCGCAGGAGGCGCTTGCGGCTGCTCGGTTCACCGCCACGACGCAGGAGGTTGCGGCGGAGCTACCGGACCCGAGTCGCCGTGTCGGTCGGTGCAATCGGCCTGCTCCTCGTGGCCCTCCCGTTCGTTCCTGCTGTCGCAGGGATCGGCGGCGCCTCCGTCCGCTACGCCTACCAGACCGGATTCACGCGTGAGGTCACCGGCCAGTTCATGGTGACACCCCGAGGGACGATCAAACTCTTCGCCTGGGGCGACCCGCAGGGCACATTTCCGGCCGACGCACTACGAGTGCATGCGTCCGATCTAAAAGCGCTGCGCGTCCGCGCCGCAGCAGTCGACGGAGCGTCTGCGTACCAGCTGTTCGATCTCGACGGGAAAGCCATCCCGTTGGTCGTTCGCCAAAGCTCCCCGCGAGAGCTGATCCTCGTGCCCAAGCGGCAACTCGCCGTTGGCAGCTACGTCTTTGCAGCGAGTCACGAAGGCATGTTCGGGGGCCGCGACTTCGCGTACCTGCGGGTCGTCGCGCCGGGCGAGCCGGTGACGCCGATCTCGCGTCGTGCGCACACCTTTGCGCCGGCGGTCGCCCATGCGCTGCCGCCGGTCGCGGCGGCCCTTCTCGCGATTGCCTTTGCGCTCTTGCTCGCTCGCTCGCTGCTGCGCCGCGCGGCGGGGCAGAAGGCTCTGTGGGCGATCGGCTTCGCGCTCTTCGCAGTGGCGGCGGTGAGCGAGGCCCTTGCCCAGCGCAGTGGCTGGAGTCCCGGCCTGTTTCGGACGTACTACGTGGCGGGCGGTGTGCTGACCGTGGCCTACCTCGGTGCGGGCTCCGCCTGGCTGTTGTTGCCGAAGCGCGGTAGAGACGTGCTCGCCGGTGCACTCGTGGTTGCATCTGTCGCTGCGGTGGCCGCGGTGCTCCTCGCGCCGGTGGATGCGCACGCGCTCGCAATCGCACCAACAGGGAAGCCACCGCCGAACGCCGTCCTGGGAGGACACGCCTTCCTGTGGGCGATCACGCTCAACTCCGTGGGAACCCTCTTCCTCGTGGGCGGGTCGCTGTTGTCGATTCTTCGTCGTCAGCGAGTGCGTGCAAACGTCTGGATCGCGTGTGGCGC
The DNA here is from genome assembly GCA_035573355.1 of Gaiellaceae bacterium. Taxonomy (GTDB): domain Bacteria; phylum Actinomycetota; class Thermoleophilia; order Gaiellales; family Gaiellaceae; genus 3-1-20CM-4-69-9. The sequence continues at coordinate 1,708 of DATMZV010000131.1, read as the reverse complement.
ACTCACGGTTGCCGTGGCCACGGGCCTGTCGCGAGCCGGCGACACGTCGCTCGTCATGCTCGGGGAGCTGATCGGAATCGCACTGATGTTCTGCGGGTTCACGCTGAGCGCGCCCGCGAAGAAAGTACCGCGACCGGTGGAAACACCTGCGTCCCCGGCGGTCCTGGCACGGTGAACACCGAGGCGTTTCACCGACACGCCGAGATCGTGGTCGGGCAAGAGCTGGTCCGTGCGCGGCGGCGGCTGGCGGGTCTCCCGCCGAACCGTCGAGGTGAAGTGGAGGAGCTCGTGCTCCGGGTAGCGAGCGAGCTCGTCGACGGCGTGCTCGATCAGGCGCGACAGGATCCGATCCTTGGCCAGGCGCTCAGGTCGATCTACGGGCCGGGGATGGCTCGGGAGCTGCGGGCCCTCTCATGTGTCTCGGACTAGAATCTCGGCGTGGCCCGTAGAGGAAGCCCGGCCCGCCTGATCGTCGCACTCTCGGTCGCGGCTGTCCTTGCCGTCTTCTTGCTGTACACGTCGATCGCAGGCGGCGGTACACCGGCGCTTCGCCCAAGCCAGCTCACGGGCCACACAGGCAGGGTGTCGCTCATGGGCCAGGTCGTCGGCAAGCCGACCGGCGACGCACACGGTGCCGGGTTGCGTTTCCAGCTCCGAGACGTCAAAGGGAACGCGACCGTGCCGGTCGTGTACAAAGGCTCGGTCCCGGATCTGTTCCGAACCGGCCGCGACGTCGTCGTCGACGGACACCTGCGCAACGGTGCGTTCGTCGCTGTGCCGGACACACTCGTGACGAAGTGCCCCTCGAAGTACTCGCCTAAGAGGTAGCTATGGCCGACCTCGGCCGAGCTGCGCTCGTCACGGCGTTCCTTCTGCTCGTGTACGCGCTCGTCGCAGGTTCCCTTGCGGCGTGGCAGAAGCGTCGCCGGCTCGCCGAGTCTGCGCAGAACGCGTTGCTCGCAGCCTTCGGCGCGACCCTCGTCGCGTCTGCCGTGTTGCTCGCTGCACTCGCTCGACACGACTTCTCGTTCCAGTACGTCGCCGACCACACGAGTCACGAGCTGCCGCTCGGCTACACGCTGACCGCCTTCTGGGGCGGCCAGGAAGGGTCCTTGCTCCTCTGGTTGCTCGTCCTCACCGGCTATTCCGTCGCGGCCGTGCTGACCGGACGGCGCGCAGGCCGCGAGGTGCTCGCCTGGGTCGTGCCCACGCTCGGGCTGGTCGGCACGTTCTTCGCGATGCTGCTCGTATTCGTCGCGAGCCCGTTCGCGACACAGGCCGCGGCGGCCGACGGCGCCGGCCTCAATCCGAGCCTGCAGAACCCGTACATGGCGATCCACCCGCCGATGCTCTACCTCGGCTACGTCGGGCTCACCGTTCCATTCGCGTTCGCGATGGGTGCGCTGCTCGCCCGCCGCACCGACGAGCGGTGGATCGTCGCCACCCGTCGGTGGACGCTCGCCGCCTGGGCGTTTCTCGGAGTCGGCCAGTTGCTCGGCGCGCACTGGGCCTACGTCGAGATCGGCTGGGGCGGCTTCTATGCCTGGGATCCGGTTGAGAACGCGGCGCTGATGCCCTGGCTTGCGGCAACGGCGTTCCTCCACTCGGTGATGATCCAGGAGAAGCGCGGCATGCTGAAAGTCTGGAATGTGCTGCTCGTCGTGCTCGCCTTCTGCCTTTCGATCTTCGGGACGTTCCTCACGCGTAG
>DATMZV010000130.1:0-3148 GCA_035573355.1 Gaiellaceae bacterium | reverse complement strand
GGTGCCGCAGCCGTTGCCCATGAAGAGGTCGATGCCGACCGCCAGGTTGCCCGCTGCCGCGTCCGGGCACTGCGCCCAAACGAGTTTCGGAAACGACGGCTGGCCGTTCAAGAGGATCGCCCCGTTCGAGGTCGTCATCTGCACCGGCCCGGAGAGGCTCGGAGTGGTGAGGACGAATTCCGCGACGCGCGCAGCTCCGCCGTCGTTCACGGCGGTGACCGCGAGCTTGTACGAGTCGTCGAACCCGAGACCGGTAAGCGTCGCCTGATGCTCGGTGGAAGCGCCGGACGCCGGGGTCCAGATCACCGGCGCGTCGAGCCCGTAGGCGATCCGCGACGAGGCCGGCACGCTCGTCCGCCACGCGATCGTCGCCGAAAACGGCGTCAGCGCTGTCGTGTGCACGTTCTCGATCTCGGGCGGAGGTCCGACAGGTGCTGCAGGCGTGGTGGTCGTCGTGTCCGTCGGAGTCGTAGTCGTCGGCGAGGTCGGGATCCCGGGCAACGCGAGGAACCGCAGGTCGCTCACGTAGGGCGCGTCGAAGCCGATCTCGCGTGTGTCGCCTGCGGGAGTGGATGTGTCGTTACCTCCCACGGATTGATCCTGGCTCGCGGTGAGGGGTCGCAGGCCTGGGGTTGACTGCGGGCCGCTGGTGTCGAGGCCCGTCGAGTGGACGACCCGCCTCCCGCCCGGCGGGGCGAAGGTGAAGGGCGGCGCGGGCCCGCTTGCCGCGCTTTGCGCAGAGGCCGCTGCCGGAGACGAGTCGGATCCGGGGAGGGCGAGCTTGAGACCGATCGTCGAACCGCCAACGATGGCAAGCAGGAGCCAGCAGATGGTCCGCAGGGGCACCTTGTAGGAGTCGGCGTCCCAGGCTCGCTCCTCTCCCTCAATCGAGGGATCCGCGCCGCTTTACAGTGCGCCTCCGTGCGCCGCCCGACTGCCGATCTGCTGCTGCTCGCGACGGTCAGCCTCTGGGCGCTCAACTTCACCGTCTCGAAGTACATCCTCGACCACGGGTTTCGACCGCTCGCGTACTCCTCGATTCGCTACGCCTGCGCGGCGCTGATCTTCGCCGCGATCACCCTGGCCTTGGAGGGCTCGCTGCGGATGGGACGCCGGGACCTGCCGATCATCGTCTTCTGCACGGCGGTGTTGTTCGCGAACCAGCTGAGCTTCGTCTACGCGCTCCGCTTCACGACCGCGACGACCGTCGCGCTGCTGTTCGGCACGCTGCCGATCTTCACCGCCCTCTTCGCCAGAGGTACAGGCATCGAGCATCTGAGCGGCCGCTTCTGGATCGCGGCGCTGGTGTCGTTCGCGGGCGTCGCGCTCGTCGCCGTCGGCTCGGGCGGAAGCCTGTCGGCGAACCTCAAAGGGGACACGCTCGCCGTTTGCGCTGCGGCTACATGGGCCGCCTACTCGGTAGCGATCGGCCCGCTCATGCGGCGCTATTCCCCGTTCAGGCTCAGCGCCGTGTTCCTGCTGGCGGTGACGCCGCTGCTTGCCCTGGCGGGGTCGCAGCAGCTCGCGCACCAGCGCTACGACTTCGGCGCGCTCGTCTGGATCGGGTTTGCGTTCGCCGTACTGGGGCCGCTCGTGCTCACGAACCTGCTCTGGTTCACGGCGATCGACCGGGTCGGCCCGTCGCGGGCATCGCTGTTCGCGAACCTGCAGCCCTTCCTCGCCGCGATCATCGCACTCGTCCTCCTGTCGGAGCCGATCACGACCGTGCAGATCATCGGCGGCGTCGCGATCGCGGTCGGGATCGCCCTCTCGCCTCGTCGCACGGCTCCCGGGCCGCCGGCTGAGTAAGATTTTGGGATGGGGCAGAACGCCGACTTCATGCCGATCGACGGGTGGGATCACCTCGAGCTCTACGTCGGCAATGCCAAGCAGGCAGCCTTCTTCTACGAGCACGCCTTCGGTTTCGCGAAAACCGCGTACGCAGGGCCTGAAACCGGTGTTCGGGACCGCGCCTCCTACGTCCTCGAGCAGGACGACATTCGCCTTGTCCTGACGAGCGGTCTCGGCCCTGACAGCGAGATCACCCGCTTCGCTTGTGCCCACGGCGACGCTGTGAAGGACACCGCGCTGACAGTGCCCGACGCGGCGAACGCCTATCGAGAGGCGGTTCAGCGTGGAGCCCGGGGAGTCCGCGAGCCGCACTGGACCGAGGACGACTTCGGCCGGGTCGAGCGGGCGACGATCGCCACATACGGCGACAACGTCCACACCTTCGTCAACCGGAGTGAGTACACGGGGCCGTTCCTGCCGGGATACCGCGAGGTCGCAAGGACGAACGGCAGACCAGCGACCGGCGTCGGTCTGCGAGCGATCGACCACGTCGTCGGGAACGTCGAGCTCGGCCGGATGGACTACTGGGTCGAGTTCTACGAACGGACGATGGGCTTCACGAACATCATCCACTTCGCCGACGAGCAGATCCACACCGAGTACTCGGCGCTGATGTCGAAGGTGATGGCGGACGGCCAGGGGAAGATCAAGTTTCCCATCAACGAGCCGGCGGAGGGAAAGCGCAAGAGCCAGATCGAGGAGTACCTCGAGTTCTTCGGCGGCCCCGGCGTGCAGCACATCGCGTTGCAGTCCGAGGACATCGTGCGCAGCGTCGAGACGCTGCAGGAACTCGGCGTCGAGTTCCTCTCCACTCCCGAGGCCTACTACGAGGACGCGATGGCGCGTGTCGGCGAGATCGGTGAAGACTGGGACGACCTGCGTCGCCTGCGCATCCTCGTCGACCGGGACGAGGATGGGTACCTGCTGCAGATCTTCACGAAGACCGCGCAGGACCGGCCGACGCTCTTCTTCGAGGTGATCGAGCGCCACGGCGCACGCGGGTTCGGCGAGGGGAACTTCAAGGCGCTCTTCGAGGCGATCGAGCGCGAGCAAGCCCTCCGCGGCAATCTCTGAGTGATCTTCGGCGCCACTTAAGTCGCCGCGCAGACCGCAAGCCGGCGTCCCCTGCGGCATCTATCCGACTGGACAGGAAATCCCAGGCAAAGGGAGTGAAAAAGCACATGCGCCGGATGGTCATCATCTTCGCCCTGGTCGTCGGAGCCCTGACGCTCGCCGCGTCCGGCCTCGCCGATCCGGGCGGCAAAGGCAAGGACAAAGACAAGGGCAAGGCTCAGGG
>DATMZV010000129.1:0-19403 GCA_035573355.1 Gaiellaceae bacterium | reverse complement strand
CCGGCGTCGCCGGGACGTCCCCAGTTGTTCACGTACCGGGCGACGGGCAGGTCGGGATCCTCGTTGAGACGCCAGTGGTAGGCGTGCTTGAGCATGTCGCGGAGGAAGCGGACGTCCTGCGGCCCGGCCTGGCGGATCACGTTTCAGAGTCTAAGGGGGCTCACTCGAACGAGTGATCCTTTGCAAGGCCTGCAAGAAGGTGCCTCGGCCGGCATCTCCAAGGTTATGAAACGTGACGATGATCGGCGGACCGAGTTCGGGAACGGCCTGCGTGGCCGCCTGCTCCGGCGCCGTGCGTTGCGACTGGGTCCCGCAGACGGCCGTGTCCGCCTCCCCGCGCCGCTCGTACAGCGTCCTTCCGCGCTCTAAAAAAACTTAGAGCCTCGGCGCACCGCAGAGCCCGAGGCAAGAGCAAGACCGAGGCGAATCACGTCGGAATCACGCACGTCCTGGGCGGTCAACGGCTCGCAGCCCGAGCTCACGAGCGGCCCATGGAAGCGCGACCTCGAGCTGACGCCGCTGCACCTCGCGGACTGCCGGTGCGGTCGGCGGGGCCGGTAGACCGACCCGGGCCGCAAAGTAGCCGGCAATCAGCGCGGCCTGACCGTTCGAATCCGTAACGAGCGCCCAGGGCTCTGGACCACCTTCCGTTCGAAGGCTGGGCGCCCATGCGACCGAGTCCAGCAATGGATTGCCGACACAAGCGTGGTTCCAGTCCACGAGGACGGCGCGATCGCCACGAATGCAGAGGTTGTCGCTTCGGACGTCCATGTGCAGCAGTGCGTCCCCTCGGAGGTCGCAATCGGCGGACGCCTGCGTGAGCCGGGGTAGTGCTTCTGCGAGCCATTCGCGTGAACAGATGCCGCTCGAGAGAAACGGCTCAGGCGCTGCAGCGACAACGGGCCACCCATCGAGCTCCTCACGGAGGCTCTCGAGGGCTGGAAGCCCTGCCGGTGGAGTCGTTGCATGTACCGCTTCGAGCGCCTCCACGACGAGCGAGACCTGGTCGGGGCTCCACGGTGGGGGCCAGTGCGCGTCACCGAGATCCTCGAGCACGAGCACCGTCGCTTCCTCGGAGTCGTGCCATCCCAACAAGGACGGAAGGAACGGAGCGTCGAGAAACGAGTAGACGCGCTCTTCGTTTCGAAGCCAGCCGGCAGCAAGGTCGTCGAGCGCGACCTTCGCGAACGCGCGGCGGCCGGCGTCGAGCTCGATCGTCCACTTCGCGGTGTTCGTCGCGTAGCCGCCTCCCCGAACGATCTCCCACCTGACCGGAACGCCGCCGACTGCGGCCGCGATCTCAGGTTCGGGAAAGTTCCTGGGCAAACTGAAGGCGGTTTCCGTCGGGGTCGAACACGTCCACGAGGCGCATCTCACCGTGGAGCTCGAACACGACGCCGACCTCGACTCCTCCGTTTCGCAGATCTTCTGCGACGGCCTTGACGTCTTCGACGTCGACGTGGGCGACGCCGCCGTCCTCCTGCGGCTCACCTTCGGCGAGACCGATCTCCATTCCGTTTCGCTCGAGCTTCACCCAGCCGCCGTCGGCATCGACGTACGTCTCGTCGAACCCGAGCTTGCCCTTGTAGAACGCGCGGCTGGCCTGGAGGTCTCTTACCTGGTACCAGACCGGGGTCAAAGCGCGAGACCCGGCTCCTCGAGGAACGCCTTGACGTCCCGCAGGAACTCGGCACCCGTTGCGCCGTCGATTGCGCGATGGTCACACGTGAGGGTGAGCTCCATGCGCGGCCGCACGGTCGGCTCGCCGTCGACCGGCACGACTCGGTCCTCGATCGAGCCCACCGCGAGGATCGCCGCCTGCGGGGGATTGAGCACCGCGACGAACCGCTCGATGCCGAACATCCCGAGGTTCGAGATCGTGAACGTTCCGCCGTCGAGGTCGGACTGCTGGAGCTTTCCGGCGCGCGCCCGTTCGACGACTTCGGCGCGCGTTGCTGCGATCTCCACGATCGACTTGCGCTCGCACCCGGGGATGACTGGAACGACGAGCCCGTTCGGGACGGCGACGGCGATGCCGATGTTCGCGGTCGAGTAGAGCTCCACTGCGTCGCCCTTGTAGAGCGCGTTGACCGCACGGTGTCGCATCAGCGCGGCCGCACACACCTTCGTGAGCAGATCGGAGATCGTTGGCTTGACACTGCCCTCGGCGTTCAACTCGACAAGGCGCTTGCGCACGTCGAGCGCACGGCCCATGTCGACGGTGATTCCAAGCTGGAAGACCGGCGCCTGCCACGCTTCCGTGAGCCGGCGCGCGATCGTTTTGCGCATCGAAGAGAGCTGCTGCACCTCGACGCCCTCGGTGGAGAGCGGCGCTGTGAGCTGAGCGGGCCCTGCAGACGCGGCCGAGCGCTCGACGTCCTCGGCGACAACGCGCCCATCCGGGCCGGTGCCGGCCACGGCGCTGAGGTCGATCCCGCGCTCGCGCGCGATCCGCCGCGCCAGCGGCGACGCCTTGACGCGCCCGCCGTTGTCATCCGACGGCTGCCGGATCTCAGTGACCTGCTCGCTGATCCGAGACGACGCGCGCCGGCCTTCCTCACGATCTTGTTCACGCACGCGCCCGGAAGAGCCCTCCTCCTGCGCGTCGTCGCCGACCGCCTGGGCGCCGTCGCCGTCGCCGGAGGGCTTCTCGGCCTCCACGGCAACCTCTTCCCCCTTCTCTCCGATGACGGCGATCGTCTTGCCGACCTCCACCTCGCCCGACGAGACGGCGATCTTCAACAGCACCCCCGACGCGTCGGCCTCGACTTCCTGCGTGACCTTGTCCGTATCGAGCTCGTACAGCGGCTCGCCCTTCTCGACCTTGTCGCCCTCCGACTTCAGCCACTTGACGATCGTCCCGGACTCCATGCCCTGGCCGAGCCGCGGCAGTTTGATCTCAGTTGCCATCTGACGTACGTCCCACGGTTCGGTAGATCGCAGCGAGCACATCGGCCTGGTGCGGCACGACGAACTCCTCCATCACGGGCGCAAACGGCAACGGCGAAAATCTCGCTCCGACGCGTTCGACCGGCGCGTCGAGCCAGTCGAAGGCGCCGTACTGGATCACGGCCGCCACCTCGGCGCCGAACCCGCCGCGCGTGACCGCCTCGTGCGCGACGACGCAGCGGTTCGTCTTCTTCACGGACGAGATCAACGCCTCCTCGTCGAGAGGCTGCAGGGTCCTCGGATCGACGACCTCAACCGAGACTCCCTCCTTCTCGGCTTCCTCTGCGGCTGCCAGCGATTCGTGCACGAGCCTGCCGGTCGCGATCACCGTCACGTCCTCGCCCTGCCGGTGGGTTCGCGCTTTTCCGAGCGGGATCGGCTCGAGCTCGTCAGGCACATCTTCCTTGAGGCCGTAGAGCGTTCGGTGCTCGAAGAAGACGACCGGGTTGTCGTCGTAGATCGAGGACCACAGCAATCCGCGCACATCGGTCGGCGTCGAGGCGAACACGACCTTCAATCCCGGAATGTGGACGAACCACGACTCGAGCTGCTGTGCGTGCTGCGCGCCCGGCGACCAGCCGGCGCCGCCCTGCGTCCGAAAGGTGACGGGCACCGTCAGCTGTCCCCCCGACATGTAGCGGTGCTTCGCGGCCTGGTTGACGATCTGCTCCGTGGCGAGCGTGAGGAAGTCCTCGTACATGATCTCGGCGACCGGGCGCATGCCCTGCATCGCCGCGCCGATTGCCGCCCCGGCGAGCGCCATCTCCGAGATCGGCGTGTTACGAACGCGCTCAGGCCCGAACTCGTCGACCATTCCCTGCGTGACGCCCATCGAGCCGCCCATCTCGGCGATGTCCTCGCCCATGATGAAGACGTCCTCGTCTTCACGCATCGCGCGCGACAGCGCATCCCGTACTGCCTCTCTGTAACTAAGTTCAGGCACTTGCGGGTCTCCCGAGCGGAGCGACGGGACAAACCCCACCCGCGAAAAATGCGCAGCATTTTTTGCGGAGATCAGGCATAGATGTTTTTGAGGGCGTCCTCAGGCTTCGGGTCGGTGCCGTTCTTCGCGAACTCCACCGAGGCCTCTACGATCTCCTGGACCTCCCGGTCGATCTCGTCGACCTCGTCCTCGGAGAGCTCGAGCTTCGTGCGGAGATGCTCGATCGGATCCTGCGTGGCACGCGTCTCCTCGAGCTCTTCCTTGGAGCGGTAGACCTGCGGGTCGCCGATGTAGTGACCGACGAGCCGGTAGGTGTTGACCGCGAGGAAGACCGGCCCCTTGCCGCTCCGCGCGTGCTCGAGAGCGCGCCGCGTCGCCTTGTAGACGGCCTCGACGTCCTGGCCGTCCACCTTGATCGACTTCATGCCGAACGCGACCGCGCGCTGGGAGATGTCTTCGATCGGCATGTGCTGCCAGCCCGGCGTGGACTCGGCCCAGTGGTTGTTCTCGCAGACGAAGACCGCCGGGACCTTCCAGAGCTGGGCGAGGTTGAGCGATTCGTGAAAGGTTCCGATGTTCGTCGCGCCGTCGCCGAAAAAGGCGACGCCGACTCGGGGCTCGCTGCGGAACTTGAAGGCGAGTGCCGCGCCCACGATCGCCGGCAGACCACCACCGACGACGGCATTGGCGCCCATGTTGCCGCGCTCGATGTCGTAAAGGTGCATCGAGCCGCCGTACCCGTGTGAGCAGCCTTCGAGCTTCCCGTAGAGCTCGGCCATCAGCTCGTTGGGAGTCGTCCCCTTCGCGAGGGTGTGCCCGTGCGCCCGGTGCGTCGAGGCGATGATGTCGTTCTCCTCGAGGGCCCGGCAGACCCCGACGGCGACGGCCTCCTGGCCGATCGCGACGTGCAGGAAACCGGGAAGCTCCCCGGCACGGAAGCGTTCCTCGACCTTTTCCTCGAAGCGCCTGATCAGAAGCATCTCGCGGAAGAAGTCGCGCAGATCCGACTTCGAGAGCGTTCCTTTCTGTTCCACCTTCGCCATGGGCCTCAGTTTATGCTCAGGCTCTTGCGACTAGTCGAACAGTTCAACGAGCTCGAGCGGGGCCTCGCCGACGAGTGGGTCGAGCTCCGGCTCCAGCTGACGGTGGCAGACGAGTCGCGCCGCGAGCGTGCGGCTGCGCTCCTCGCGCCGGCGAACCCCGGGCTGTACGGCCCGACCCTCCGCTTCGCGGTCGACCGCCGCGGCCCGGGCATCGCGCCCGAGGCCGTTCGCCGTCTGCTCAAGCGCCTCGACGTGGAGCGGATCACGGGAACCCTGGAGCTCCGGGCCGTGCAGAAAGCCACTCCCGAGGAGTTACACGAGAAGGAGAGCCTGCGCGCGCAGTGGGAGCGGCGACTCGCCGCAGTTCCGACTGACTGGAGTGACATTTATGCCGAGGTGAGGCTCGACTCGACGGACTATGTCGAGCGGGGCGCCCTCCTGCTCGCTCCCATCAATCCCGGGCGGTACGGCGCCCCTGCAAGCCTGCGTTTCCGCAGCGCCCATCACTTCGGCTACGGCGTCTCGGCCGAGATGGCGGCGCGCTGCTTCGGACGCTGCGACGACGAAGGGATCACCGGCGAGGTCGAAATTCTCTACGTCCTCTCCGATACGCAGCCCGTCGCCACACAAGGACCTGTGTGGAAACTCGGGGGCCGCACGGTTTGACCGCAGGCGACCCGGTTTCGTGGCTCGTCATCGAGTCGGGCTGGAAGGTCGTCGACAGCCAGGGTGAAGAGGTCGGGTCAGTCGACGAGGTCGTAGGGGACTCGAGCGACGACATCTTCAACGGGCTCTCCATCTCGACGAGTCTGCTCGGCAGGCCGCTCTACGTCCCCTCCGAGCAGGTGGCGGCGATCACCGAGGAGCACGTGCAGCTGAAGCTCACCACGGATCAGATTCACCATCTCGGCGACTTCGAGGAGCCGGCTACGAGCGCCGAGATTCTTCCGGAGGGCGCAGGCGCGGTTCGCCGCGTGGAGGCATCAGTCGAGGCGCCGATCCATTCGCGCGAGGAGCGTCCCAACTTCCTGACGCGAGTCGTGCATGCCTGGCGACGCACGTTCCGTCGTTAGCGCGCTAGGCGAGCACGCCCGCGAGCTCACGCGCGAGCGACTTCGCATCGCGCTCGGAAGGCGCGACGATCAGCACGGTGTCGTCGCCGGCGAGCGTGCCCACGATCCGTTCGTGCTCGAGCTGGTCGAGCGCCCGCGCGATCGCCGGCGCCGAGCCCAGCTCCGACTGGAGGACGACGATGTTTCCCGCCGGCGTCACCTTGCGCCCGAACTGCCCCAGGATCGAGTTCAGCAGCTCGGTCGGATCCGTGCGGCGGACGACACTCGGGAGCACGTAGCGCGGACGACCCAGGGGATCGTGGGTCTTCTCCAGCCCGAGCTCTCGGATGTCCCGCGAGACGGTCGCCTGTGTGACGACGCAGCCAGCGCCGGCGAGGGCGTCCAGGAGCTCGAACTGCGTCCCAACCCTCTTCCGGGAGACGACGCTTTCGATCAGCCGATGCCGCTCGGGCTTGCCCAGCTGCATATCTCCAGCATACGTATGCAGGTTTGGCGGAGCCCCGGCCTGGTAGAAAACGTAGTCATGCTTCGCAGATTGTTGTGGTCCGCCATCTACGGCGCCATCGCGGCGGCCGCGGCGGTCGCAGCGCGCCGCACCTCGGCCCGGATCTGGCGTACGCTCACGGGTGAGGAACCACCCACCAAGAAATGACAGCCGATCAAACAGTTGAACGAGCAGCGAACAAGCTTCGGCACCTTGCCGACCAGATGGCAGGCGAGGGCGGCTTCAAGGCGAAGCTCGCCCAGCCGCTCGCGGAGGATGCAGACTTCATCAGGAAGCTGAAGCCGAGCCTGATCAAGGCGCGCGCCAAGGGCGAGGCGCCGACGAGTCAGAAGCCCGGGCAGGTGCCCGTGGCTCCGTCGAGCCCGCAACTGGGCGCGCCGCCGAAGCGGAAGAAGAAGCCGGGCAGCGGCGGGCCGAATCCCTGGCTGATCGCCGGAGCCGCACTGGCCGCCGGCATCTTCCTGGCCAAGTGGGTCGACTGGAGGGGCGATGCCCACCCAAGGGACTAACGGCCGACAGTCTCCTCACGGCCTCGGCGCAGCGGTCAAGGAGGTTGCAGAGCGCACCAGCGCGATCGTCCGGCTCGAGCTCGAGCTCGCCACGCTCGAGCTCAAACGCAAGGTTTCGTCACTCGGGCTCGGCATCGGACTGTTGCTGGGCGCGGCGGTCCTCGCGGTCTTCATGCTCGGCTTCTTCTTCGCCACGATTGCCGCCGGGCTCGCCACTGCGATGCCCGTCTGGGCGGCGCTGCTCGTGACGACCGGGATCATCCTCCTGCTCGCCGCCGTGGTCGGTTACCTCGGTGTCGCGAAGGTCAAGAAGGGCACGCCGCCCGTTCCGGAGCAGGCGATCCTGGAAGCGAAGCTCACGACCGAGGCGCTGAAGACAGATGGCCGTTAACAACTCACGCACTGTCGACCAGGTTCGCCACGACATCGAGGTCGAGCGCGAGCAGCTTGCCGGCGCGGCCGACAGCCTCCGTGAGGAGATCAGCGAGGCGACCGACATCACGGGGAAGCTCCGCGCCAATCTGCCGGTCGTCGCGGCCGGCGCTCTCGGAGTGGGATTTCTGCTGGCGGGAGGAGTCGGCGCGACCGCGAGGCTGATCTTCCGGCGCGGACGCGAAGGCGAGACCAAGGCCAAGCTCGGTCGCTTTCGCATTGTCGACCGCGACTGACGAGGAAGCGCGCGCCGGCCATGCGCCGGAGTCGCCCGCGAAGCTGAACCGGTCGGAGTGGATCGCCTCCTTCAAGCGCGCCTTCTCCAAGTTCATGAAAGACGACTGCATGGGCCTCTCCCAGCAGGTCGCGTACAGCTCGCTGCTGGCGTTCTTTCCGGCCGTAGCGTTCGTCATCGGAGCACTCGGCCTGTTCGGTCTGTTCGACGACGTCAAGCGGCTGCTCGATCCGATCGCTCCGGACGGCGTGATCACGTTCATCGACAGCCTGCAGCGGGACTCGCACGGAGGGGCCTCCGCGGCGGCTTTCGTGATCGGCTTCGTCGCCGCGGTCTGGATCGCGAGCGGCGCGATGAACTCCGTGATCAAAGCCGTCAACCGTGCGTACGAACGCCCCGAGACACGACCTTTCTGAAAGACGCGAGCCACTGCGATCGTCCTCGTCCTCACCAGCGGGATCACGACCGCCGGCATCTTCCTCCTGATCGTGGTCGGGGGCTCGCTCGGCGACGCGATCTCGAAGAAGGCCGGCTTCGGCGGCGCCTTTCAGTGGGTGTGGGGCATCGCCCGCTGGCCAATCGCGTTCTGCGCCATCCTGCTCTTCTGCAGCCTTGTGTACTACCTCGGGCCGAACAAGGAACAGCGGAGCTGGAAATGGGTGTCGCCCGGATCGGTCGTCGGCGGGCTGCTCTGGTTGCTCCTGTCCGGTCTCTTCGCCGTGTACGTCACATACGCCGGGAACTACACGAGGACCTACGGGACGCTCGCGAGCGGCGTGATCCTTCTGCTCTGGCTGAACTACTCGGCGTTTGCCCTCCTCTTCGGCGCGGAGCTCAACGCCGAGCTCGACCGCCAGGCGGACATCCGCGCTGCCGGCGGCGAGCGGGCCGGGCTCGTGAAGCTCGCTAGGCGGGGAGCCTGACGACGAACGAGCCGCGCAGGCCCTTGTGCTTGTCCGAGCGGTACGTGTAGCTCCCCGGCTGTAGCGAAACGTTCCAGGTCACGCGCCCGCGGAACGCGACACCCGTCTTCTTGTTCACGCCGGGGCCGGTCAGGTGAAAGTTGTCGGTGCGGCTGCGGTCGTTGACCGTCACCGTCGCCGGACCGACCTCGACGATCTTCGGCTTCAGCGAGATCGTGCGCTTCGGGCCGACCGACGCAGCGAGCGGAGTCGGTGCGACGGTGCCGACAGTGAACCACCCGTTCATGACGCTCGCGTGGGCCGAGCACTCGAAGCGGTACTTCCCATCCGCGAGGGCGACAGTCCACACGACGTCCTCCTTGCTGCCGATGTCCGTCGCCTGCTCGACCCCAGGGCCGTGAAGGCGGAAGTTGTGCGCCTCCGAAAGGTCGTGGACCTCGATGTCGTAGGTGCCGGCGTCGAGGTGCGTGACCGGATTCCCCGACGAGTCACGCAGAGAGATCGTGAAGGAGTCGTTCCTCCCGACCGTTGCGACGAGCCTTGGATTGTCGGCCCGCGCAACGGTCGAGGGGAGAAACATGGCTGCAACGGCGGCTGCGAGCAGGATTCGTGTGGTCATGCCCGGACTCTACGGGCGGGCCCCCCGTTTGGATTCGTGCGCCGGAAGGCTGCGTGCTCGCTGGCAGAGCGCCAGACCGATCAGCATCAACGTCAACGCGACGAAGACCGTGCTCCAGAGGTCGACCCCCGTGAACGGCAGCGTGCCTGGCCCGACCGCTCCCGTCGCTGCGAGGGCCCCCGACGCGGATCCCCCTCGGCCACGATGCTTCTTGGTCACCTTCGTCACGGAGACCATGCCGCTGATCACGACCGTCCCCGCCGGAGTTACAACCGGATTGAGCGAAGGGCCGGAGGTCGGCGCTTTGGCCGGGTCCGAGCTCTTCGCCGGGTCCGGATTCTTCCCCGGGTCCGGAGTCACGACCGGGTTCGGAGTCGGATGCGGCGGAGGCGATGTGTTCCCGCAGCTTCCGCCCCGCTTGCCCTTCAACGCGTGCACATCCACCTCATGCCCGCCCGCACATGGCGAGGCTTTGTGTGGCTGGCTGTTACCTGGTCCGTGCAGCACCGTGCTCCGCGCCGCGCCGTTTCGCTGCGCGATCTGCCCGGCCGTCTTGCCGTTGCCGTAGAGCTTCGTTTCGTCGGACGACGCAGCCGCGTGCGTGTCGTGCGCCGTGTCGTTCGACGGCTTCACACCAGACTGAGCAGAGCTCTCCTGCTGTGTAGCGTCCGCAACCGCTGGAGCGGCCACCGTCGCTGCCGGAGCTTCGTCCTTCTTCAGCTGACCCGGCGCGTTCGCCGAGTTGCCGTGGCTTTGCGACGTGTCCGCGACGGCTGCGGGAACAACCGCCGAATCGTCTTTTCCGTTTCCCTTGCCGTTCCCCTGGCCGTTGCCGTTACCCGCGAACGCCGAAGCGGACGCCAAAGCAGCGATGCCGAGTACGAGCACGCAGGTGCTCACGAGCCGCAGTTTCATGTCTCCCCCTCATTCCCCTCATTGGTCCTACTCCCCGATCTCACAATAGGAATGTCGAGGGCTTTGTCCACCCATTTGCAAACCAGAAGGGCGGCCTCGCGGCCGCCCTTCTTCAAGAAGCGTTACTCCTCTCTAGATCTAGGCGCGCAGCTCGGCCCCGAAACCCTGTTCCAGAGCCAAAACGATGCGGTTGCGGAGCTCGGCGGCGTCCTCGTCGGTGAGCGTGCGGTCGCGGGATTGGAAGGTCACCGAGAAGGCGATCGACTTCTTCCCCGGCCCGGCCTGGGGCCCGCGGTAGACGTCGAACGCCTGCATCTCGCGGAGCTCTGGGCCGGCGGCCTCCTGTGCCGCCCCGACCAGCTCCCCGGCGGTGACCTGCTCAGGAACGACGAAGGCGAGGTCCTGACGCACGGGCGGGAATGAGATGACGTCCTCGTAGACCACGAGATCGGGCACACGTTCGACGAGCGCGTCGACGTCGAGCTCGAACGCGCCCCAGTCGCCGGGCAGCTCGGGATCGCGCAGCGAGGCGATCCACCCCTCGGCGGTGCGAGCTCCGCGCCCGGGCGCCGGGAGCTCGTCGGCGGGAGTGAAGCTCGGCTCGACGGCAAGCGCGGCATACAGGCCTTCGACCGCCCCCTTCGCGAGCGCGAAGTCTCCCTGGGTGATACCGGCGACGTGCCAGCGCTCCTCGGGGAGCTGCTCACCGATCGGCAGGTACACGTGCGCCTGCTCGAAGAGCGCGATCTCATCATTGCCGGCGTCGAGGTTCCGGCGCGCGGACGACAGCAGGCCGTCGACGAGCGTCGTGCGCAGTGCCGCCTGCTCGCTCGACAGCGGCTCCTGCAGATGGATGCCTGCGGCCGGAGACTCTTCCGGGAGGAGGCTCCACGTGTTCGACTCGGCGTAGCCGAACCCGACGAGCGTGTCCTCGATCCGGCGACGGATGCGCTGACGCTTCGACAGCGTGCCGAACATCGCCTGCCGCGTCGGCAGTCGTCCGGGAATCTCGTCGAGCCTGAAGCGCGCCACCTCTTCGACGACGTCGATCTCCCTCGTGACGTCGTGCGCACGCCAGGTCGGAACGGTGACCTGCTCGCCGTCCGCCCCGAAGCCGAGCCGCCGCAGAATCACCTGCTGCTCGTCGGGCGGCGTCTCGATGCCGACGACGGCATCGGTCCGCTCTGTCCTGAAGCGGACGACAGGCGGTGCAGGCAGCTCGTCGTGCACGTCGGCGTGCGCCACCCACTTCGCACCCGTCAGCTCCACGATCAACTGCGTCGCAAGCTTCGCGGCTTGTTCGGCGAGATACGGATCCACGCCTTTCTCCCAGCGATTCGAGCCTTCTGTGCGCATGCGCAGACGCTCGGACGTACGGAAGATCGTGTACGGCTCGAAGTTGGCCGCCTCGAGAAGGATCTCGGTCGTGTCGTCGGCGATCTCGGTCTCCTCGCCGCCCATGATCCCGGCGAGCGCAACGGACCGCCCGCCATCGGCGATCATCAGGTCGTACGGCGCGAGCTCGCGGTCGACGCCGTCGAGCGTGCGCAGACGTTCGCCTTCCTGCGCGCGGCGGACCACGATCTTTCCGCCGGAGAGCTTCGAGTAGTCGAAGGCGTGCAGCGGATTGCCGAGTCCGAGCATCACGTAGTTCGTGATGTCGACGACGTTGGAAATCGGTCGCATCCCCGCTGCGAGGAGCCGTGCCTTCAGCCACACGGGCGAGGGAGCGATCGTCGCGTCGCGAAAGCGGCGTCCTATGTAGCGCGGACAGGCTTCGTAGTCCTCGATCGTGATGTCGAGCTGCTCGTCCGCGTCCGGCTGCGGATCGGTCCCGGGCGGAGGCTCAAGAGCGAGGTCGAACAGCGCCGCGACCTCGCGCGCAATGCCGTAGACGGCCAGCAGGTCTGGCCGGTTGTGCTCAGGTCCGAGATCGAGCACCGTCTCGGTCAGAGGCAAGACGTCGGCCAAGGGGGTCCCCGGCTCGATTCCGTTCTGCAGCACCATGATCCCGGTGTGATCCGTGCCGAGCGCGACCTCGTCCTCGGCGAGGATCATCCCGTCGCTGACCTCACCGCGCACTTCGCGGCGCTCGAGCTGCAGCCCGTTCGGCAGCACCGCGCCGGGGAGCGCGACTCCGACGGTCGCGCCGGCGCCGAAGTTCCATGCGCCGCAGACGATCTGACGAGGGTTCCCCTCGCCCACGTCGACCTGGCAGAGCTGCAGGCGGTCGGCGTTCGGGTGCTTGACGGCCTCGAGCACGTGACCGACCCGGAAGAGCCCGAGGTTGCCGTCGATGTCCACGACGCCTACCTGCTCGATCCCGTCCACTTCACAGGACGAGATGACGAGGCGGTCCGCGACCTCCCGGATCGGCCTGTCGATCGGCACGTACTCGCGCAGCCAGCTGACAGGGACCTTCATCCGAACTGCCTCAACACGCGCAGGTCGTTCTCCCAGAACATCCGGATGTCGGGGATGCCGTGGCGCTGCGCGGCGATGCGGTCGAGGCCGAGGCCCCACGCGAAGCCGGACCACTCGTCGGGATCGATGCCGACGTTCTCGAACACTGCAGGGTCGACGACACCCGCGCCGCCCATCTCGAACCACCCGGTGTACTTACAGAACGGGCAACCCTTCCCCCCGCAGAGGAAGCACGTGACGTCGAACTCGACCGAAGGCTCCGTGAACGGAAAGAAGCCGGTGCGCATGCGCACGTCGCGATCGTCTCCGAACATCGCGTGGAAGAAATGCAGGAGCGTTCCTTTCAGGTCGTCGAGCGTGATGCCCCGGTCGACGGCGAGGGCCTCGACCTGGTGGAAGTTCGGCGTCGAGCGCGGGCTCGGGGTATCTCGCCGGTAGACGCGCCCGAGCGTGGCGATGTAGATCGGCGGCTGGCGCTCCTCCATCACCCGGATCTGTCCTGTCGACGTGTGCGTGCGCAGCAGCGTTTCCGCGTCGATGTAGAACGTGTCGCGATGCGAGCGCGAGGGGTGCGTGAGCGGCTGGTTGAGCGCGTCGAAGTTATGCCAGACGGTCTCGACCTCACGAGTGTCGACGATCTCGTAGCCGAGCCCCAGGAAGATGTCCTCGACCTCCCGCCGGATCTGCGTCAGCGGATGCAGGCGGCCACGCGCGAGCTGCGTCCCCGGGAGCGTGACGTCGAGCGCCTCGTCGAGCAGCACCAGCCGGGCCTGCTCGAGCTCCTCCTCACGGGCCGCGAACGCCGTCTCGAGCTGCTCCCGCACGGCGTTGAGCGCCATGCCCGTCTCACGGTCACGGACGTCGCGCAGCGCGACCTTCAGCCCGCTGCGCCGCCCGAGCCACTCGGTATGGGCGTTGGCCAGCTCGTCGGAGGTACTCGCTTCCGCGAAACTCTTCAGGGCCGTGCTTTCGTACTCCTCCCAGTCCACGGGGCGAATCTAGCCATTGAGCAGCTACGACGCGATAGCAGAGCTCTACGACCCCTGGAGCGCAAGCGTCGTCGAGGACGTGGCCTTCTACCTCGAGGAGGCGCGCCGCTCGGGCGGCCCCGTCGTCGAGCTCGGAGTGGGCACGGGACGGATCGCGGTCCCGATCGCCGCCGACGGGATCCGCGTCATCGGTGTGGACTCGTCGCGCGGGATGCTCGATGTCTGCGCAAGGCGCGCCGCGCTCGCCGGGGTGGAGATCGATCTCAGAGTCGGCGATCTACGCGAGCCGCCGGTCGACGAGCAGGTCCCGCTCGTGATCTGTCCGTTTCGATCGTTGCTCCATATGCACACCCACGAGGATCGGCGCGCGGTCTTCGCCGCCGCGCACCGGCTCCTTCAGCCGGACGGTCGCTTTGTCTTCGACGTTTTCGCTCCGGACGCGGCCGACATCGCCCTGACGCAGGGACGCTGGCTGGAACGCGAGCCCGGCATCTTCGAGCGGGCGGTCTGGGACGAGGAGGCTCGCACCCTCACGCTGACCGTGCGAAACGATGAGAGCGAAACCACGATGGCGCTTGCGTGGCTCTCACCGGACGAATGGCGCGCCCTCCTCGAGGACTCTGACTTCGACGTCGAGGCCTGTTACGGCTGGTTCGATCGCACTCCCTATCGAGGCCAAGAGGACACGATCTGGATCGCCACACCTCGAAAGGTCGGCGTCTGACCCCACCTGTTCGGGTCAGGTTCGCCTGGCGCGCTCGTAGAGGGCGATCGCACCCGCCGCAGCGACGTTCAGCGACTCGGCGTCTCTCGCGAGCGGGATGGTCGCCTGCTCGTCGCAGGCCGCCAGGACGTCTTGCGGAAGTCCAGCGCGTTCCGCACCGAGCACGAACGTCATCGGCCCGGACAGGTCGAGGCTGTCCAGGGGTTGCGTGCCGTGGGCGACGAGAGCCACACGACGACCGGGAGCAGCTTCGAATCGAACGACAGGGACGCGGAACAGTGCGCCCATCGACGCACGCAGCGCCTTGGGGCTCGTCGGATCGGCCGAGCCCTCCGAGAGTGCGACGAAGGCCGGCCCCAAGGCGTCGGCGGAACGGACGAGCGTGCCCACGTTGCCGGGATCCGCGACGTGCCAGAGCGCGAGCCCGACCTCGGGCAGAGAGTCGACCGGCAAGTCCCCTCGCCGAAAAACGCCGATTACCCGCGGCGGGTAGGCGAGCGTCGCGACTTCCGCGAGCAGAGCCTGTTCGACGTTCTCGCCCGCGACCAGCAGTTCGACAGGCTCGATGCCCGCCGCCTGAGCAGCGGCGACCAGATCCTCACCCTCCGCGACGAAGAGCCCGAGCTTGTCCCGCCAGCTGCGGTCCTGCAGCTTGCGGACGAGCTTGAGCTTCTCGTTCTCGCGGGAAGTGATCAGGTGGACTGAGAGGCGACCGCGGACTTCGCCCGAAGGCGTCGCTTCGCGACGCCGACCATAGAGGTTGCGCGGGCTTTGCCCGCGTGACCGTTTAACGCACCTCGTTGGCTCACGAAGCGTTCTGAGCGAGCGCCGACTTCGCCTTTTCGGCGATGGCCCCGAACGCCTGCGGATCACTCACGGCGAGGTCGGCGAGCACCTTGCGGTCGAGCTCGATCTCAGCTTCCTTCAGGCCGGCGATGAACTGGTTGTACGAGAGCCCGTTCGCCCGTGCCGCCGCGTTGATGCGCATGATCCAGAGGCGGCGAAACGTTCGCTTCTTGTTCTTCCGGTCCCGGTACGCGTACGTGAGCGAATGGTCGACCTGCTCCTTCGCGTAGCGGTACGAAGACTTCTTCAGCCCCCAGTAGCCCTTCGCCTGATCGAGAACCTTGCGGCGCTTCTTGCGCGACGCGACCGAACGCTTCACCCTCGGCATTAGCGCTTGCCCCTTCCCGCGAGCATCTCGCGGAGCGCCCGCTCGTTCGCCTTCGCGACGGGCTGATCCTTGCCGAAGCGACGCTTCCGCTTCGGGCTCTTCTTCGTCAGGTTGTGGCTCTTCATCGCCCGACGCCGGAGCAGCTTGCCGCCGGCGGTGACCTTAAACCGCTTCTTCGCGCTGCTCGATGACTTGATCTTCGGCATCTCGTTTGACTCCTGCGTTCTTGGTCGGCGCCAGCACCATGGTCATATTCCGCCCGTCGAGCACCGGCTGCGATTCCACCACTCCGATCTCCTGGACGTCCTCCGCGAGCCGCATCAGCAAGTCGCGGCCTCGCTCGGGATGGGTCGTCTCCCGGCCCCTGAACATGATCGTCACCTTCACCTTGGCGCGCTGGTTCAGGAAGCGCTCGACATGGCCCTTCTTCGTGTTGTAGTCGTGTACCCCGATCTTGGGCCTGAGCTTGATCTCCTTGACGTTGATCTGCGTCTGGTGCTTTCGCGCAAGCTTGGCTTTCTGCTCCTGCTCGTACCGGTACTTCCCGTAGTCCATCACCCGGGCGACAGGGGGATCCGCCTGCGAGGCGACCTCGACGAGGTCGAGCCCCTTGTCGAAGGCGTATTGCATCGCCTCCTTCGTCGGCTTGATCCCGAGCTGGGAACCGTCGTCGTCGATCAACCGAACCTGGGAGGCGCGAATGTAATCGTTGATCCGGGCCTGCGGGACTGGTCTCGACGGTGGCTCGATCGTGCGTCTGGGCCTCAAAGGGCTATCACCAAGCTAGCTTCGATCCTTTCTCTAAAACGACAAAACCGCTGCAAGCAGCGGCCCAAAATCCTCGTCTTGCGACTCGGTTGAACCACGCTGAGCTCATGCTCGCGAGGTGAGGAACGTGGGCGCTCCTACTTGCAGACCTACAGGGTAGCAACCTCGGAGAGTTCCGCCCGAAGCCCGTCGAGGCTGAGGGTGGATTGCTCCCCTCCCCGCTTCCGTACTGCAAGCGACTCGTCGGATTCCTTGTCCCCGTAGACGATCACGTAGGGGATCTTCTCCACCTCGGCGTCCCGGATTCGCTTGCCGACGGTGTCATCTCGCTCGTCGATCTCGACCCGATAGTCGCCGAGGCGCTCCTTCAGGGCCCGAGCCGGCTCACGGTGATCTTCGCCAACCGGGATGATCCGGATCTGGACGGGCGCGAGCCAGAACGGAAAAGCACCGGCGTAATGCTCGATGAGAATCCCGGCGAAGCGCTCGAGTGACCCGAGCAGGGCGCGGTGGATCACAATCGGCCGGTGATCGGCGTTGTCGGCTCCGGAATACACCAGGCCGAAGCGTTCCGGCATCTGGTAATCCAGCTGGATCGTCCCCATCTGCCAGGAGCGGCCGAGCGAGTCCGTCATGTGCAGGTCGATCTTCGGCCCGTAGAACGTGCCCTCGCCGGGGCTGATCGTGTACTCCATCCCGTGGCGCTTCAGTGCCTCTTCGAGCGCGCCCTCGGCACGGTCCCACTGCTCGTCGGTGCCGAGTCGTTTTTCGGGACGCGTTGAGAGCTCGGCCTTCGGTGTCAGGCCGAAGAGGTCGTAGAGGTACCGCACGTACTCGACCATCCCGTGGATCTCGTCCTGGATCTGGTCCTCCGTGACGAACACGTGCGCGTCGTCCTGGGTGATGTGCTTGACGCGAAGCAATCCGTGGAGGGTCCCGCCGCGCTCGTCGCGATGGAGCGTCGAGGACTCGGCATAGCGAAGAGGTAGCTCGCGGTAGCTGCGGCGACGCTCTCCGAAAAGGAGCATGTGCCCCGGGCAGTTCATCGGTTTGAGTGCCAGGGGCTTCTCATCCTCGTGCCCCTGCACGAAGAACATGTTCTCCTGGTAGTTCTCGTAATGGCCGGAAGTGATGTACGTGTCGATGTCGTACAAGAGCGGCGTCTTTACCTCTACGTAGCCCCGTTTGGCGTTCTCGCGGCGGCGGAGGTCCTCGAGCTCGTTCCAGACCACCATCCCCTTCGGATGCCAGAACGGTGAGCCAGGTGAATTCTCCGCAAGGTGGAAGAGGTCGAGTTGAGGCCCGAGCTTTCGGTGGTCGCGCCGGCGTGCTTCTTCTACCTGTGCGAGATATGAGTCGAGGTCGGCCTGCGAATAGAAGGCGGTGCCGTAGATGCGCGTCAGCTGTGTGTTGTGCTCGTCACCGCGCCAGTACGCCCCCGCGAGCCCCGTGAGCTTGATCGCCTTGATGGGGCTCGAGTTCTGCAGGTGCGGCCCGCGGCAGAGGTCCGTGAAGTCACCCTGCGTGTAGAAGGAGATCGGGCCCTCGGCAGTACCGACGAGCTCGACCTTGTACGGCTCCCCCTCCGCCTCGAAGCGCTTGCGCGCCTCCTCGGCCGTGACCTCCTCACGGGTCCACTCCCGCCCCTCCTCGAGCTCACGCAGGATCTCCTCCTCGATCCGCGGCAGATCGTCCTCGCTGATCGGCTCGGGAAACTCGAAGTCGTAGTAGAAGCCGTTCTCGATCGGCGGACCGATCGCGACCTTCACCCCGGGGAAGAGCCGGCGAACCGCCTCGGCCAGGAGATGGGCCGACGAATGCCGGAGTACATAGAGGGCGTCGGGATCGTCCCGGTCGCGGGTCGTGAGGATCTGGATCGGCCGACCGTCCTGGAGCGGTAGCCGCAGGTCCTGCGCCTGCCCGTTCACACGGACGAGCACGGCCTGCTCGGCGAGCTTCGGACCGATCGCACGAGCCGCGTCCAGGCCCGTTGCACCCTCGGGAAGTTCGAGTTCGGAATTGTCGGGTAGAACGACCTTCATGACCGAACAGAATAAGGATCACCCACGCGAGGACGACCGCAACGAGGAAATCGACGAGTCGCCGGTCCCGGATCCAACGGACAAGGACCAGCCCTCTGACGACGATCCGACGGCCGATTGAGGCGCCCGCGCGGTAGCTCCGCGCAAACTGTCAAGTCCCTTCGACCACGTGACGCAACCGCGGCGGCGCTTTCAACCAGTAACTCTCTCGCAGCCATTCCAGAGCGCTTTCGAGTGTCTCCTCGTCGAACACCTGCGCAGTGACCCACCCGTAACGCCCAACGTAGCGAGCAACGCTGACGTGTGGGAAATGCAGCGCAATTTCCCTTTCTTCAGGCGTGAGCTTCACTGTGAGCGTTACCGAAGCATCTCCGTCCGACATTGCTGCGAACATCTTGTTGTCGCCAACCTTGAAAACCGGATGTCCCCAAGGCGAGTCCTCATATGTCTCCGGATACGACAATGCGCGATCGCGGATACGTTGTCCGTACGACATGTGTTGTATTTTCATCGTTTGGTAGGGAATCGTGCGGGGTACGCAACGCGCGATTCAAATTGCTAGGAGGAGAGATGCCTCAAAACATACGAGACGTCATGACCTCCAATCCGTGCACCATCGACGCAGACAGATCCGTTGCGTACGCCGCGAAGATGATGCTGGAGGAGGATGTCGGCCTCGCACCGATTGTCGAGGACGGCAAGTTGATCGGGATGCTGACCGACCGCGATATCGCGACCCGGGTTGGAGCAGAGGGGAGAGATCCCGATCAGGTGAAGGTTCGCGACGTGGCGTCGACGCAGCTCTTCACGATCGGTCCACGGCAGGATCTGGACGAAGCGCTGCGAATGATGGCCAAGCATCAAGTCCGCCGTCTGCCAGTGGTTGAGGAAGACGGTCGGCTCGTCGGAGTCGTAGCCCAAGCGGATATCGCGCGGGAAGGAAACGACACACTGACGGGTCAGCTCGTAGAAGAAATATCCGAATCAGGAGGGCAGATGTCGAGTATCGAAGAAGGGCAGTTCCCGGTGCAGTTCCCCCGGCAGATCGAAGAGCAGCAGCCGGAGAGCCTGGTCGGCGAAGAGCCCCAGGTCGAAGAGCAACGTGAAGAGGAAGCAGTCTCGAAGGTCCAGGCTGC
>DATMZV010000128.1:0-2813 GCA_035573355.1 Gaiellaceae bacterium | reverse complement strand
GCCGCACCGACCCTCGTCAACGATCGCGTGGTGGTTGCCGCGGATGTTCCGCTGCACCCCCTGGTAGCTCTTCCCGTCGGGCGCGGTGCCCGGGGTCATGTCGAGGTCGAAGGCGTAGCCGACGCTCAGCTCGCGGGTGCCGTTGTCGTAGGCGCGCACGGCCGCGGCGTCTCGGATCGTGACCTTGCCGACGGTCGTCTCGCCGGAGCGCCGAACGCCGGTCGCGTCGCCAACGGCGTACTGCTTCCAGTTGTCGGCCGTGACGTCCTCGGGCGGGTGCCGCAAGGTCAGCGGCTTTCCGTCCAGGCTGGCCAGCGATTCGGGGCTGAACACCTCGTCCGCGGGGCGGTAGAGCGTGATCAGCTCGTTCGGATCGCCATCGAGGCCGAGTTCGCGCCGGGTGTAGTCCTGGCAGCCCGTACGGGAGAACGTGGCGTCAGCGACCAGGAACTTCTCGCGCGTCTTCTTCGCGCTCCCCAGCGTGACGATGTCGCGGGTCTGGACGCGGATCATGCGGCCTCCGCAATGTCGTCTTCGTCGGTGTCGAGCTCGCCGGCATCCGCCTCGGCTTCGTCGTCGAGATCGATCACGGGGGCGGCGACGCAGCGGCAGTTGATCGCCTCGCCTGGGTTCACGGCCTCGCCGTCAACCGTCGGGGGCTCGTCCCAGGGGAACGTCTGGCCATCGAGCTCGGCGTGCGACTCGCGGACGCGCTCGTCCTCGGCCGTCTGCCAGGTGTATTTCTCGATGCCGACCGACGTCTGGCGGACCTTGTTGAAGGCCGCGTTCATCTTCGACGTCTGGTCGCGCGCGATCAGTTCGGCGCGGGATTCCGTGACGTCGCCGATGTGCGCGACGTCCACGGCGAGATCCTCGTGACGGTCGCCCTCGGTCCAGGACTCCGAGATCGTCTCCGCGAGACGATCGAAGTACTGCTCCGGGATCGAGGTGATGAGCTCGACGTTGGCGTCGACGGCGTCCTTCATCGTCTGCCCGATGTCGCCGTGGGCGGTGAGAAGCTTGCGGACGTTGACGCCGATGCTGCTCTCGATGCTGATGGCCAGCCGGTCGTCGACCGAGTCCAGGCTGCGGGTGACCGCCTCGAACGCGATGTCGGCCGCGACGGCTCCGACCTTGTGCCGCAGCTTCTCGCGGGCGCGCTCGGTCAGGACCGGCGCCTCGGGTGCCGTCTCGTCCTGGACGCGCGGCCAGCGCGGGGCCAGCGCGGCGACGATCTCGCGGCCGGCCTCCCGCAGCTCGGCGACGATGGCGTTGAGCTGGAACCGATACCAGAGCTCGGCGCGGTGGTTCGGGCGGACCGGCCGCATCTTCCGTTCCCGGCGCTTCCGCAAACGCGCGGCACGGGGGCTCAGCCCCGCGGCGTGTCCGAGATTGAGGTGGAGATGCAAGCTGTCCCCATGTTGCGGGCCAACGATCTCGGTCCTCAACGCCGCGCCGGGCGATTTAAAGCACCGTGCTTACATGGTGTTCGGAAAGTGAGGGTCCGATCTGAGGCGGGTAGCGTTGATGGCGGAAGATGACGGAACCGAGGCCAAAGATGGCTCCCTCCCGAATCAAGTCGATCGCCAAGGCCGCCATCGCCGACCCGCGCACCGTTCGTCGCGTGATCAACGGCGAGAGCGTGCGCGGCATGGTCGCCGAGCGCATCGAGGACGAGCTCCGCCGTCGGGGCATGCGCTGATGTGGCCGTTCACGAAGCGGCTCGTCATCCCAGCCGGCCTCTCTGACGCCAAGGCCCGCGTCATCCCGGGCGACAGCCTCGAGAACCTGGTCGGTGGCCTCGGGACGCCGCGCGACAAGCGGTTCCACACCCACTATCGGTTCTCGCCGTCGCCGACCCGCGACCAGATCGAGAACATGTACGACACGAGCTGGCTTGCGGGCCGGATCGTGTCGACCGTGGCCCACGACATGATCCGCGCCGGCTGGAAAGTGAGTTGGGACGGTTCGACGAAGGACGAGAAGTCCACCAAGGCGCTCTCCGATGCCGAGACCGCCTTCAACGTGATCGACGAGTCGCTACAGGGTTTGCTCTGGTCCCGGGCCTATGGGGGCGCCTGCACGATCTTCTTCATGCGCGGCGACACGCTCAAGGATCTGTCGCTGCCGCTGGAGATGGAGTCCATCAAGAAGGACTCGCTCCTGTCGCTGGTCACGCGCGACCGCTGGTGGATCGCGCCGACTGGGCAGCCCGACCCGAATCCGGGCCCGAACTTCGGCCTCCCGATCTCATACATGCTCTCCGACGCCGGAACGATCGCGTCGACGCTCGTCCACTGGTCCCGCCTCGTGCGCTGGAACGGGCGCCGCCTCCCGCGCACGAGCTGGTTTCGCAACGGGATGTGGGACGGTTCCGAGCTCCAGCCCTGCCTCGACAGCGTCAAGGACTACGACGCGACGAAGGCCGGGATCGCGGCGATGGTCTGGGAGGCCAACGTCGACGTCATGAAGCAGTCTGGCCTTGCCGACTTGCTCGCGACGGATGAGGGAACCGAAAAGGCGCGCCGCCGGTTCGAGACGGGCGCGCTGATGAAGTCGTTCAACCGGATGGTGTTGATCGACAAGGACAGCGAGGAATTCGAGCAGAAGACCATCACGTTCGCGGGACTCAAGGACGTCCTGATGAACTTCATGATCGACGTCTGCGGCGCGGCCGACGTGCCCATGACCCGCCTCTTCGGCCAGAGCGCAGCGGGCATCAGCGCAACGGGCGAGTTCGACATGAAGAATTACCACGAGCACATATCCGCCAAGCAGAAGTCGCACCTCTGGCGCAACCTGATGCGGATCTA
>DATMZV010000127.1:0-6210 GCA_035573355.1 Gaiellaceae bacterium | reverse complement strand
CAAGAGTCATCCGATCACCTCGATTGGATGATGCCTCCGGCTCGAGAGCCAAGGGACTATCGGTTCCGACACGTGAATCGTTAGCGAACGGAGGCTTTCCCGATGCCCATCGTCGAGTACGAACCTGGTACGCCGTTCCCTGGCGTGATCGGCCGCACTGCTGAGGAGTCGAGCCCTGCGTGGCCAGCCCCGATCCGCGCCAAGAAGGGCGCCCCGAATGTCCTGTTGATCGTGCTCGACGACACGGGTTACGGCAATCTCGGCTGCTACGGCAGCCCGATCGAGACACCGAACTTCGACGGGATCGCCGCGAACGGCCTCCGCTACAACAGCATGCACACGACGGCGCTCTGCTCGCCGAGTCGCTCCTGCATCGTCACCGGGCGTAACCACCATGCCAACGGAATGGCTGCGATCACCGAGCTCTCGACGGGATTTCCGGGATACAACGGGGTGATGCCGTTCGAGAACGGCATGCTGTCGGAGATCCTCCTCGAAGAGGGCTACAGCACGTTCATGGTCGGCAAGTGGCATCTGACGCCGAGCAATCAGGAGACTGCAGCCGGGCCGTATGACCGTTGGCCGGTCGGTCGAGGCTTCGAGCGGTTCTACGGCTTCCTGGGAGGCGACACGAGCCAGTGGTATCCCGACCTCGTCTACGACAACCACCAGGTCGAGGCTCCGAAGACGCCCGAGGAGGGGTACCACCTCAGCGAGGATCTGGTCGACAAGGCCGTCTCGTTCATCGCGGACACGAAGCAGTCCGACCCTGACAAGCCCTTCTACCTTCATCTGTGTTTCGGCGCGACGCACGCCCCGCATCACGTCGCGAAGGAGTGGGCCGACAAGTACAAGGGCGCGTTCGACAAGGGTTGGGACGCCTACCGCGAGCAGACGTTCGCACGTCAGAAGGAGCTCGGGATCGCTCCGGCCGACGCCGAGCTGTCACGCCACGATCCGGACGTTCCGGACTGGGACTCCATTCCCGCTCCGGACCGGCAGCTGTACAGCCGGATGATGGAGGTGTTCGCGGGCTTCCTCAGCCACACGGACCACCAGGTCGGGCGCCTGCTCGAGTTCCTGAAGGACCAGGGGGAGCTCGAGAACACGCTGATCATGGTGATCTCCGACAACGGGGCGAGCGCCGAGGGCGGCCCGACGGGCACCATGAACGAGGCGCAGTTCTTCAACAACGCGATGGGGCCGATTGAGGAAAGCCTCGAGCTGATCGACGAGCTCGGTGGCCCAAAGCACTTCAACCACTATCCGTGGGGCTGGACGTGGGCCGGCAACACGCCGTTTCGCCGGTGGAAGCGTGAGACCTATCGTGGCGGCTCGACTGATCCCTTCATCGTCTCCTGGCCGAAGGGGATCAAGGCCAAGGGCGAGGTGCGCACGCAGTACGCGCACATCATCGACATGGTGCCGACCGTGCTCGACCTGCTCGGCATCCAAGCCCCCGACAAGATCCGAGGCGTCACGCAGACTCCGATGCACGGCGTGAGCTTCGCCCACACTCTCGAGGACGCCAAGGCGACCAGCAAGCGGACGACGCAGTACTTCGAGATGCTCGGACACCGGGCCATCTACCACGACGGCTGGCGTGCGGTGTGCGCCTGGCCCGGCCCGTCGTTCACCGAAGCTGGGAAGGGGTTCGGCGAGCCGATCTCATCGGAGACGCTCTCGGCCCTCGATGCCAAGGGCTGGGAGCTGTACCACGTGGCCGAGGACTTCGCGGAGAACCACAACGTCGCGGACGAGAACCGCGATCGCTTGATCGCGATGATCGGTACCTGGTACGTCGAGGCCGGCAAGTACGACGTCTTGCCCATCGACGGCAGCGGCCTCCCCCGTATGGTCGGCGAGAAGCCCCAGATCGCGTTGCCGCGCGACAGGTACACGTATGTGCCGAACACGCAGTCGGTGCCGAACGCTGCGGCGCCGAAGGTGCTCAACCGCCCGCACAGCATCACTGCAGACGTCGAGATCCCGGAGGAGGGGGCCGAGGGCGTGCTGCTCAGCCAGGGCACGGCCGCGGGCGGGTATTCACTGTTCATCAAGGACGGCAAGCTCCGGTACGTCCACAATTACGTCGGACGCAAACTTCTCGGCGTCGAATCGGAGGACGTCGTACCGGCAGGAAAGCACGAGCTTCGTTTCGAGTTCGAGCCGACCGGGAAGCCGGACATGCAGCAGGGCAAGGGTGCGCCGGGGAGGCTGCAGCTCT
The DNA here is from genome assembly GCA_035573355.1 of Gaiellaceae bacterium. Taxonomy (GTDB): domain Bacteria; phylum Actinomycetota; class Thermoleophilia; order Gaiellales; family Gaiellaceae; genus 3-1-20CM-4-69-9. The sequence goes on along the minus strand of DATMZV010000127.1, from coordinate 3,983 downwards.
ATGTCGACGACGACCTAGTCGGCGATGCCGACGCCGACGTGACTACGCCGTTCATGTTCAATCCGGGGACGCTGACCTGCGGGGCCAATCCGGGCTCTCCGGTAACGCCCGACTATGTGGGCCCGTTCAGGTTCACGGGGACCCTTCACAAGGTCACGGTCGATGTGAGCGGCGAGCTGATCCACGACCCCGAAGCCGAACTGCGGGTACACCTGGCTCGGCAGTAGGAACGGAGACGTCGATTTCAGGGCTTCGATGGTGCGGCTGCTGCCGGCGGCAGCTCCATCGAGGCCCTTAGGCTGGTGAGCGGCGTCGCGGGAACCTTGATGAGGCCGCGCGTTGGCCGGTCGAGGTCGAACGTGACGAGGAGCAGGATGCAGACCAGTGCCGCGGCGAGCAGGACGGGCAGCACGCCGCGGCCCAGGATCGCGAGGTAGAAGCCCAGTAGCCCGAGCGCTGCGGCCGCGAAGATCACCTCCACGGCCAGCACGGGACCGGGCACACGATTGTTCAGGGCTGCGACACGGACCGTCTGCTGATCGATCATCGCGTTGAGGGTCTCGACGTACAGGCGAGGTGCGCTCGCGATGGGTGCTTCGGCAAGCGCCTGTCCGGCGAGTCCCCAGAGCTGCCGCTGTATCTTCTCGCCGTCGGCGATTGTCTGCCGCGCCCTGTCTGACATCGGTACGGACTGCGAAAGACGGATGCTGGTGTCTGTGTAGCGGACGAGAAGCTTGAGCGATCGCGTTCGGATCGGTTCCGGAAGAGTCTGTGCGCGTAGGTAGGTCGTGCCGATGTCATTTGCATCGTCCACCACCGCGGCACGACGCGACTCATACCGACCGACCGCGAGGGCGAGGCCGAACGCCAGGACGAGCGCGACGAGACCGAGCAGCGCACTCTGTAGGACTCCAAGAGGCTCGCGGAGGTGTTCCGCTCGATGACGAACGTAGCGGCCGAGAAAGAGGCCGAGGCAGGTCGCTCCGAAAATCACCGCGGACAGGATCAGCACGAGCTCTAAGCTGGTCAGCCGAAAGAACATCTCCGTCCTCCTCTCGAGCTACTCAGCGACCAGCCGGCTGAAGTTCTTCCGCTCGGTCCGACTGCAACCCTTTCCCGCCGTCGTTTGGAGTCCCGCCATTCAGGTGGGCTCGCCAGCCTCTGAGCAAGAGGTTGACCGCCGCGGCGCCGACAATCGGTGCGTCGGCGATCGGGAGCGCTGCCGGGTAGAGAAGAAACGGTCGAGTCTGGGGACCGCCGAGGCCGCCGTGGAAGGAGATCAGCTCCTCGAACGCGCAGCCCTCTTCCAGAGCCGGGTCGTAGAAGCTCCCGACCATGATGTCTGCGACGTGCGCGAAGCCGTCGGTGCGCAGCAAATGTTGGGGAGCGTTCCGCGAGAACGCTGCCAGTGGATCGATTCCGTCGACGCGGCCAGATGCGAGGTAGTGCGCTCCCGCCGCACCGAGAACCACCGGCCCTTCTTCTGCGCTCCGGACCAGGAGCCAGCCGACGTGCGGGTGATTGCGCAGCGCCGGCAGGAGGCGCGGGTGCCGGTCGTTCAGTTCTTCGAGCGTGAGTCGGCGCCGCTCGTCCATGAGATACACGAGCCCCAGGTTTCCGGAGCCGAGAACGATCACATCACGGTCCGAGACATCGTTCTTCGCCGGTTTCTTCGGCTTCTGGCCGGTCGCTTCCCCGATCGCGTGGCCGACCATCGCGCTCTGCTCGTCCCCGCCTGCGATCTCGGTCACACCGCCCTGCTCGAGGGAACGCTCGACGAGCTCGTCGAGGCCGTAGCCGTTGCGTTGCTTGAAGGTTGCGCCCTGCGTTTGGCCGTGGTCCGAGAGGACGACGAGCTCGTACGGCCGCGGGGCATAGCGGCGTGCCCGCTCGATGCGGCCGAACTGCTGGTCGAGCTTGCGCAGCGCCTCGAGCGTGTCGGAGCGCTCGAGCCCGGAGTGGTGCGCGACCTCGTCGTAGCTCGAGAACGTCGCGTATACGGCTGGGCGCCCCTCCATCATGTCGCTGAGTACGCCGTAGACGATTACATCGCGGACGACCACGCAAAGCGCTGCGCGCAGGAACGGGTACTTGCCTCCTCGGTGGCCCCGCGGACGCACGTCGCGCCGTTTCGCGCGGGATGCGGCCGTCCACTCGAGGACCACTTCCCAGCCGAAGAGAACGAGAGCCCGCATGACGTTGAAACCGTTCGCCAGGAACGCCCGGTAACCGGGATTCGCGTGCTTCTCCGCGTCGATCCGGCTGACGGTGAGGATCACGTGATCGGCTTCTCCCGACAGGAGGTTGCCGCGGCTCGCGCCCCCATCCGACAACAATCCGCGGCCGGAGCTGTGACGGCGTTCGATCTCGGCGCAGTCCGGGGGAGCCGAACACGTCATCAGCTTCCCGGTCTCCTTCTCCACCCAGCGGAAGGCCGGAATGTCCTCGTTCGAGCCGAGCAGAATTCCCGCCTGGCTCGCTCCTGTCTGCGACGACAGGTCGGTCTCCCATTCGGCGAGCGTGTGCGAGCCGTCAGTGAGCCAGCGCGCCATGTTCGGCGCACTGCCGTCACGCATCGCCCGCTGCAGCACCGGTAGGGCTAGGCCGTCGATCTCCAGGAAGACGATTCCCGGCGCATCCGTGTGAACCGGCTTTCTTCCCCGGCGCGCGATTCTCTGAATGACCCGGAATGTGTACGTGTCGTCGTCGTTCAACCCGGCGACTGCGTCGAGGATCACGCCGACAGCCGCTGCAGCCAGTGCGACGCCGAGCGCCGACCAGAAGGAGTCAACGGTGAGATCACCGTTCGTGATGTCGTCCGCGGCCATCAGCATCAGAGCGTCGAGTACGAGGATGAGCAGGAATCCGGTGAGCAGCATCAGCGGGAGGTGCAGAGCCGCAACGAGCGGTGGCAGCACGGCGTTGAGGATCGCGATCACGAGCGCCGCTACGAGCGCACCCCCGAAACTGCGCACCGAGGCGCCGGGCACGATCCAGGCAGCGGCCAGGAGCGCCCCCGCGGAGAGAAGCCACGCAACGAGCAACCGCACCGGGTGGATGAGCGGCCGGGCGGGAGTCCACGCAACTCTCTCGCCGTAGTCAGCTGTTCTGGTCTCGCCTGCCGTCACGTTTCAGCCACAAGCTTACTCAGAGGATTTCGCTTCGCTGCGTTCGATTAGACGGCGACAGGCTCTTTGGAACCGTGGAGCTCCTCTTGCAGCTCTGCCTCGGCGTCCTTCGACAGAGACGACTTGAGCACAGTGCCGCCGTACTTGCTGAGTGCCTCCACCGCCTTGTCGGGCGTGACTTTTTCGACGACGAGGAAGAGCGCCGACGTCCCGGGTTGGAGCAGGTCCCTCACTTGCGCCTGAAACTCCCGGTCGATGCCGGACTTCTCGACCTTCCCCATCAGTGCCCCGAGGCCCGCTCCGATCGCCATCCCGAAGACCGGCACGAAGAGCAGCAGACCGAACAACAGGCCCCAGAACATGCCGTAGGAAGCGCCGCCACCGACCGGATGATGGTTCGTCGTCACTTTGAACTTGCCGTCCTTGTCGCGCACGATCGCGGCGATCGCATCGGGCTGGATGATCAACTCGCCCGCGAGACGTTGCGCCTCCTTCTCTGCCTTGAGCGCAGTCGTCTCATCCGGATAGCCAATTGCAATCAGGTCCGACATCGAATCTCACAGCCTGCCCAAAGCGACTCCTCACAACATCGTCCGCTTGGGATGAATGCCCCGAAAATCGAGCTTTTGGCAGCCGTCATCCCATCCGGACGATGATGCGGCCGCCGTCGTGTTCTTAGCTGAGCCGAGGCCGGGCACCCACGAGCCGGAAGACTCGCTACGAGGAGGGAGCAGGCGAGATGAGGACGGCGCAGGACTATGAGCCTCAGGGCCGCTACTACGCCGTGCCTTCTGACCTCGAGGCTCCGAGCGGTCTCGGTTGGGTGACATTCGCCTCGGTGATGCTCGGGCTCGC
>DATMZV010000126.1:0-4499 GCA_035573355.1 Gaiellaceae bacterium | reverse complement strand
TTCACGGGCGGGAGGGCTATTCCGAAATCCACATGGTCGGCGGCGAGCATCCGCACATCGGCTACGAGTACTACCCGGAGGTGACGCGGGCGCTCCACGAGGCGCTGCCCGACGTCCACCTGAAGCTGTTCACGGCGTCCGAGATCCACCACATGACGACGCTTTCCGGGAAGACCCACCGGGAGGTGCTGGCGGAGCTCAAGGAGGCCGGCCTGGGATCGCTCCCGGGCGGCGGCGCCGAGGTCTTCGCCGACCGCGTCCGCCGGCTGATCGCCCCGGGCAAGGAGCACCCCGACTTCTGGTTCCACACGCACCGCACGGCGCACGGGCTCGGCATCCCGACGCACTGCACGATGCTCTACGGGCACGTCGAGACCTACGAGGAGCGGGTCGATCATCTGCTTCGCCTGCGCGAGCAGCAGGACGAGACCGGTGGCTTCCTCGCCTTCATCCCCCTCGCCTTCCATCCCGAGAACACCGTCTTCGAGCGGCGCGGCTGGACGTTCACGCCCGGCTCCGACGACCTGAAGATGATCGCCGTGTCGCGCCTGTTGCTCGACAACATCGCGAACGTCAAGGCGTACTGGATCATGATGGGCCTGCCGCTTGCCCAGGTGGCGCTGCATTTCGGCGCGAACGACGTGCAGGGCACGGTCGTGCGCGAGCAGATCTTCCACGCCGCCGGCGCGCGTACCGAGACCGAGCAGAAGATCCCGGAGCTCGTGCGTTTCGTCCACGAGGCGGGGCGGATCCCGGTGCAGCGCGACACGCTCTACAACGAGGTGGAGCGATGGTGAAGCTCGGCCGGATCTCCTACGTGAACATGGCGCCGGTCTTCTATCGGCTCGATGCCGAGGTCGAGGAGATCCAGGGCGTTCCGACGGAGCTGAACCGCCGCGTGCTCGCGGGAGAGCTCGACGTCGCGCCGATCTCGTCGATCGAGTACGCGCGCAACGCCGATCGCCTGCGTCTGCTGCCGCGCCTGTGCGTCAGCTCGGAGGGCGCGGTCGACTCGATCCAGCTCGTTTCGCGGAAGCCGCTCGAGCAGGTGCGCTCCGTCGCGGTCACCCCGGAGTCGGCGACCTCGGTCGTGCTCACGAAGGTGTTGCTGCCCGAGGCCTCGCATGTGCCGCTCGGCGAGGACGCGGATGCGAAGCTCCTGATCGGCGATGCGGCTTTGAAGTCGGCCTTCGAGGATCCCACCCCCCACTACGATCTCGGGCGCCTCTGGCTCGAGCGCACGGGCCTGCCGATGGTGTTCGCCGTCTGGGCCTGTCCCGAGCCGTTGCACGCAGGTCTCGCGGAGCTGGAGGACGCGCTGGTCGCCTCGGTGCGTCTCGCCCGGGCCGAGCCGGAACAGCTCGCCTACGAGGCGAGCGAGCGGTACGGCTATCCGGCGGGCTTTCTGGCGCGCTACTTCGAGAAGCTGCGGTACCGCTTCGGGCCGCGCGAGCGCGCGGGGCTGATGACCTTCCTCGAGCTCGCGCAGGAGACGGGCGAGCTCGGCGAAGTGCCGGAGCTCCGTTTCGTCCGCGAGGCGGTGGTCGCGTGACCGGCCTCGCGGCTCAGGGCCCCAAGCTCTCGGAGGGCTCCGTTTCGCACGTCCTCGAGCGGGCGCTCGACGGCGAGCGGCTTTCCGACGCCGAAGCGTTGACCCTGCTCGAGTCCCGCGACCTCGTTGCCGTCGGTCGTGTCGCGCACGAGATCCGCAACCGCAAGGCGGATCCCGATCGCATCACCTTCATCATCGACCGAAACCTCAACTACACGAACATCTGCCACACCGACTGCGACTTTTGCGCCTTCTACAGAAGCCCCGGCGACACGCGCGAGGGCTACCTGCTTCCCAAGCCCGTGATCTTCAAGAAGATCGAGGAGACCATCGCCCTCGGTGGTACCGGTCTCCTGATGCAGGGCGGTCATCATCCCGACCTCGGGATCGACTACTACGAGGATCTCTTCAGCTCGATCAAGGCGCGCTACAAGATCCACCTGCACGCACTGTCACCACCGGAGGTGCAGCACATCGCGCGGCGCAGCAAGCTGACTCTCTGGCAGACGATCTCGCGGCTCCGCGACGCCGGCCTCGATTCGATTCCCGGCGGCGGGGGCGAGATCCTTGTCGATCGCGTGCGCCACGAGATCGCGCCGAAGAAGACGAAGACGAAGGAGTGGCTCGACGTCATGCGCCACGCACACCGGCTCGGCATGTCGACGACGGCCACCATGATGTACGGCCACGTCGAGACGGTGGCCGAGCGTGTGGAGCACATGCGCCGCATTCGCGATCTGCAGGACGAGACCGGCGGCTTTCGCGCCTTCATCTCGTGGACGTTCCAGAACGACGGCAACCGTCTGGCCGGGAAGGTCGCGCGGGAGGACATGCCGACTTCCTTCGACTATCTGCTGACACAGGCGGTCTCGAGGATCTACCTCGACAACGTCCCGCACATCCAGTCGTCCTGGGTGACGCAAGGCATGAAGATCGGTCAGGTCGCGCTCGGCTTCGGCGCCGACGACATGGGCTCGATCATGATCGAGGAGAACGTCGTCTCCGCTGCCGGCACGACGCACCGCACCTCCACGGAGGAGCTCGTCCATCTGATCAAGGCCCTCGGGAAGACGCCGGTGCAGCGCGACACGCTCTACCGCGAGGTCAAGGTCTGGAACTGAAGCCGTAGCGCCCCTTGCCGTGGTCCGGCCCGAGTGCGAGTGTTCGGGGACTGGGTCATCTCTTTCGAAGGGGGAGGCACTACATGAAGGGGTTTGCACTACTTATCGGCGCGATCGCGGGCGCCGCTTTGCTGTACGTCACGACCGCAGTCGGCGGTCAGCAGGCCGGCCCGTCGCGGGCCGAGTTCAACGCTTTGAAGAAGCAGGTCGCTACGTTGAAGAAGGACGACGTGGCAATCCAGGCTGTCCTCAACGGCTGCTTCACGTCCGCGGTCCCGGCTGCAAGCTTCGACGGCTACGAGTACCGGGCTGCCGACGGCTCGACCGTCATCGCGACCGCACTCGACATTGCGCAGACCGGCGAAACACCGAGCGTGTATCTCCTCGACGTCGGCCAGGCCTGCGCGAGCGTGATCAATCAGGCGAAGATCAACATCCACTTCAAGGTGACTCGGCCGGCGGCAACGCGTCGCTGAGCGGCAGTTCGCGGCGAGACCGGCGTGGCTCGAGCGCTGCGCCGGTCCCCGCGGCCTAACACTCTCCTTTCAGATTCCGACATACCGTTCAGCTACCCTCGGGCGGGGTCGTGCTCAGAAGAGCCATCATCTGTGCCCTTTTTGCAGGGCTTTTCGTGGCATCGGGAATAGCGGGTGCAGCAACTCCGGTGCGCGGCCAGACGCTCGTTCCGGGCGTCATCTATTCACGCCAGGTCGAGTTCACCGCGCACGGACCGGTGGTGATTCACGTCATCTCTGCACCCAAGCCCGTCGGTTTGTACGGGCTGAAGCCTGTGCTGTCGAACAACACGATCATCGGACGCGAGCGTGTGACCTCGATGCAGAAGCGCGTCTCCGGCGATGCGACCGTTGCAGGGGTGAACGGCGATCTCTTCAGCTTTACCGATGGACACCCGACGGGAGGTCTCATTCGCGGCGGCATCCTCGACAGCGCGCCTGTCGATTTTCGCTCGACCGTGGGGATCGACACCGACGGTCTGCTCCATGTCGAGCGCGTGCGCATGGCCGGGACGTGGCAGGGATCGGGCCAGCGGCGGATCCTCGGCATCAACGAGATGCCACGACCGAATCGCACGACTCTGTACACACGTGCGTGGGGCGCACGCACGCCCGTGGAGAACGGCGGCGCGCAGGCGATCATCCAACCGTTCCCCGTGACGAAGCCGAACACGCCGTTGACCGGCGTGGTCACGCAGTACGTCGCCGGCGGCAACCAGCCGATCCCACCCGACGGAGCGGTGCTCGTTGCACGCGGAGCACAGGCCGGCTTTCTCTCCGCCGAGGCTCCGATCGGCGCGACCGTCACCGTGCTGCTCACGCTCACGCCACCCTGGGCCAACGTGCTCGAGGCGGTTGGGGGCGGCCCGATCGTCGTGCGTGAAGGGAAGCCGGTGTATCGATCGCTCGAAGGCTTCACGACGGATCAGCTCGCGTACCGCCATCCGCGCACCGGCGTCGGGCAGACGGCAGACGGCCGGATCCTGCTCGTCGCCGTCGACGGCCGCCAACCCGGATACAGCACCGGCTTGACCAACTTCGAGCTGGCGCTGACCATGATGCGCCTGGGCTGTGTCACAGCTTCGGCTCTCGACGCAGGCGGTTCGACCACGATGGCGTTCGACGGCAAGTTGCTGAACCGGCCGTCGGATCCCGGTGGCGAGCGCGCAGTCGCGGAGGCTCTCACGGTCTTCTACTACGGCGTGTACGCGCCGGCTTTACCGGCTCGTGTCCTTTCGCCGAACGCAGACGGCGTGGACGACACGCAGACTTTTGCCTACAAAGTCGTGCGACCTTCGACGGTGACTGCGA
>DATMZV010000125.1:0-3919 GCA_035573355.1 Gaiellaceae bacterium | reverse complement strand
GAACGCGGGTAGACGTACAGGACCTCGAAGTCGCGGAGGTTGACTGCGCCATGCGAGGACGGGAGTATTAGATCGGGAACCGCGCTCCCGGTCAGATGGTCGGCGGCGCCGTCGTCGACGGGTACCGGCAGGCCTTCGGGGAGCACGTAGGGGTCGTGCACGATCACGCCGCTCCACAGACCCGCTGGGCAACCAGCGCGTAGACCTTCGCCATCTTCACGAGACCGTCGATCTCGAGGTTCTCGCCCAGCACCGGATCGGGAAGACCGCTCGACGTGCCGTAGTTGACGCTCTTGATGCCGTATCGCGTCAGCGCAGACGCATCCGAGAACCACCGCACCGTGTCGCGCTCCGGCTTCGCACCGAAGACCTCGCTGTGGCCGGCGTCGATCGCCTCGACCAGCGGGTGTCCCTCCGCGATCTCGGATCCGGGCGCTGTCACGTAGACCTCGTGCTCGATCCCATGGTCTGGGAAGCGCGCGCGCAATCCGCGCACGAAGTCGCCCACCGCTGCACGTGCCTCCGCCATCGGCATCGTCGGTGGAACGCGGAAGTCCACGAAGAGATCGGTCCGGTGAGGCGTGCGGGAAACGCGCCAGGCGAAGCCGCCGTTGATCGCGCCGACGTTCACGATCCCCTTCTTGCCGCCGTACGTGGTGCGCTCCTCCCACTCCGGCGCGAACTCGAGCACGGCGTCGAGAACGTCGCGCATTCGCACGATCGACGTCTCGTCGCGCCGGCCCTCGCTGAAAGCCGTGTGGATGAACGGGCCGCTCGTCGAGATCCGCACCCACATCGCCCCGTAGTGCCCGAGCACGATCTTCTGCTCCGTCGGTTCGCCGAGAATGCACATGTCCGTGACGCCGCCGTGTGTGGGCAGAAAGCGCGAACCGGCGGCATAGCCTCGATATTCAGCTCCCACGAAGTCCGGGTGCCACTGCGTCTTTTCGATCTCGCCGGCAACGCAGGCGATCATCACGTCGCCTTTCAGATGCACTCCTGCATCCTGCAGCGCGTGCACCGCTTCCATGTAACAGGCGAGCGCGCCCTTCATGTTCGAGATACCGAGGCCGTAGATCCGTCCGTCCTGGACGAAGCCCTCCGGCTGGAAACCGCGAATCCCTGTGAGCCACGGCTCCTGCCCCGAGTACGAGGTGTCCATGTGCCCGTTGAACATGAGCGACTTCCCGCCGCCCAACCTTGTCTCCCAGAGGCCGACGACGTTCGGCCGGCCGTCCTCGACCTCCTGCCACTGGACCGGGAGCCCCATACCGGCCAGCTCGTCGCGTACGCGCTCGCCCATCGCCTGCTCGTCGCCGGTCGGGCTCGGGATCGACACGAGGTCGACGGCCAGCGCGACGAGCCGGTCGGCGTCGATCTCAACGGAAATGGGGCAGCACCTCCTTGCCGAAGAGCTCGATCTGCTCATGCCGGCGGTCGCCCCAGAGCTCGAGCATCACGTGCGTGCAGCCCGCGTCGCGGTACTCCTCGATCGCCGCGATGCAGTCGGCGGGAGTGCCGGCGATCGGCTTGCATTTGTCGAGGATCTCGTCCGTCACCTTCCCCTTGGCGGCGAGGCGTCCGCCCTGCTCCATCGCCTCTGCGACGGGTCGAATCTCGTCCTGGGTCAGGCCCGCGAGATCGAGCAGCGTGTCCGCCGACCCCTTGATGTTTTGCACCTTGTTCGCGAGGTACATGCCGGCGATCTCACGCGCGCCGTCGCGGCCGGCCTCGCGATCCGATTCGTGGATCGACGCGACGATCGTGCAGCCGATGTCTATGTTTGCTCCGACGTTCTCGCGCGTGTAGCGGACAAAGGGGGGCGTCGTGATGGACGGCGTCAGGCAACCGTCCGCGATCTCGCCCGCGAGCGCCTGCATCTTCGGCGCGGTTGCCGCGACATACACAGGAGGAACGTCACGTGGAGTCTCCGCTTCGTCCTGCAGGCCGGGCACGTCCGCGCTCCACGTGTCGCCCTCGTAGGTGAACGGCTTGCCCCCGAGCACCCCGCGCACGATCTCGACGGCGTCTCGCATCGGCCCCAGCGTGCGCTTGCCGTTCAGGCGGGCGTTGTTGAGAAAGATCTTCGATGTGCCGAAGCCGAGCAGGAACCGCCCGGGCCCGGCCGCCTCCTGGACGACCCGCGCATCCATCGCCACCTGGACGGGATGGCGCGTGAACGGGGAGATGATTCCCCAGCCGACCGTGAGCCGTTCGGTCTCCTTCGCGATCAACGCCGACACGACGGTCGAGGAGCGAGCTTCCATCCCATGTTTGCGCCACCAGGGATAGGCCTCTGCGAGCCAGATCGTGTCCATGCCGGCGCGGTCCATTGCGCGCGCCGACTCGAGCATCTCCTCGAGTGGCTCCATGGTGAGCTGCATGACCCCGATGCGGAAGGGCTGCGCCATCAGAGCGATCTTCTCACGCGGACAGCACCTTGAAGTAGAAGGCTCCCGGCCAGAGCGTCCCATCCGGCCGCCGCGAGTACTCGGGCATCACCCCCAGCTTGGTGTAGCCGATCGCCTCGTAGAAGGCACAAGCGTCGGTGCCGTCATGTGTCGTCAGCCACAACAGGGTGAGCCGACTCTCGAGGGCGGCCGCTTCGAGCGCCGCCATGAGCTGACGCCCGGTCCCGCGGCCGCGCATCCCGCTCGCGACTCCGACGCGCTGGACCTCCGCGCGGTGGTCGGCGTTCGTCGCGCCGCTCGGGGCAAGCTGCCCCATCGCGACGACCTCGTCATCCTCCTCGCCGACGAGCAGGATGCGCGCAGACTCGTCGAGGCTCGCAACGACCTCGCGGTACCAGCGCTCGAGAGCGGCGAGCCCCATCGTGTCGAGCGCTCCGAGGGCCATTCCGGACCGCAGGGCATCAAGGTGGACCGCCGCCAGGCTGCCGCAGATGCAATCCGCCTCCGACGGGCTGACCCGACGAAAGCGCAGATGCGTCCCTATGAGCCCTCTGTCGAGGTCGTCGGCGCGCCTGCGGCCGGGGCCTTCGCCTCCTGAACCTGCTTGTCGAGCGCACCGAGCACCTGCGCCACCTGCTGATTGACGATCGGCTGCAGCACGCGCTGGCCCATCGACGCGACAGGACCGAGCAGGTGCACGTCGGCCTCCCAGTTCATCTTGGTTCCGCCGCCCTCTTCCGAGAGGTTGAACGACGTGTCCATGTTCAGGACGGCCCCGACGCCGTTGCCCTTCGCGTGCAGCTTTGCGAACTCCGGCTCGCGCTCTTCCATCTTCTCGAAGTCGATCGACATGCGCAGGCCGCCGAGACCGAGCGGGATCTTCACGTGCGCCCGCCAGTGCCTGTCGTCCTGGATGTCGAACGACTCGACCCCGGGCATGGTCTTCGCCATCTGTGCCGGGTCGTTCAGCACCTCCCACACCGTCTCCCGCGGCGCCTCGAACTGTCTTTCCCCCGTGACCTTCATCTGGTCTCCACGCTGACGAGCTTGCGCGTCTCCTCCGGCTTTTGCAACAGGTCCCACACACCTTCGTAGGGATTGCAGCTGCGCCAGACGATCGGGCCCTCGCCTCTCTTGCCCAGTGCGTTCTGGAGGGCGGCGCAGACGGCGTGGATCCCGGCGCCGCCGCCTTCGCCCATGCCCTTCGCACCAAGCGGCGTGAACGGCGACGTCGACTCGATGTAGCCGGTCTTCATCGGCGGCATGTCGAGTGCGTGCGGCACGTGGTAGTCGTAGAAGTTGGGCGTGAGCAGGTTGCCCTCCTCGTCGTACGTGAAGATCTCGTGAGTTGCCGCGCCGAGCGCCTGCGCGGTGGCGCCGTGGACCTGTCCCTCGACGATCTGGGGATGGATGCGGTTGCCACAGTCGTCCACCGCCGCGTAGTCGACGATCTCGTAGACACCCGTGTCCGGGTCGATCTCGACCGCGCAGGCGTGGATCTGGGTCGC
>DATMZV010000124.1:0-2826 GCA_035573355.1 Gaiellaceae bacterium | reverse complement strand
GGCTCGGTGATCAGATCGGTGATGCCCTGCACACCCTGGCGCAGGATGTCGTCGGCCATCCGGAAAGCGTCGACGACGGATGTCTGCCGCTCGACCACCTGGAGGAGACGGTCGTTCTCGATCACGATCAGGGTGTCGACGCGGTCGCGCAGCTGGTCGATCCCGCGCTCCGCTTGCTCGGCCCGCTTGCGTCCCTCGAACGCAAACGGTCTCGTCACAACGCCGACCGTGAGCGCCCCGATCTCCTGGCCGAGCTCCGCGACGATCGGTGCGCCGCCAGTACCGGTGCCGCCGCCTTCGCCGGCGGTGATGAAGACCATGTCGGCGCCCTTCAGCGCCTCCTTCAATTCGTCGCGGCTCTCCTGCGCAGCGGCAAGGCCGATCTCGGGATCGGCGCCTGCGCCGAGCCCGCGGGTCGCCTCCGCCCCGATCTGGATCTTCACGTCGGCGTCCGTCATGAGCAGGGCCTGCGCATCGGTGTTCACGGCGATGAACTCGACCCCGGCAAGCCCGGCATCGACCATGCGGTTGACCGCGTTTGTTCCACCGCCGCCGACGCCGGCGACCTTGAGGACCGCGAGATAGTTCCCTGTTTGGCTCATACGACTGAAGGTAGCTCGACCTCAAGCTGGACTAAAGCGTTGGGGCTGTCGAACGGCTTCTGCGGAGCAGGGTACGTCGCGCCGTCCGGGGTGTCAACGCAGGCAACCATCAAGCTCAACCTGAGGGTTGAGGGTTGCGCCCCGCGACCGGCCGCTCCGGGACTGTGATGTCGAGGTAATCCGGGCCCCCCGCTCGAGGCAGTGCGAGGGTCGGAAGGATGCCCCGCGCGATCGCGATCTTCAGCCTGAGGTCGACAGGTGCGCCCAGCAGAATCTCGAGACCACCGCGAAGCCCGAGTGTGATCTGGCCGTCGAGCGCGCGGACGAAGGCGACGCGGCTTGGGAAGCCGCTGCCGACGAATGCGGCGAGCGAACGAGCCGCGAGCGCCCCGGGCTGGTCTGCGAGGAAAGCGCCCTTGGTGAGCTCGGTGCGCGACGGCAACCAGATTCTCGGCAGGTCAGATCGTCCGGCACGCTCGATCGTGCCGATCACCCGGCTGCGCGCGGAGACGAGCCACGAGTCCGCACCGCGCCGAAGCACCGCAACGGGAAGCTCAGGGATGATGTGGATCCGCAGCGTGTGCGGGAATGCCCTGTCGACGACTGCACTGCGAACGGCCGCGAGGCCGTCGACACGCCGGCCGACCGCGTCCCCGTTGAGCGCGACCAGGCTACGCCCGTCGAGCGACGTGAGCTCGGACCGGATCTCGGCTGCGAGCGCCGGCGAGGCGCCTTCGACCTGGATCGAACGAACGGCGAACATCGAGGTCTCGCGCGCGACCGCGTAGAGGCTGCCGGCGACCACTACTACGCTGATCCCGATCGCGAACGACCGTCCCGAGGGCACAAAGCGCAGCACGTCGAGCTCCCGCCTGCGCGGGAGCCTGAGGACCTTCTCGCTCACGCGGGTGACTTCGCCGCTGCAGGCGTGGGTCCTACTTCGTGAGCTGGGGGAGCTCGAGCGGGCCGAGGAACTCGACCTCGTGCTGCAGCTCCAAGCCGAACTGCTCGGACGCACGCCGCCGGGCCTCGGCCATCAGCGCGATCGCATCGGCCGAACGTGCCTCAGAGGCGTTCTCGATGAAGTTGGCGTGCCGGGGCGAGATCTGGGCCCCGCCGATGCGATGGCCCTTCAGGCCGCAGGCCTCGAGCATCCGCCCGGCCGAGAGCTCGTGCTCGGGGTTCTTGAAGACGCTCCCGAAGGTGCGCTTGTTCGTCGGCTGTGCAGCCTTCCTCTGCGCCTGCAGGTCACCGACGATCGCCTTGATCTCCTCCGGCGTCCGGGGCGTCAGACGAAACTCGACCTTCGCGACTACCTGACCGTGCCGGAGCTCGGAGTGCCGGTAGCTCAGACCGAGCTCGGCAGGCGCGCGCCAATCTGCGTTCTCGCTGTCGACGATGAGAGCACGGTCAAGGATCGCCGCCCAGTCACTGCCGTACGCGCCGGCGTTCATCCAGACCCCGCCGCCCGCGGTGCCGGGAATCGCGCAGGCGAACTCGAAGCCACCCAGGCCCGCGGCGCGAGCGCGATGGAGGGCGACGGCGTTCGGCGCCCCACCCCCCGCGACGAGCAGCTCGCCCGCTACCTCCGCCTGCGCGAGCTCACCGACGAGCTTCAGCGCCAGCCCGTCGAAGCCCTCGTCGGCGACGAGCAGGTTCGAGCCGAGTCCGATCACCGCGACCGGCAAGTCGTAGGACCCGGCATAGGCGAGCGCCTCCTGTAGCTCCTCGAGCGTCTCCGGCCGGGCGAACGCGCGGGCCTCTCCACCCGTGCCGAGCGTCGTGAACCGTGACAGCGAAACGTCCTGCTCGATCTTCACGCGAGTCTCTCCAGGAGAAGCGTCGCCGCACGGTCGACGTCGCCCGCCCCGATCGTCAGCAGGCGGTCGCCCGGCCTCGCCAGGCTTGCGAGGTACGTCGCGCCCTGGTCCACCGTCGGTGTCCACGCGACGTCCATCCCGGGTCGTCGCTCGGCCAGCGCATCCACGACGAGCTTGCCACTGACGCCCTCCACGGGGTCCTCGCGCGCCGCGTACACGTCGGTCACGGCGACGACGTCCGCCTGCGCAAGCGCGGCTGCGAGCTCGCGTGCGAGATGTCGCGTGCGAGAGTAGAGATGCGGCTGGAAGAGCACGAGCAGGCGCGCGCCGTCACGTAACGCCTCGAGGGTCGCGGCGATCTCGGCGGGATGATGCGCATAGTCGTCGAAGACCTCGACGTTCCC
>DATMZV010000123.1:0-13465 GCA_035573355.1 Gaiellaceae bacterium | reverse complement strand
GTGGACGTGGGAATGAGGTTGATCGCCGCAGCGCGTGCGCGGCGTAGGTCCTTGTGCGGAAGATCGAGGATCTGCTGGTCGTTCGTGTACGCGTGGATGGTCGTCATGAATCCCTGCTCGACCGTGAAGTTGTCGTGCAGGACCTTCGCGAGCGGCGCGACGCAGTTCGTCGTGCAAGACGCGTTCGAGATGATGTGGTGCTGCTCGGGGTCGTAGGTGTCGTCGTTGACGCCGAGCACGATCGTGACGTCCGGATCCGTCGCCGGAGCGGAGATGACCACCTTCTTCGCGCCTGCGTCGATGTGCTTCTGTGCCCCCTCGCGGTCGGTGAAGAAGCCGGTTGACTCGATCACGAGATCGACATCGAGCTCACCCCAAGGCAACGCCGCGGGATCCTTCTCCGACAGCACCTTCAACTCGTGCTTCCCAGCCTTGATTACGCCGTCGCCAACCTCAACGTCCTCATCCAACTGCCCGAGAACCGAGTCGTACTTCAGCAAGTGCCCCATCGTCTTGGCGTCGCCAAGGTCGTTGATCGCAACGATCTCGAACTCCCCACCGCGCTCAAGCCGAGCCCGAAAAAAGTTCCGACCAATCCGCCCAAACCCGTTAATCCCCACGCGTGTTTTAGCCATGAGCTGAGTCTAAATGAGCCCCATGAGCCTGAGCTCTACCAGCCGCCGCCGATGCCGGCTCCGCCGGCGTCGGCCGCAACCGCGCGTCGATAGAGGGCGAAATCGTCGGGAGGCGAAAATCGTCGAAATCATCATGAGGCGCGAAGCGCGGCGGATTTCGACGATCAATGGCGGGCCGGAGGGGAAGCTCCGAGGACGACCTCCCCCTCCGGTTGAACCACGCTCAGGACCGTGGCGTCGGACGGGGTCTGAATCCGGCGCCGGACGAGCGCGGACCCGCCACTCTGTGAGTATGACGAAAGGCCCCCAAAAGTCACAACCACGCGCGTAAGTCAGATCGATGCCAGTTGTTGTAGCTTCCGCAAACGTCTGTGGACCGCCGTTTTGGTTGCCGGTGGACGGCATTTGAGCGCGAGCTCACGCAGCGGCAGCGTTGGGTGACGCTCTCGCAGCTCCGCGATCTCCTGCAACGGCAGCGACAGCTTCTGGAGCTGGCCGGTGTGACGCAGGACCTCGACGGCCCGTAGTTGTTCATGGGCGGCACGGCTCGTGCGGACGAGATTTGCATGGTCGGCGTTCGCGAGCCGGTTGGCGCGAGACTTCGTCGCCGCCATGACGGCTCGCTCTTCGAATAAGAGAACGGCTCGCCCCGCACCGGCGAGCGCGAGGATGTCGGCAATCGCTTCCAGCCCTTTCGCGTACGCGACGGCATGCCGGCCACGATCGAGGACGCTCAGACGCGCGCCTTCCTCCTCCGCGATGCGCGAGAGGAACCTGGCGCCTTCCAGCTCTGCACTGCGAATCTCGAGATGCGGGGAACGCGGCCCGCTGAGCGAGCCGCCGCCGAGGAGGGCGCCACGGAGATACGCCGCCCGGCAGCACGCACGTGCGACGACACGCTTGGGCGGGTGCTCGAGCGGTGTCAACCGCGAGCTCAGCACGCCGGCTTCGTTCAACACCTGCAGGGCGCGGTCGTCGCCTGCGACATGAAGCTGGTAACGCGTGCCCCCTTCGAAGGCGCGGCGACGGTACGTCCGGATCTCCGAGCCGACGCCGAAGGCTCGCAGGAGGCTGAACGCGCGCCGAGCCACGGCAGGATCGACGACGTCGAGATGGACCGAGACCTCGCCTCGTCCCTTCAGATGTTCGCTCCCCGCAGAGTGAAAGAGGCCCGATAGCTCGGCGAGCCGGTCGCACGAGCTCCGCGGCGTGATCGCCGCAAGCTCGTGGCGTAGATCGTCAGAGAGTGACACCCTCAAGGGCGAGCAGACGCCGCTTGTAGTCGGGACCGAGGGAGCCGTAGGAGCCGAGGCCGTCGGCGGCAACGACGCGGTGGCACGGGACGACGAGCCCGAAGCGGTTGTTCGCGCAGAAGGTCCCGGCGGCGCGCTGAGCGCGGGGATGGCCGGCGAGTCGCGCCAGCTCGCTGTACGAGACGGCATCGCCGTACGGCACGCGCCGTAGAGCCTGAACGATGTCGAGCTGGAAGGACGTCCAGCCGTCGAGCTCGAGCGGGACGTCGTCGAACGAGACCCGCTCGCCCGCGAAGTACTCCCTGAACCTGTCGATCAACTTTTCCGCAATTGCCCCACGTGCGTTGACCATCCGTACGCGTTCCGGCGCTACCGTCGACCGCGAGGGTTGTGGGTGTTCAACCCCACCCTCTGAACGGGTGGGGGTCGACGCGCGCGCGCGTCTATCTATAGGCGGGTGGGGGAGCTCGTGCCAGGCCAGCTTCGTCCCTTCGAGCCACACCTCCCCTCTGCCCCAGCCGTCGACCGAGTAGGAGACGGACGTCACGGGCACCGTCTTCAAGCCTACAATCGCACCCGATGTCCGCAGCTCCAGGCCTCTTCCGCCCGCCGCCGCCCGAGAACGAGCCGGTCAAGTCCTACGCCCCTGGGACGCCCGAGCGCGAGGAGCTACGACTGCGTCTGCAGGAGCTGAAGTCGAATCAGATCGAGGCTCCGATGGTGATCGGCGGCGAGGAGGTTCGGACAGGGGACACCTTCGAGTCGGTCATGCCGCACGACAAGGACCACGTGCTCGCCGAGGTGCACAAGGGCGACGCTCGGCACGTGGAGCAGGCGATCAAGGCCGCGGCCGACGCCTGGGAGGACTGGCACCGGACCCCGTGGGAGGATCGAGCCGCCGTCTTCCTTCGTGCCGCAGATCTGCTCGCCGGCCCGTGGCGTTCGACGCTCAACGCCGCGACGATGCTCGGCCAGTCGAAGACTGCGCACCAGGCGGAGATCGACGCCGCCTGTGAGCTCACCGACTTCTTCCGGTTCAACGTTCAGTTCATGCTCCGGATCTACGAAGAGCAGCCCATTTCCTCACCGGGCATGTGGAACAGAATGGAGTACCGCCCGCTCGAGGGCTTCGTGTTCGCTGTGACGCCGTTCAACTTCACGGCGATCGGCGGAAACCTTCCCGGCAGCGCCGCGCTGATGGGGAACACGGTCGTCTGGAAGCCGGCCTCCACCGCCGCCTATTCGGCGCACTATCTGATGAAGCTCTTCGAGGCCGCCGGCCTGCCCCCCGGTGTGATCAACCTCGTCTACGGCTCAGGCGCTGAGATCGGCGATCCCGCGCTTGCGAGCCCCCACCTTGCCGGCGTCCACTTCACAGGCTCGACCCCTGTCTTTCAGTCGATGTGGAAGACGATCGGCAACAACATCGCGAACTACCGCAACTACCCGCGCATCGTCGGAGAGACGGGCGGAAAGGATTTCATCGTCGCTCACCCCTCCGCAGACGCCGCAGCAGTCGCGACCGCGATCGTCCGTGGAAGCTTCGAGTACCAGGGACAGAAGTGTTCTGCCGCGTCGCGCATCTTCGCGCCGTCCAACCTCTGGCCGGAGATCCGGGAGCGTGTCGTCGAAGAGGTGCGCTCGATCAAGATGGGAGACGTCTCCGATTTCCAGAACTTCATGGGCGCCGTGATCGACGCAGGGTCGTTCAAGACCCAGAAGGACGCCATCGACGAGGCAAAGGCTGCAGACAAGGTCGACGTCCTCGTCGGCGGCGGCTACGACGACTCGGAGGGTTACTTCGTCGAGCCGACGGTTCTCGAGACGACCGATCCGAACTTCCGCACCATGCGCGACGAGCTCTTCGGGCCGGTCGTGACGACGTACGTCTACCCGGAAGGGAAGTACAGCGAGACCCTGGAGATGATCGACCAGGGCGCGCCCTACGGCTTGACCGGAGCGGTCTTTGCGCGCGAGCGTGACGCGCTCGAGCTTGCAGACGAAAAACTTCGGTACGCGGCCGGTAACTTCTACGTCAACGACAAGCCGACCGGCGCGGTCGTCGGTCAGCAGCCGTTCGGCGGCGCGCGCGCATCGGGCACGAACGACAAGGCCGGATCGATGTGGAACCTGATCCGCTGGGTCAGTCCCCGCACGATCAAGGAGACCTTCGTCCCGCCCACCGACTACCGCTATCCCTTCATGGCGCCCGACGACGGGCGCAACTCGAACTAGTAACTGTGAAGCGGCTGCTCCTGCTCGTGGCCGCGTCCGCGGCGCTCGTCCTCGTGCCTGCCGCGCAGGCCGGTCCGATCGTCGACAAGGCAGTCGCCGCGTTGCAGTCCAGCCCGGTCTACGTCGATCCAGGCGCGGAGCTCGCGATCTCCTCGGCCGACCAGAACCAGCTGCGCGAGAAGATCGATAGTGCGGGAGCCGGTCCCGTCTACATCGCGATCCTGCCCGCCGCCGCGGAGCTAGAGGCCGGCGGCAGTCCCGACGGCGTCCTCCAGGCACTCCACGACGCGCTCGGACGCAAGGGAACGTACGCGGCCGTGATCGGCAGGCACTTTCGCGCCGGAAGCGACGTCCTTGCAAAGGGGGTCGCGGGACGCCTTGCCACCGAGGCGCTCGACGCCCAGCGGGGCCAGGGCGTAACGGCGACGCTGCTGGACTTCGTCGACCGCGTGGCGACGGAACGCTCCGGCGGGACGAGTGGCGGAGGCGGAAGCGGCGGCGGTCACGGCGCGGGAGGAAACGCCCTGATCGCCCTGCTCGTCGTCGGAGGCGTCGTCTTCCTCGTCGTCCGCAGCATGAGGAAGCGGCGACAAAACCAGGCGCAGTTGGCGGAGGTCAAGGCCGCGGCGCACGACGACCTGATCGCCCTCGCCGACGACGTGCAGAAGCTCGAGCAACCAGTCGAATCGAATCCGAAGGCAAAAGCCGAGTACACGCAGGCGCTCGACTCCTACGACAAGGCGACCGGCTCGTACGATCGCGCGACCCAACCACGACAGCTCGAAGCGGTGACGACGGCGCTCGAAGAGGGCCGCTACCACATGACGTCGGCCGAGGCGATCCTCGCCGGCCACCAGCCGCCCGAACGCCGCGCGCCCTGCTTCTTCGATCCGCGCCACGGCCCTTCGACTCGAGACGTCGAGTGGACCCCACCTGGAGGGACCTCGAGGAAGGTTCCTGCGTGCGAGGCCGATGCGCAGGCAGTTGAGCGCGGCGCCCAGCCGGCGTCACGTGAAGTGATGGCCGGAGGCCGGATGGTGCCCTACTGGAGCGCGCCGCCGTACTTCGGGCCGTGGGCAGGCGGCTACTTCATGCCGTTCGGAGGCACGGGCTTCCTCTCGGGCCTCTTCGTCGGCGAGCTCCTGGGCGGCGCCTACGGCGGCTTCGGCTACGGGAGCTGGGGTGGCGCCGGCACACCGGGCGGCTTCGGGAGCTGGGACTCCGGCGGCGGAGGCGGCGGCGGGGACTTCGGCGGGGGCATGAGCTTCGGAGGCGGCGACTTCGGCGGCGGCGGAGGCGGCGGCGGCGGGGACTTCTAGGCCGAACTCGGCCACACTGAGGCAGTGATCCATTCCGTTCTCCACGCGATCAGCGTGTTCTTCAACCACCTCGCCGCGGTGGACTGGAAGTGGCTCGCGCTCGGTATCGCCTGCCACCTCTGCAAGCTGCTCGCCGTCTCGCGGGCCTGGCGCAACATCGTCGCGGCCGCGTACCCGGATCGGGCGGTCCGCTGGCGGCAGATGTTCGGCGCCTATGTCGCCGGCACCGGCGTGAACGCGGTCATTCCGGCACGTGGCGGCGACGTCGTCAGGCTCTACCTCGCCAAGCACCGCATCGAGGGGTCGACCTACACGACGCTCGTCTCGACGTCACTTCTTCAGACGCTCTTCGACATCGCTGTCGCAAGCTGCTTCATCATCTGGGCGGTCACCCAGCACGTGTTGCCGGGTCTGCACGTTCTGCAGAGCCCGAGCCTTCCGGCACTCGACTACGGCTGGGCGTTTCGCCATCCGGTCGCAGGCCTGGTCCTCTTCGGGCTCCTCCTGCTCTTCGGCACGGCGCTCGTCGCCTGGATCGCCGAGCGCGTCGAAGAGTTCAAGGCGAAGGTAGCTCAGGGATTCGCAGCGTTGAGAAACCGTTCGTACTACGTGCGCCACGTCGTGAGCTGGCAGCTCCTCGATTGGTCGCTACGACTCGCGACGGTCTTCTTCTTCCTCAAGGCGTTCGGGCTTCCGGCGACGCTGCACAACGCGCTGCTCGTGCAGGTGAGCCAGAGCCTCGCCACCGTCTTCCCCGTCAGCCCGGGTGGGATCGGCACCGAGCAGGCACTGCTCGTCTACATCTTCCGCAACGTCACTTCCAAGAGCCTCGCGCTGAGCTTCAGCGTGGGCATGCGCGTGACGTTGATCGTCGTCAACGCCATCGTCGGGTTCACCGCAATCCTGCTCATGACCGGCACGCTCCATGTTCGACGCGCCGCCGAGGCCGATCGGACCGGCACGAAGCCGGCGAAGGCGAATGCCTCGGACGGCCGCTAGTCGCGGCCGTCCGAGAAACCGTCAGTCCATTGCCCGTGGCTGTGTGTCGCAGCCGGCGAGCTCGGGCTCTTGGGCTTTGCAGCAGCGTTGCCGACGCCGAAGGTCACGGCGACCACGACGAGAGCTCCCAATGAGAAGACTTTCCGCAGCATCCTGATCACCTCCTTTCCTAGAACCTCACGTCCTGCAGGGCCTCTGCGGCACGCCGGTAGAGCGCAGCGGCGGAGCTGTCGTCGCCGCGTCTCGATGCGAGATCGCCCTGGGCCGTCCAGGCAACCGCGCGGTGGCTGGCAGAGGAAAGCTGTGACAGGTTGAGCTCGGCCTCGGCAAAAGCGTGCTCTGCCTCGTCGAGCCGACCCTGTTCGAGGAGCGCGCGTCCGAGAACGATGTGCGCATTCCCGATCTCGTCCAGAAAGTCCGGACGTCCTTCGAGCAGCTCGAGGGCGTGGCGTGACTGCTCCTCGGCGAGACTCCAGTCCTGCGCGCCGAGATGAACCTGTGCGAGCGATGACACGGCCTGAGCCGCATCGGCATCGCTCCCGATTTCAAGCGCCACGGAGAACGCGCGCTTCAGGTACGAGACGGCGTCGTCGGACTTACCGAGGAGGAAGTTCAGACCGCCGAGGTTGTTGAGCATCCGGCCGAGGTTCTGCCGGTCGCCGTGCTCCTCGTAGAGCTCCTTCGCACGTTCGGCAAGGGTCCGGGCACGAAGCCATTGCCCGTCCCGCTCGGCGACGAGCGATGCCTGGAACGTGATGTGCGCGACCGTGAGCGTGTCGTCGAGCCGCTCAGCGAGCTCGAGGGCGAGCTCGATGTCCTCGCGCGCGGCCTCGAAGTCGCGCTGACGCCGGGAGCAGCGCGAACGCCACTCGAGAATGTGGGAGCGGAGCCGGTCACAGGGAATGCCGGAGCGGTCGGCCAGCTGGAGCGCCTCGCTCAGAAGTGTCTGTGCCGTGTTGATCGACGTCAGCTTGTAGCGGCAGACGCCCATTCGATACAGGACATCGGCTCGCTCGACGTCGGAGAAGCCGGGCTCCTCCGAGAGCTCGCGCGCCCGCGTGAGGAGCTCGAGTGCGGGCCTGAGGTCGGCCTGCTGCATGCGGGCCCAAGCGCCGGCGAGGAGCGCGCGGAACTCGAGTTCGCGTGCCTCGGGGGAGAACTGGAGCGCCGCAAGCGCCTCGAGAGCCTCGTCGTACTGATGGCCCTCGACAGCGGCCTCGGCGCGCGTCACCGCCGCCTCGACCTCTGCGTACTCGTCCCAGGACTGGCCCGTCTCGAGATACGAGACGTCGACCCCGAGCCGCTCGCCGATCCAACCGAGGGTTTCCTTCGTCGGCCGCGTCTTGCCGCGCTCGATCTGGCTGACGTACTCCTTCGAGAAGCGGTCCCCCGCAAGTTCCGACTGGGTCAGCCCCGCGGCAATGCGAAGCTGGCGTAGGCGAGCGCCTAGACCGGTGGTCGCGCGCTGCGGCGCGCGAAGCGGTGTGAGGATGCGGCCTTCCATGTTGCGGCCCCCCAGGTATCGGCCTGGAGACCCTGGACAGGGATCGCTTGCGAGAGTGCCCCCGATCGAGGGACTGGCTCTTTAGCCGCGGCCGGCTTTGTGCAGCTGCGCGTAGATCGACCGCGCCGTCTTCGCGGGCACGCCCGGGACGCCCTCGAGCTCCTCCTGGGTCGCCGCGACGAAACGCTCGGCCGAGCCGAAGTGCTGCAGCAGGGCACGCCGCCGCGCAGGGCCTACCCCCTCCAGCTCGTCGAAGATCGACGCGAACGACCGCGCATCCCGGCGCTGCCGGTGGAAACCGACAGCGAAGCGGTGAGCCTCGTCACGGACCCTCTGGAGAAGCTGCAGCCCAGGCGAATGCAGCGCGAGGCGAATCGGGTCGGGCGAGCCCGGCACGAATACCTCTTCCACCTTCTTGGCAAGCGCAACGACCGCGACGCGCGGAAGATCGAACGCCTGCATTGCTGCAAGAGCCGCCGAAAGCTGACCTTTGCCGCCGTCGATCACGACGAGGTTCGGCGTGGCCGCGAACGACTCGTCGTACTCCTCCCCGGTCGCGTCCGAGAGCCGGGAGAACCGCCGCGAGACGACCTCCGCCATCGCAGCGAAGTCGTCCATCCCGACCTGGCCCTTGACTCCGAACTTGCGGTAGTGGGCCTTCTTCGCGACCCCGTCCTGGAAGACGACCATCGAGCCGACGTTGTCCTGTCCCATCACGGTCGAGATGTCGAAGCACTCGATCCGAATCGGGAGGGCTTCGAGGTTGAGCACCTCGCGAAGCTCCTCGAGCGCCTCGACGCGTCGCAGCCGCTTGAGCTCCGCCTGCTGGGTGTCCGACTCGAGGGCGTGACGAGCGTTCTCGGCCGCAAGCTCCTGAAGCCGCCGCTTCTCCCCTCGCTCGGCCGCGCGCACCTCGACCCGCGCACCGCGCCTCTCCGAGAGGAAGCCGGCGAGCGCGGTCGTGTCCCCGGCATCGCGGGGCACCACGATCTGAGGAGGGAGGCTCGGCGCGGACCCGTAGTACTCGAGGAAGAACGACTCGAGCACGGTCGGGACGTCCTGTCCCCCGACATTCTCCAGGTGGAAGGAGTAGCGGTCGATCAGCTTGCCGTCGCGCAGCGGAAACACCTGCACGACGGCCCGGTCCCCCTCGATCGCGAGGCCCACGACGTCGATCGTCCCGACCGAGCGAAGGTCCGCTGCCTGACGTTCCGCCAGATGCTGGACGCTTCGCAGCCGGTTGCGGTAGCGCGCGGCCTCCTCGAAGCGCTCGCCGGCGGCCGCTTCCTGCATCTTGCGTTCGAGCTCGCGCTGAATCGGCTCGATGTCCCCCGAGAGGAACTCGATCACCTGATCGATGATCGCCAGGTAATCCTCCTTCGATACGTAGCCCACGCACGGCGCGAGGCACCGCTCGATGTGGTAATCGAGGCACGGGATCCCCGAGTGGCGCCCGGGTTTCGGCCCCTCGCACGGCCGGTACGGGAAGACCCGGTTGAGGACGTCGAGCGTCTCGCGCACCTTCTTCGCGTTGGCGTAGGGTCCGAAGTAGACGACGCCCCGGCGGTGGCGCTCGCGCGTGAACATGACGCGGGGGTACTCGTCCTCCACCGTGACAGCGATGTACGGAAACGACTTGTCGTCACGCAGGCGGACGTTGAACGGCGGCCGGTGCCGCTTGACGAGGTTCTGCTCGAGGTGCAGGGCCTCGACCTCGTTCTGCGTCACGATCACCTCGATGTCCTCCACCCGGTCCGGCAGCTGCTGAATCGCGGTCCGGCTGTCCTGCGACTGCTGAAAGTAAGACCGCACCCGAGGCCGAAGAGACTTGGCCTTTCCGACGTAGAGCACGTCTCCCGCCCGGTTCCGGAACAGGTAGACCCCGGGCTTGGCCGGCAGGCCCTTCAGTTGATTTTCGAGCCTGGAGGCCATCTGGCCAGCCTAGCCAGCGGGTTTCGGGCGAAATAGAGAAGCGGCCCGGGTGGAGAGACCGGGCCGCCGCAAGAGCCAAGGATCGGTAAGGGAGGTGGCGAGCTTCCCGGGGCCCCCTGCGGCGAGAGCCTGGCAACACAATCCTGACTAGTGTCAACTATCGGTTCTGAAGCCTGCCGCTGTTCCCCCCAACGAGGGATTCTCCCCATACGCGGTCCTAGATTTTCCCCCTACCGGGTCCTATTGACGCTGTCGGACTGGGTTCCCTACACTGGCCGCGCCCGGGTTTCTGCCTGTCACCAGGGCCATCCTCTTGCCGCGGCTTCGATCCCTCATCGCATTCGTCTGCGCCCTCGCGGCGCTTGTCCTGTCTGCCCAGGCGCTCGCGAGCGACAGGATGTACATGGGTGCAGCCGAGGACGAGGGCCGGAACTCCGATCCCGCAGTGGCGATGGCGAAGATGCAGCTGGCCAAGGCCGCCGGCTTCGACACGATCCGGATCACGGCGATCTGGGAGCCCGGCCAGACCGCCGTTCCCGCGGACCAGCTCGCCGCATTGCAGGCGAGCAGCGCAGCCGGGGACTTCCTCGGCATACGCATCGTCCTTACGGTCATGAACTTCGGCAGCAAGACGACGCCGCTCACTGCTGCAGCACGATCGCAGTTTGCGCGCTTCTCCGCCGACATCGTCAAACGCGTCCCGGGAATCCGCGAGTACATCGTGGGCAACGAGCCGAACCTCAACCGCTACTGGCTGCCACAGTTCGGCCCGAACGGCGAGGACGCGGCCGCGACTGCGTACACACAGCTGCTCGCCCGGACCTACGACGCGATGAAGGCGGCGGACCGGAACGTCTTCATCAACGGCGGCTCGCTGGCCCCGCGCGGTATCGACAGACCGGGCACAGGGCGCGACACGCATTCGCCGACCGCGTTCATCGCCGACATGGGCACCACGTATCGGGCGATGAAACGCAACCGCCCGATCATGGACGGCCTGTCGATCCATCCCTACGGCGAGAACTCGAGCACGCCCCCCACCTTCGCGCACCTGAGCGGCACTTCGCTCGGGCTGGCGGATTACGACAAACTCGTCGGGCTGCTCGGGAAAGCCTTCGACGGCACGCCCCAGCTCGGCTCGAAGCTGCCGATCGTGTACGACGAGTACGGCGTCGACTCCCAGATTCCGGACGGCAAGCGCCGCTTCTACGGTGGCCACGAGCCGGCGACGACCAAGCCGGTGAGCGAAGGCGTGCAGGCGGCGTACTACCGCCAGGCGCTCGAGATGGCCGCCTGCCAGCCAACCGTCCGTGGCTTCCTGATCTTCCATGTCACCGACGAGAACGACTACAACCGGTGGCAGTCGGGCGTCTACTACGTGGACGGAACGCCGAAGTCGACCAGGGCCTTCGTCAAGCAGACGATGAGCGAGATTCGCGCCGGAGCGTTCGAATGTGCCGAGCCCCCGGTCGGCACGGGAACCGGCGGCTGGTCGCTCGCGACGCCGGCGGACATCGCGGCTGCCGACGAGCTCCCCACCGGGCTGGGCGGCTGGATTCTCGTGAACGCCTCCTCGGGCTAGCATTTCCCGGATGGAAGGCCAGTACGTCGCCTACAGCTTCTTTCGGGTCGACCCGGCCTGGCGCCGGCTACCGATCGAAGAACGCGCGGCGGGCAAGGATGCCTTCGCCGAGGTGATCGAGGACTGGGCGGGGCGCATGGACGCGCTGCGGACCTACACCGTCACCGGCGTTCGCCCCGACTCGGACTTCTTCTTGTGGAAGATCACGCAGCGCTACGAGGATCTCGGCGAGGTCGGCGTGGCGCTCAACGGAACGCCTCTTGCCGGCTGGCTGGAGACGCCGTACTCCTACTTGGCGACGACGAAGGCTTCCGAGTACACGAAGGCGCGCCGACCGCGCAAGGTCGTGCCGAAAGGCTCGCCCTATCTCGTCGTGTACCCGTTCGTGAAGCTGCGGCCCTGGTACGCCTTGCCGCCCGAGGATCGCCAGCGCGCGATGGAGGAGCACATGCGCGTGGGAGCGGAATTCGCGACGATCCACAATCACACGACCTATTCGTTCGGGATCGACGACCAGGAGTTCATGACCGCGTTCGAGTGCGACGAGCCAGCCGACTTCATGCACCTGATGCTCACGTTGCGCGAGAGCGAAGCGTCCCGTTACACGGAACGCGACACCCCGATCTTCGTCGGTCAGCACGTCGACATCCGTGCGGCGCTCGACGCACTTGACGGCGCCGGCGCGCGCGTCGGCGCCTAAACTCCCTTCGACGGGCGATGGGGCTCGCCTAGAACCGCCGACCCGGCTGATGGCTCCTATGGACGAAGGGAGCCCACCGTGCCCGTCTTTCTCACTGTTGCCTTGGCCGGCGCCGCCGGAGCAACTGCTCGCTACGGCCTCGACAGGCTTTTCACCCGCGATGCTCACCACGTTCCGTGGGTCACCTTTGCCATCAACGTCGGCGGATCTTTCGTGCTCGGAGCCGTGGTGTCGACTCTTGACGCTCATCCGCATCCAGCCGTGCGACCGGCGATCACGATCGGCTTCCTGGGCGCGTTCACGACGTTCTCGACGCTTTCGCTCGAGACGTACCGGCTGATCGATCGCGGTCATCTCATCGTGGCCTGTGCCTACTCGCTCGGGAGTCTGGCGGCCGGGCTGGCCGCACTCAGTGCTGGCGTCTTGCTCGCGCGTTCGTTCTAGCTCGCGCCGGCAGCGAGGTCGCGCCAGCGCTTGAGGTGCCGCAAGCCGATCGCGGCCGGAAGCAACGGCAACCAGAGGTTGAAGATCCGGTAGGCGCAGACCGCTAGCACCGCTTTGGCGAGCGGGATCCCGGTCCAGGCCAGAGCGAAGGAGACGAGGACCTCGACCGACCCTGCGCCGCCGAGGGGCAGCGTCCGCCGAGTCAATGCGTACCCGGTCGCGTAGCCGATGATGAGCGCCGCGATGTCCGGCGAGTCGTGAAAGGCGCGGAGGCACGCCCAGAGGCAGCCCACGTCGCCGACCCAGTACAGCGTCGTGCCGAGGAAGGCCCCTCCGTGCACGGCTCCCTGCGACGCGAGCTGTTTGAGCATCTGAACGGCGTCGAGCCCGTGTCCCAAGATTGCTCGCCATCTACCTTCGGCGCCGACTCGGTGGCGCCGGGCCAACATGGCGAAGGCCGCGCCGAAGCCCAGTGGTACCGCAATCGCCCACGGCAGTGTGAAGCCGAGGCTCGGATGCGTCGCGCCACGGGCGAGCAGAATCACGGCGGCGAGCGCGGCAGCAGGTGCAAGCACCGCGTACTCGAGGACCCCGAGGCCGAGCACGCGTGCACGCGCCTCGCGCGGGGCAAGACCGGCGGTCTCGAGCGCATGCCGATCGACGACGAAGCCGCCACGGATGACGAACGCGCCGAATCCGGCTGCGACGATCGCACCCGCCCGCGCGATCCCGAGTTGCGGTCCTCCCTCGAGCCGCGCGACCTCGCGGTACGCGACGACATACCCGAAGTAGGCCGCGAACTCCATGCCGAAGGCCACCGGGAGCCAGATCGGGTTGAAGTGGTGCAGTTCGTGCAGCACCC
>DATMZV010000122.1:0-4052 GCA_035573355.1 Gaiellaceae bacterium | reverse complement strand
GGCTCGATGAAGGATCGGCTGGCGCTCTCGATGATCGAAGGCGCCGAGCGCGACGCGCTCCTCGAGCCGGGGACGACGGTCGTCGAGTACACCGGCGGGAGCACCGGGCCCGCGCTCGCCCTCGTCTGCCGGGCGAAGGGTTACCCCGCACGGATCGTGATCGCCGACTGCTTCAGCGAGGAGCGGCTGCAGCTCATGCGCGCCCTCGGTGCGGAGCTCGAGGTCATCCCCTCCGTCGAAGGGCCTGGGCGCGTCACGTCTCAGGACATCGAAAACATGGTCAAACGTGCGGCAGAACTTGCCCGTGAGCCCGGCGCCTACGCGACGGACCAGTTCAACAACCCGTACGTCATCGCCGGCCTCCGGGACACGCTCGGTCAAGAGATCTGGGAGCAGACGTCGGGGCGCGTCACCGCCTTTTGCCACGGCATCGGCACCGCCAGCTCGCTGATGGGCGTGTCGGAGGCACTCAAGGCGCACGACGAGGCGATCCGCATCGTCGGGCTCGAGCCCGCCGCCTCTGCGGCGATCACCGGCGGGGCCAAGGGAGGGGCGTTCGCGATGCAGGGCTGGACCGGGCTGGTGCCGCCGCACTTCGATCGCTCGCGCGTGGACGAGGTATCGGTCATCGAGAACGAGGAGGCGATCGAGATGACCGGACGACTCGCCCAGGAAGAGGGGATCTTCGCGGGCGTCTCGAGTGGGGCGAACGTGGTCGGCGCTCGACGCGTGGCCGAAGAGCTCGGCCCCGAGTCGGTCATCGTCACGCTTGCGGTCGACAGCGGCTTCAAGTACATGACGGGCGCGCCCTACGCGCAGACCTGAGACGGAATGCGCATCGAGATCGACGGACGTGAAGCCGATGCCGGGCAGCTGTGGTCGACGGCGTCTGCCTATGGCCACTTCACTGCGATGCAGGTCCGCGCCGGCCGCACGCGGGGCCTGACTTTTCATCTAGACAGGCTGGAGGCGGCGAACGCGGAGCTGTTCGATTCCGGTCTCGACCGCGAACGCGTCGTTGCGCTCATTCGACACGCGCTCGGCGGCCTCGATGACGCATCGGTGCGCGTCTACATCTTCGAGTCCGCCGAGGAGCCGGCGATCATGGTGACCGTCAAGCCGCCCGGCGGGGTGTCCACGCCGCAGAGGCTGCAGTCCGTGCGCTACCAGCGACCCGACGCACACCTGAAGCACCTTGCGACGGGTCAGAGTTACTACTCGCGACTCGCGCGACGCAACGGCTTCGACGACGCGTTGCTGACCGGAGACGAGGGTGTCGTGTCCGAAACCGCCATCGCGAACATCGGCTTCTTCGACGATTCGGGTGTGGTGTGGCCCGACGCGCCGCACCTCCGCGGAATCACCATGCAGCTCCTCGAGCGAGAGCTACCGGAGCGAGGCGTGCGGTCGCGGCGTGCGACGGTCCGACTTCGGGACATTGCGTCTTTCGAGGGAGCATTCCTCTCGAACGCGCGCGGTGTAGCGATCGTCAGCGAGGTCGACGACGTCATGATTCCGCTGCACGAGGCGCGGTTCGAGGCGATCGCTGCCGCCTACGCAGAAGTAGCCTGGGACACCATCTAGTCACCCCGGCGTTCCCACTCGGATCGCAGCAGCGCGTACTCGACGTCGCCTTCCTCGTCGCCCTCGATCTTGTCGGGCCAGTCCTGATGGAAGATCCGGACGAACTTCAGGCCGGCTTTCTCCATCACGCGGCGCGATGCGACGTTCACGACCATCGTGCTCGCGACGACACGTTGGACGCCGAAGTCGGTGAAGCCCTTCTCGATCAGCGCACGCGATCCCTCGGCCGCGTAGCCCTGTCCCCAGGCGGCCTTGCGCAACCGGTAGCCGAGCTCCACCTCGCCGGCAGGGGCGTGCTTCGCCGGCCGGAAGTGGAACCAACCGACGAATTGGCCCGTCGACTTCTCGATCGCGGCCCAGAACCCGTAACCGGCGAAGCGCTCGTAGTAGTCGAGGAACGCCGGTAGGACGTCGTTCTCGATCTCTTGGCGCGGTGTCGGTCGGCCGCCGTTGATGAAACGCATCACCTCGGGGTCCCCGTCGAGCTCGACGAGGTTCTCCACGTCGTCCGCGGTAAACCGCCGCAACAACAGCCGGTCCGTCTCGAGAAAGATCTCCGAGCTCAGGCCGGCAGGACCTCACACACCGGAACGTCGTAGAGCTCGACTCCGGCGATGGACATGCCGGCTGCCTCCACCACGCGGTTCCGCATCTCGGTTCGCCCTTTGCGTGAGCTCACTTCCGCGGCCGCCGTGTCCCAGAGGGTGATGATCCGTGCCCGCTCGGCGTCTTCGTCCGTGAAGACGATCGTGCCCCGGTAGCCGTCGTAGCCCTTGAGCCACTCTTCGATCGCGTCATGCGCCATGCGGGCGATGTTCGCCATCTCGGGAGCAGGGCCTGTCACCAGAGTCATCGCCGCAACCATGGTCAGAAAGCTTAGGGGTGGGCTCGGAGTACGTTACGGCAAGGCCGTCGACGTCGCCGGCACGTTGTACCCGCGCACGCGCAGGTAAGGCGGCTGACCGCCCAGATCGCTCGTCTGGTAGGTCGCGGTGATGGTGCTGGATTCTCCCGGCCAGAGTGAGATGTAGTTGTCGGAGTAGTTCACCGGCAGCACCTCATTGCCGCCGTTTCCGGCCGTGATCTCCGGATGGACGAAGAACGCGACGTTCGTCGTGCTCGCGTTGCGGAGCGTGACGGTCGCCGTTTCCGTGCCGGCGGCCGCGCTTCTGGTCACCAGAGCGGTGACGCCCGGATTGGTTGCCAGCGTGTTGAGGCCGGTCAGGTTCGCGTAGGTCTTCGTCGCCGTCATGTACCAGTTGCTCTTGTTCGCCAATGCGTCCGGCGACGTCGAGTACCAGTAGAGGTTGCTACTCACGACCGCTCCCGACGAGTCCTTCAGCTGCAGCCTGATGAAGTACGTGGTCGAGAGGCCGGCCACGGCGGGGATCGTCAGCGCCGGCGTCGACGCGTTCGCCGGCACGTTGAGCGTGGCCTGCGTCGTAGAGGCAACGCTCAGGTTGGGAATGTTGTAGAGGGTGGCCGTCGCCGTGAGGTTGCTCCGAGAAGTGAGCGTCGAGTTGACGACGAACACCTTCTTCGTGAAGTAGTCGTAGGCGATGTGCACCGGCTCGTTGGCCTTCTTCGTCCCGAAGTAGCCGCCTGACGGCTTCAGGTAGTAGTCGTAGAGGCTCCAATGGACGGACGGCCACGCGTTGTTCAGCATCCAGAAGATCGCACCGAACGACTGCGTGTACTCGTGGGAGTTCCACGCTTCGAAGAACGAGCGGGCGTTCTCGTAGTTCTGAAGCTCGGACTTGTTCGAGTAATCGGCCGCGCCCGTCGCGGTGCCGTAACGAGACGTGAGCGCGTTCGTGTAGACGGTGAGGTTGTCGAAGACACTCTTCGCCTTCCCGGCGTGGTAATTCCAGACGGAACCGATCGGCCAGAGATCCGCAGGGCCGATGAACTTCTGCAGGCTCTCCAGCGGTGGCGGCGACTCAGTGCCCTCCTCCGCTGTGGTGCCGAAGGCGCTGCCGGCCTTGCTCGTGTCCCACCAAAGGACAGGCGGCTCCCACTTGTACGGGCCGTCCATCTTCACCCCGGCGTTCGCGTTCGCCAAGGTGGCGACGTTGTCGAGCGTCGGGTTCTGCCAGTGCAGCGCCGTCGCCGTGCTCTTGTACATGGCCAGGTGGGCGGCGTTCGGAGGTTGATCGCTCCCGAAGGCCCAGACGAACGGGCTCGCGTGGGCCCGTAGCGCCCGCATCTGAGTGGCGAGCGAAGCGTTTGCGACCTGTTGCTGCTCTGCGTTCCAGTTGGCGTCGCTCTCCCACGTGCTGCAGCAGACGAAGCCCGGCATGATCAGGACGCCCGCCTTGTCGGCGAGGTCGTAGAGCTCCTCGTTGCCGAGAGTCCCTTCGAGCCGGATCGTGTTGAGGCCCATGTCCTTGACGTACTGGACCGTCGCCGTGTTCGTGCGGGTATCCCAGCGCTGCAGCAGATCCCAGACGTATCCGCCGCCGCGGATG
>DATMZV010000121.1:0-5607 GCA_035573355.1 Gaiellaceae bacterium | reverse complement strand
GCTATCTCGCCCGGGTCGCCGCCGCGCAGCGAGTCGCCGCCTCGCAACTCCTGAGAGCGATCCCGCAGGCGCGAATCGGCCGGCGCTTCCAGGTGGTGCTCGACGGTCTGACGGTCTCGCTGCCTGTTACGAAGCTGCCGGCTCTCGCCCGTCTCGGTTTTGTCGGGAAGATCTACCCGAGCATCTCGTATCACCTCTCCACCAGCACGAGCCCCTCGGTGATCGGCGCAACCGAGTTGCAGACGCTCACCGGCGCGAAGGGCGACGGGATGAAGATCGGGATCGTCGACGACGGCGTCGACAGCACGAATCCGTTCCTGAGCCCGGCCGGATACTCGTATCCTCCGGGGTTTCCGAAAGGCGGACTGAAGTGGACGACGCCGAAGGTGATCGTGGCGCGCGCATTCCCGGGCCCGCACTCTGGACGCCTCGGACGGCTGCCGATCGATCGCGCCGCCTCCTTCCACGCAACGCATGTCGCCGGCATCGCAGCCGGCGACGCCGGGACCTGTTCGGCCGGCGGTGCCGATCACCCGCCGACCTGCGGCCTGTCGGGTGTCGCGCCACGCGCGTACATCGGGAACTACCGCGTCTTCAACGTGCCGACCCCGATCGGCCACATCGCCAATACACCCGAGATCGCCGCGGCCTTCGAGTTCGCCGTGCGTGACGGCATGGACGTCATCAACTTCTCGGGCGGTGGCGCCGAGACCGAACCCGCGAACGACGCGATGATCGACGTGATCCGGAACGTCACCGCGGCCGGCGTCGTTCCGGTGATCTCGGCCGGCAACGACCGCGACCAGTTCGGCACCGGCTCCATCGGCTCACCAGGTTCGTCGCCCGATGCGATCACCGTTGCAGCCGTTTCGAACACACACGTCTTCTCCCCGACGATGTCGGTGACGGCCGGCGATGCTCCGTCCGAGGTCAAGCACATCCCGATCGCAGGCGCAGCCGGCACGTTCTTCCCCGGGGGCTACGCGTTCACCGCGCACCGGATCGTCGACGTCGGCGCGCTCACGGGGACGAACGGTGCCGCAGTCGACCGCCGCCTCTGCGGCCCGGAGACCGACACGAACGACGCGACCCAGACGTTTCTCCGGCCAGGATCGCTCACCGGAGACGTCGCGCTCATCTCCCGCGGACACTGCACCTTCATCTCCAAGGCCGTGCGTGCCCTGGCCGCGGGTGCGGCCGGGCTCGTCATCGTCGACAACCGCGCGGGCGGTCCGGATGCGATACCGGTCCAGCTGCCGCTTCCCGCCGGGATGATCACCGACCTCGACGGCGCGCAGCTGCGCGCGTATCTGTCCTCGCACGGCGGCGCGGCAAACGTGACGATCGGAAATGCCATCGAGCGCGTAGAAACCGGGCGCAGTGGCGTCATCACCGACTTCTCCTCCGGCGGGCCGACCGCCTTCGAGCACCTGCTCAAGCCCGACGTCTCAGCACCGGGAGGGCAGATCCTGTCGTCGACCTTGCCCGAGTTCACCGGCGGTTCGCCGTTCGCAGTCTTCGACGGAACAAGCATGTCCGCACCGCACGTGGCCGGGGCAGCAGCGCTCCTGCTCCAGCTCCACCCCGCGTGGACGCCGCAACAGGTGAAGTCGGCACTCGTCTCGACCGCCGGCCCGGCGTGGGGAGACACCGCGCGCACGGAGGAAGCGCCGGTGACGCTCGGCGGCGGTGGGCTCGTCAACCTGCCCAACGCGACGAAACCGGAGGTGTTCACCGAGCCCGCGTCGATGTCGTTCCAAGACCTGGACGTCACCAAAGGGAGCGACAGCCGAGCACTCCTGGTTCGCATCACCGACGCCGGCGGCGGCGCAGGGATGTGGCAGGTCGAGCTCTCGTCACAGGCGACCTCGCCGGGCGCGTCGCTCGACCTTCCGCCGGCCGTCGTGGTGCCGCCCGGGGGCGAGGCCGACCTGGTCGCCGTCGCTCGCGGAAGCGCAAATGCGAAGGCCGGCGAGGACTACGGGTTCATCCTGCTGCACCACGGCTCGGTGACGCGCAAGATCCCGTACGAGTTCTTCGTGGGCCGCCCGCAGCTCGAGCTCCTGCAACCGAAACGGCTCGTGAAGTTGCAGGTAGGAGAAACGGTCAACGGCCCAAACCGGGTTTCGGCCTACTGCTGCCCGGCCGCCCCTTTCGGACCGCCGCCCGACTACGTCGGGCCGACGATGAACGAGACCGGGACGGAGACGCTCTACGTCACGAGCATCGACCAGCCGGTCGCGAACATCGGCGTGGCCGTCGAGGCCGCCACCGGGCTCGTCCACCCATGGTTCCTGGGCTCGGCGAACGAGCGCGACGTCCAGGGCTACGCCGGGACGCCGGTGAGCGTCAACGAGCTGACCTTCGACTTCGGCATCGACATCGGCGCGGCCGGCGCCTCGTTCCCGAAGGTGCAGCGCTTCTACGTCGCGGTCGATTCCGGCTCCGACGAGTTCACCCACCGCTCGCTGCCCGGCGCCTACGTCCTGCGCTCGTGGGTCAACGACATGCGACCGCCGAAGATCATGGTGCTCACGAAACGCGTCGCCGCAGGGAGGCCGACGATCGTGGCGCACGTCGTCGACAAGGGCGCAGGCGTCGATCCGCTGTCGCTCGTGATCGCGTATCGCGGCGCGCTCGTCGGCGCGGCCCTTTACGACCCGATCTCGGGCACGGCGATCTTTCCGTTGCCAACGCAGGCTCCGCGGATCAAGAAAGGACGGAATCGCACGGTTCTCTCGGCGTCCGACTATCAGGAGGCGAAGAACGTCAACTCGGTCGGCAACGACATCCAACCGAATACGGCGTTCCAGCCGGTTCGCATCACGGGCGTCTCGGGGCCGGCGCTCACCTGGGTCACACCTGCCGAGAACGCGTGCGTCGGCAAGACGGCGGGGCTCCTGGTCGCGGCCGGCTCGACGAGACGGATCACGTCCGTGCGGTTCTTCGTCGACGGCAAGCAGGTCGACATCGATCGGAAGGGAGGCTCCGACCTCTTTGCAGGCTCGTGGAAGACGCAGCGCTCGCCAGCAGGACGACACGCGCTACGCGCGATCGCAACGGATGCCGCCGGACGCACAATCGCTTCGACACGGCACGTGAGGGTCTGCCGGTAGACCGCTTAGCCGTCGTCACCGGCGCGTCGCGTGGGATCGGCGAGGCGATCTCTCGCGCTCTCGCAGCTCAGGGCTGGCAACTGGTCCTGCTGGCGCGGAACGAGGACCGGCTGCGCGGTCTCGCTGCCGAGCTCGGTGCGGAGTACGAACTGTGCGACGTCGGCAAGCGCGAAGACGTGGAACGCGTCGCAGCTGCGGTGCTGGGACGGCACCCGCAGATCCAGCTGCTCGTGAACAACGCGGGCATGCCGGGTAGATCAGGCTTCGCGGCAATCGACCTGGACCTTCTGGAAGAAGTCCTACGTGTGAACTACCTCGGCGGAGTCTGGATGCTCCGGGCTCTCCTCCCCGGGCTTGAAGCGGCCGGACGCTCCGACGTCGTGAACATCGTCTCGGTCGCCGGCACGGTCGCCTTCGCGCCCGCCGGCCCGTATTCGGCGTCGAAGCACGCACAGCTCGCGTTCTCACGGGCGACGGCAGCCGAGTTGCGCAACCGAGGCATTCACGTGCATACCGTCAACCCGGGCTTCGTCGAGACAGAGGGCTTTCCGCAGGCCACGAAGCTGCGCAGCTCCCTCTTGCGCCGCCTGGTCGTCGAGCCGGACCATGTGGCCCGGCATGTGGTCAAGGTGATCACACGGGACAAGGGCGAGACGTTCGTGCCGCGCTTCTATCGCACGGCGGCGATCGTGCAGGCGCTTGCGCCGGGCCTCGTTGCGCGGCTCGCCGGCCGCTCGGGCTATCGCCCCTAGCCCGGCTTCCTCAGGAGGTACCAGGCGCTCTCGGCGACGTACTCCTCTGGCCCGCCGGGCGACAGCTGCACTGCTCGTTGTCGAGCATCGCCCTCACAGCCTGCGAGATCGAGGTAGTAGTCGAGCTTGCGCGTGTGCGTCTGGAGCTGCGACCGGACGAGGACGAGCCCGTTCGCCTCGAAGAGGTGGCGGAAGTCGACGTCGGGAAGCGTCCGGGTGTGCGACGGATCGCGTGCGCGCTCGAAGCGATCGAGCTCGAACGCCGCCAGCGGATCGATCGGCGCGATCTGATCGTCGACGAACACGCGACCGCCCGGCGCAGTCACGCGCACCAGCTCAGCAATCGCCGGCTCGGGGTGCGCTATGTGGTGCAGCGTCCGCCGCGAGCAGGCGAGGTCGAACGAGCCGGTCTCGAATGGCAGCTCGGTCGCGTCGCCCTCGACGAACGTGACGTTCGCAGGTGCGTTGCGGCGGGCGCGCTCCAGCAGCTCGGGGACGATGTCGACACCGACGACCTCGCGAACGAGTGGCGCCAGCGCGAGCGCGAGCGTTCCCGCGCCCGTGCCGCTGTCGATCGCACGCTCGTTCCCCGCAGGAGCGACGAACCTGCGCACCTGCTCGCGCACCGACTCGACCTGACTCGCGGCGTGTTCGGCGACGAGCTCGGCGGTGGCACCGAAGCGCGCACGAACGTCGGCGGCGTTGGACTCAGCCATCGACAACAGTTCGCCGTGCTCGGAGGGGGTCCGTCTCGATCCCGCACGTCAGCTCGTAGTTGATCGTCCCGGCGACCCGTGCATGCGCCTCGGCGAGAACGCCTTGACCGATGATGACGACCGGCGCGCCGACGGGCAGTTCGCGGTCGAGCTCGACCGCGAACGAATCCATCGAAACGGTGCCGACCACCCGGCGCGGCTCGCCTGCCACGCGGATCTCCGTCCCGGTGAGGTCACGGCGGAAGCCGTCCGCATAGCCCACCGGCACGATCCCGATCCAGGTCGGAGTCTCCGCGATGAAGCGACGTCCGTAGCCCGTGCTCTGTCCCGGCTGGAGCAGCTTGACCTGCGCGAGGCTCGTGTGCCACGACAGGACCGGCTCCAGGCCGTCAGCGGCCGGATCCGTGTTGAACGGCGAGAGGCCGTAGAGGGCGACACCGCAGCGCGCGGCATCGAAGTGGGACTCGGGCAGTCGCAACGCCCCCGCACTGTTGGCGACATGCCGGGTCAAATGGCTGTATTGCTCGGTCGCGACCCGAAAGCGCTCGATCTGCGCGCGTGCGAACTCGGCATCGCTGTCCGCGGTTGCGAGGTGGCTCATCAGGCCGACCACTTCAGCTGCGGGTGAGGGCAGCTCGGCCAGGCCGTACCGGCCCATGCCCGTGTCGAGCTTCATGTGCACCCGAACGCCCTCGGGGATCTCTGCGTCCGAGATCGCGAGCTCGAGACTGGCGTCTCGCGCGTGCGCGACCTCTCGGTTCGACCCTGCCGGTCCGAGCACGATGATGCGCTCCGTCCGATACTCGCTGCGAAGTGCGAGCCCTTCGGGGATCGTCGAGACGCAGAGCGCGGAGGCGCCCGCGCCGAGTGCTGCGCCCGCGACGTCGACCGCACCGTGGCCGTAGGCATCCGCCTTGACGACGGCCCACAGGCCGGCTCCGTCGAGCGCACGCAGCAGCGTTCGCACATTGCGCCGCAACGCGCCGAGGTCGATCGTGATCTCGGAGCGGTGCATCAGCCGAG
>DATMZV010000120.1:0-13594 GCA_035573355.1 Gaiellaceae bacterium | reverse complement strand
CCGACCCCATTCTGCGCAACCGCATCCTCTTCTTGCGCCGTCAGCGCCCGTTGCCCTTCACCATTGACGCCTTCCACAATGTCGATGCCGTGTTGATCTCGCACCTTCATTACGACCACCTCGACCTGCCTTCCCTCCGGCCGTTGCGGCGCTCCTCGCTCTTCGTCGTGCCGCGCGGTGCCGGCTCATGGCTGCAACGACGTGGCTTCAGCCACGTCATCGAGGTCGAGCCCGGCGACGAAACGCAGATACACGGCGCGACGGTTCGCGCAACGCACGCCGAGCACGAGAGCCGGCGCGGACCATTCGGGATCGAAACGGCCGCCCTCGGGTATCTCGTCTCCGGCTCCTCGTCCATGTACTTCGCCGGCGACACCGATCTCTTTGCGGGCATGGGCGCGATCACCGACGACCTGGACGTTGCGCTCCTGCCGGTCGCAGGCTGGGGGCCGAGGCTGCCGCCCGGACACCTCGACCCATTTGGCGCAGCGGAGGCGCTCAGCTTGCTGCGTCCGCGGATTGCCGTTCCGATCCACTGGGGGACCTATCGTCGCCTCGGCCTCAGTCGCGACCCACTCGTGTTGCGCGAGCCGGCGGAGCAATTCGCACGGTTGGCCGCCGAGCTCATGCCCGAAGTCGAGATCCGCGTGCTGCCGGTCGGGGGTAGCGTCGACATCGGAATGGCGACGAAGCCCCCGCAGTCGATGGGCGAGCGATGACGCAAACGTCGCGCGGCCCCCTGATCCGCCGAATCGCCCTGGGCGCGGTCGGCGTCGGTCTCATTGTCGCGACCTTCGTCTATTTCCTCCCGACGATCGCTAACTACGGGGAGGTCTGGGCCGTGGTCAAGGACCTCTCGTGGCCATGGATCTGCGCTCTGCTCGCCGCGACGGTGCTCAACCTCGTCACGTTCGCGCCGCCGTGGATGATCGCGCTCCCGGGCCTCTCGTTCATCCCGGCGATGAAGTTGACCCAGGCATCAGCCGCACTGTCCATAGTCGTTCCCGGGGGGGCCGCAGCCGGATTGGCGGGGGCGTACGGGATCCTGCGTAGCTGGGGTTTCGCCACGCGCGACATCGCGCGTGCTCTGACCCTCACCGGCCTGTGGAACCAACTGCTCAATCTGTGTTTCCCGGTCGTCGCGGTCTTTCTGCTGACGATCTCCGGCGAAAACACGGCGACACTTGCCACCGCAGCCTTCGTCGGCGTCGCGGTCCTGGGTGTCGTCGTCACGGGGCTCGTGCTCGTCCTGATCAGCGACCGGCTCGCCCGCGACATCGGGGAGGTCGCGGCCCGGTTCGCGAACTGGGCACTGGGCAAAGTTCATCGGGGCCCGGTTGGCTGGAGCGGGGCCAGCTTCGAGCGGTTTCGCGAGAGCGCGGGCGATCTGCTCGACCGGCGGTGGCATGTCCTGACCCTGGCTTCCCTAGCCGGCAGCCTGAGCGTCTTCGGCGTCCTTCTCGTCTCGCTCCGCGCACTCGGCGTCGGGGCTGCTGAGGTCTCCTTGGTCGATGCCTTCGCCGCGTGGGCGCTCATCCGGCTCATCGCTTCGGTCCCGATCACGCCCGGCGGCATCGGGGTGGTCGAGCTTGGATTGACGGGGGCGCTGGTCGGCTTCGGCGGGAACAACGCCGGTGTCGTCGCTGCCGTTCTGGTCTTTCGCTTCCTCACGGTCGTTCCGACCCTCGTGCTCGGGCTCATAGCGTCGCTCAC
Organism: Gaiellaceae bacterium; assembly: GCA_035573355.1. GTDB lineage: Bacteria > Actinomycetota > Thermoleophilia > Gaiellales > Gaiellaceae > 3-1-20CM-4-69-9. The sequence continues at coordinate 11,881 of DATMZV010000120.1, read as the reverse complement.
CTGGCGCCACGGCGCGAAAACAGCAGCCTTGAGCCAAGCTGCCCGACTCCCTTCAGGCTCCTGACGATGTCGGACTTGCGCGGAATCGGCGGCGACCTCGAGGCGGCTCTCGAAACCGTCAACGTTCCGAGCTACGTGATCGATCCGACAGGAGTTATCCGCTGGATCAATCCGGCAGCCCGACGTCTGGTCGGCGACGTGCGCGGCCGCCAGTTCACCTCAGTCGTAGCCCCGGAAGACACCCGGCGGGCGCGTGAGCACTTTGCTCGCAAGATTGTCGGCTCAGAACGCGTGACCGATGCGCAGGTGGTCCTCGTCGACGCTGACGGTGGTCGCGTTCAGGTCGACGTCAGCTCCTGCGTACTGATGGACGGGCATCGACTCGTCGGGGTCTTCGGACAGATCTCCGACGTCGAAGAGGAGCCTGCCGATCCTCTTCCGCCGCATCTCACGCCACGCCAGACAGAGGTTCTGCGTCTGCTCAAGCGTGGCCGCTCGACCGAGCAGATCGCGCAGGAGCTACACCTGAGTACCGAAACGGTGAGAAATCATGTTCGGCATTTGCTGCGAGCGCTCGGCGTCCACACACGCCTCGAGGCCGTCGCGGTCGCTCGCCAGGAGCATCTCGTTTCCTAAACGTGGTCTGCCGGTCGGTCAGATGTCCGAGGCGTGACTGCGGTCCGCTGGTGCGACGAACCCGCCCCGCTGCATGATGTGGGCGCGGCCGTCGAGATGGAACCGGATTGCGAGAAAGTCCTGCGTGGTGATCCAGGTTCCGACACGTGACATGAGCTGATTCAACTCGCCGATCGTCTCCGGCGCCAGGACGACGACGAAGGTCCCGTCCAGTCCGTTCTCGATCCAGCCGACCCAGTCCGTCCGCAGTTCCCGAAGGAGCTCCAATGCGTGTATGACGCACGGCACCTCGAAGGCGGCGGTCGCAGCGGGGAAAGAAGGTGAGTAGGCGGGGTCACGCATGCTTCTTCAGGCCCTCGGCGCGTTGTCGTGCGCCATCCCGAGCACTGCGCGGATGTCGTCCGCGAGACGCTTCAGGCGGTTGACGTTCGGCTCGACGTCGCCGTTCCCGTGCGCCTCGAATCGTGCGATCGCGCCTTCGAGGGACACAAGCGCGCGCCCGAGCCGACGCCGGGCGAACTCGTCCAGTGGCGGCATCATGCGGCGGTGTGAGCCCGTTCGGCCAAGACAGGGTTGTGGAGGACGTAGGTACGCCCGTCGACCTCGAATCGCAACGCAAGAAGCCCGCGTGTCCCGACCCATGCTTCGACTTCTCGGAGCAGACGCGCCAGGTCGTCTTCGTCCGGGTTAAGCAGAACCCCGATCACGGAGACGTCGTCGCCTCGTTCCATCCAGGCGAGGCGCGAGGTCGAAAGCTCTGCGAGCAGTTGCGTCGCGCCGGACCGCGCAGGGACTTCGAAGAGCACGATTTCGTTGAGTGAGTTCCCGCCGATCATCCCTTTCAGGATGGCCGCGATCGGGCCGCACTGCTTAGCCCACTCGTGTCAGATTCTGTACGGGTTCAGTAAACGAACAGTGTGTTTAGTTCGACCGTCGCGCGCGGAAGTACCGGGCTGCGACGAGTGTGCCGATCACCGTGGCGGTCACTTTCAGGGCCTTCCGGCCGCGAAGCTTCGAAACGCCGCTTGCGCGTGGTTCCATTCGCACCGGCACCTCGTCGACGCGCAGACCCGCGTCGCTGAGACGAAGGAGAGCTTCGACTTCGGGAGCCGCGGTTTTGAAGGGCTCGGCCAGCAGCGGAAGAGCCTTCGCGTTGACGGCATACAGCCCGCTCGTCGCGTCGGCGAACGGCCGTCGCAGAACGAGTCCCATCGCACGCCTGAGGAGAGCCGTGCCGAAACGCCGGGCGGGGCTCGGGAGGTAACGGTAGGGCTCGTAGCCTTCGCCGGAGACGAAACGCGAGCCGACGGCGACGTCGCAGTCGCCGTCCCGCACGCGGGCGAGCAAGCGACCGAGCTCCACTGCCGGATGCTGTCCGTCGGCGTCGACGCGTCCGCAGTAGTCATAGCCGTGGTCGAGTGCCCAGTAGTACCCGGAGGCGATCCCAATCGGCAGTCCCCTGTTGGCTCCCAGCGACAGCACCTCGGCGCCTTTGTCGCGCGCGACGGTCGCTGTGTCGTCGGTCGAGCCGTCGTCCACCACGAGCACGTCCGCCTCGGGCAGCTCACCGTGCAGCTCCTCGATCACCGCGCCGATGTTCTGCTCTTCGTTCCAGGCCGGTATGAAGACGAGCGTGTCGCTCATGTCTGCCGCTCTGCACGCCGGAGCTCCTCCTCTGCGGCGTAGAGCTGTCGCGACCGCACGGTCAGCGCGCCCAACTCCCAGACCAGAGCCGACGGCGTGGGCACGGTCCGCGGAGCGGTGAAGGCTGTCTTGATTCCCCGTGCCGAGTAGAGACGTCGAAAGAACCAGCGAGCGCGATACAGGTGCAGTGGCGTGCAGACGACGATGGCACGGTGGATGCCACGTTCACTGACGAGTGGAAGGGTGCGCGCTGCATTCTCTGCAGTGGTCGAGGCGGTCGGCTCGAGCACGAGCTCGACGTCAGGCCCGCGCCAGAGCGCCCGCATCTGTTCGGCTTCGGAAGTGGCTCCATCCGGTGCCCAGCCGCTGAACACGACGACCTGTGGACTACGCGACGCGGCAAGCCGGCCGGCGTGGCCGACGGCCCCGCGGCAGGCTCGGCTGATCGAGTAACCGCCGTTGCGGGCGTGGCGACTGCTGCCGAGGACGATGAGCGCGAAGGGCTCCATCTTCCAAGCGTACGCATCCGCCCCCGGACCCTGGCTACGAGTGGCGATGCACGCGCACAGACGGCAGGTCTTCTACCTGAGCTTTGGAGAGGTTCAGAGAGACTGCATCGTTCTCGACCCTGGCGACTGCGCCGATCGGGATCGTGATCTCGCGCTTCCCCCAGAGGTGCCCTCGCTCGAGGACGAAGTGAGTGATGTGGGTGTCGTCGACCACGAACCCGTCGACCTTGCCGAGGAAATGGTCGTCAGCCGCGATGACTGCGCTCGAGCGCCTGACCTCCACTTCTCCCTTCGGGACGCGGTCGTACTGCACACTCGAATCGCCGACCCCTCCGCCGTAACCGATGATCTCGGGGCTCTCGTAGTAGGGCAGAGCGAGCACGTCTTCGATGCCGACGTCCCAGTCCGGATCGCTCGTGGGAGTCTGCCCCATGCGAAGGTATGCGAACTCATGCACGTGCTCGAGCTGGCGTACGTCCTCGGCCGTGCAGCGCAGTTTCAGTTCGTGCGCGTCGTCGCCGCCGTTCTCGACGAGGTCGATCGGGACGAGGCGGGCGACGTCGTCCCCGTTCTTCGGCTCGACGACGAGATGAGTCACCTGTTTTGCGATCGGATCGATGACCACGTCGGCGAGCTTGCCGTAGACCTCGTCCGTGCAACGAATCGACGTCCCCAACTCCAGTCGCATGCCCTGCTCCTTCCCGCTCCGCGAGGCACGCGAGAGCGCAGACTTCGGCGGCCGAGGGTTCAGCCTCCCGCCACGGAGTCGTGCCTGCATCATCCAAAGTGGGCGATTCCCGACTCCGCGGCACGCCCCAGTTCAGCTTTCACCCCCTCGGGACGATGCAAGGATTGTTCAAGCTGGAAGCATCGGCGGGAGATGCCGTTGCCCGCGGTCACTGCCAGACCTGGTCTGCCCGGCTCGAGCCTGGGTCGGATGCGATGACCGCGCGCGTATGGGTGCCGCTGGTGATCGTCCTCTGGGTGGTGGTGTCGATCTGCCTCCTGTTGATCGCGCTTGGGCCGCGGGCATGACCGTCGATCGCGTCCATGAGCCGGCCCACGCCGCGCAGTACGACTAGAAGCCCGGCCAGGCGATGAGTCTTCTCTGGGCCGGCCTGGTCGTCGCGCTCGCCGTCGGCCTTGCAGTCTCGGCGCTGCTGCTTGTCCGTCGCCGCGCCCCGGACGGTAGCTTCTTCGCCGATGGGGACCGGGCCGCCGGCGTGTTCGGTGTGCTGGCCACCGGCTTCTCGGTTCTGCTCGGATTGATCGTATTCCTCGCGTTCTCAAGCTATGACAAGTCCCGCAGCGGCGCGGAAACGGAGGCGCTACTGGTCGCGCAGCAATTCGAGACTGCGCAATTCTTCCCGGTCGCCGTACGGCAGCAGCTCGGGAACGAGCTCATCTGCTACGCGCGCTCGGTCATTCATCAGGAGTGGCCGACGATGCGGTCAGGCAGGGAAACGGGGGTGTTCAACCCCTGGGGGGTGGCCATGTTCAGGACCTTGAAGACCACGGTTCCGAAGACGGCGGTCGAACAGGCCGCCTACGGCAAGTGGGTCGACCTCAGGTCAGATCGCGAGCTGGCGCGCGAGGACCGCAGGCACGGTGCGGAGGGGGTCATACCGGCGACGCTCTGGGTCGTTCTCTTTTTCATCGCGGGAGTGATCTGTGTGTTCATGCTCCTCTTCGCCGACAGTGGTGAGCGGGCGATCGTCCAGGCCGTGCTGATCGGCTCCGTGGTTGCGGTCATCGGCGTGACGCTCTTCCTGATCCGATTCCTCAACGATCCCCTCAAAGCCGGATACGGGGCGATACAGCCCGTCGCAATGGAGCGCACACTGGGCTTGCTCTTTCAGGAGCGTAAGTTCGTAGGCCAGAGCGGGGCGCTCCCCTGCGACGGGAGCGGGGCCCCCGCTCGGTGAGGCGTGCTGATCATCCCCATCGGACGATGCCGGACGGCGGCCTCGGCGCGATCGTTGACGGGGTGAATCTCGGCACTGAGACGGGTCCGGCGCGGGCTGCGTGATCGAGCTCGCCCATCGGGAGAGCGGCAGCACGCACATCGCGCTGCTGTGGTCCAAGGAGGACGCCACGCTGACCGTCTCCGTCGTCGGTTCGAGCCCAGACGATTCGTTCGAGTTGGAGGTGCCCGAAGCGACCGCCCTCGACGTCTTCTACCACCCGTATGCGTACGCCGCGCTTCGCAGAGCTGCTTCCGATTCACCCGAGCAAGAGGAGCGCCCGCGAGCTTGGCTCCTGCCGCACAGACCGAAAGGGAGACGATGACTGATCCGACCGGAGAGTTCTTCGACGAGCTCGGCAGCAAGAAGCACGAGCCGATGCTTCGCAAGGCAAGCGGGGTGTTGAGCTTCGACATCACTGACGGTACGAGCACGGCGCACTGGTCGGTGGTGGTGAAGAAGGGCGACGTGTCGGTGTCCCGGGCGCATGATGAAGCCGATTGCACGGTGACGACCGACCGCCCGCTGTTCGACGCCATCGTCAAAGGCGAGAAGAATGCGATGGCCGCGATCCTTCGTGGCGAGGTGGCCATCCAAGGAGATCCCGAGTTGCTCGTCCTCTTCCAACGTGTCTTCGCCGGGCCGGCCGAATCGATTCGACGGCGAGACCTCGCCGTCGCTGGGAGGTCGTCATGAGTGACGGGCTGGTTCAGATCCTCGACGGCAACACCTTCGTCGTGAGCGACTCGCGCGGAGACATCGAAGCGTCGCTGACCGATCCAACGGGACTGTTCTCATTCGACACCCGCTTCCTCTCGAAGTGGATCCTCACACTGGACGGCGAGCGGCTGAATCCTTTGTCGGTCGACGACCTGCAGTACTTCGAGACCCGCTTCTTCCTCGTGCCCGGCACTGGGACCGTCTACGTCGATGCCAAGCTGTCCGTGATCCGCCGGCGCGCGGTCGGTGACGGCTTCCACGAGGAGCTCACGCTCCTCAATCACGACGAGAAACCGGTGGAGATCACGGTCCGGATCGACGCAGCTTCCGATTTCGCCGATCTCTTCGAGGTCAAGGACGCGCTCAAGAAGAAAGGGACGTATTCGGCAGACGTCGAGAACGGTTCGCTGCGACTCGGCTACTCACGTGACACGTACCGGCGCGCGACGTTGATCTCCTCGTCGGCCCCTGCGACCTTCGACGACACCGGCCTCACGCTCCTGGCTCAGATCGAGCCCCACGGTGCTTGGACGACCGACCTGGACGTCGTCACGGCGGCCGGCGTGGGAGGGACGTACACGACGCCGAAGTACGACCGTAAGGGAACAAAAGCGCGGCCGAACATGGAACGCAGCCTCGACAAGTGGCTGGAAGACGCGCCACGCGTGGAGTCCGACTGGGAGCCGTTGAAGACCACCTACCGGCGCAGCCTCGTCGACCTAGCTGCGCTGCGCTTCGCGCCGCCCGTGATGGGCGGCAAGAGCCTCCCTGCCGCAGGGCTTCCGTGGTTCATGACGATGTTCGGCCGCGACAGCGTCTTTACGAGCCTTCAGTCGCTGCCGTTCACGCCCGAGCTCGCGGCGACGACTCTGCTCGCACTCGGAGACTGGCAGGGCAGCCGTCTGGACGATTTTCGGGACGAGGATCCCGGCCGGATCCTGCACGAGATGCGTTACGGCGAAATGACTGCGTTCGAAGAGCGACCGCATTCGCCTTATTACGGAGCAGCCGACGCGACCATGCTCTACGTCGTCCTGCTCGACGAGTACGAGCGGTGGACCGGGGATAGAAAGCTCGTCCGCGATCTCGAGCAACAGGCTCGGGCTGCGCTCACGTGGATCGACGAGTACGCCGACCTCATGGGCAACGGCTACGTGTCGTACAAGCGTCGCAACGAGAAGACCGGGCTCGAGAACCAGTGCTGGAAGGACTCATGGGACTCGATCTCCTCCAGCGACGGCGAGATTCCCGGCTTCCCGCGGGCGACGTGTGAGCTCCAGGGATACGCCTACGACGCGAAGGTCCGTGGGGCCCGGCTCGCTCGGCTCGTGTGGAAGGACGAGGCGTATGCGGACCGGCTCGAGCACGAGGCAGCGGATCTCAAGCGTCGCTTCAACCGCGACTTCTGGGTCGAAGACGGCGAATACTTTGCGCTCGCTCTCGACAGCGATGGAAAACAGGTCGATGCGCTGTCCTCGAACAACGGTCACCTCCTGTGGAGCGGCATCGTCGACAAGAAGAAGGCGAAGGCCGTCGCCGCCAATCTGATGGGACCGAGGCTCTTCAGCGGCTGGGGCGTTCGCACCCTTGCCGAAGGAGAGGGGCGCTACAACCCGATCGGCTACCACGTCGGCACCGTCTGGCCTTTCGACAACTCGTTCATTGCATGGGGACTCCGTCGCTACGGCTTCAAGGACGAGGCGGCGCAGATCGCCGCAGGCATCCTCGACGCCGCCGACTACTTCCAGGGACGGCTACCCGAAGCGTTCGGCGGTTACGCGCGCGAGCTGACGAAGTACCCGGTGCAGTACCCCACGGCCTGCAGCCCGCAGGCCTGGTCGACCGGTGCGCCGCTGCTGTTGCTCCGGACGATGCTCGGCCTCGAGCCAATCGGCGAGAACCTGCTCATCGATCCAGCTCTGCCGCAGGGAATCGGCCGGCTCGAGCTGCTCGACATCCCCGGCCGCTGGGGAAAGATCGATGCGTTCGGCCGCGGGCGGGTCCATGTCGCCGGCCGCCGGTCGCAGCGGCAGCTGGGGCTAGCGGAGGAGATCATGCCGAAGCAGAAGCGAAAGAACGGGAAGAAGGCCCGCGTGACGGCCTGAGCGCGATGCGCTGCGGTCGAAGCAGATGAGGCATCGAGGCGGGCGATGAAGAGGCCGGGCACTGCGCGTATCTGGGCGTGGATCGCGCTCCTCGCGGCAGTGGGCGTGCTCGCGACGCTCGCAGTCCTCCTGGCCGATGACGTGGTCGCGCTCCTGCTCGTGCTGGCGGCGCTCGGCTTGGCCGGCGCGGGCCTCTGGCTTGCGGCGACAAGGCGCGGGACCGCGCGACTTCTCGGGATTGCGGTCGCGGTGCTGGCGTTGGCAGGCGGCGTGGTCGCGCTCATCGCGCAAGACGTGATCGACGAGCTGGTTGCCCTGGTGGTCGCGATCGCCGTGTTCGGCGCCGCAAGTCGCATGGCACTCCGCCGCAGGCAGATTCCCGAGAGAACCGACTCCACGCATACCGCGGCGAGACCAGCGAGGGCGAGGTCGGCAGTCTTGCTGATCAACCCCAAGTCGGGCGGCGGCAAGGCCGAGCACTTCGACCTGGCGGGTGAGGCACGCAAGCGCGGAATCCGGGCGGTGGTGCTCGAGCGTGGTGACGACCTCCTGGAACTGGCAGAACAGGCTCTGAACGACGGGGCGGACGTGATCGGCATGGCCGGTGGTGACGGCTCGCAGGCCCTCGTCGCAACGGTCGCAATGCGACACAACGTTCCGCATGTCTGTATTCCGGCAGGGACGCGTAACCACTTTGCGCTCGACCTTGGGCTCGACCGGGACGACGTGATCGGTGCGCTGGACGCTTTCACGGACGGAGTGGAACGGCGGATCGACCTTGCCCGGGTCAACGAACATGTCTTCGTCAACAACGCATCGCTCGGTGTCTATGCCGAGGTGGTTCAGTCGGACGCTTATCGCGATGCCAAGCTCGAGACGTGGACGCAGATGCTCCCGGAGCTGCTCGGACCTGGAGCGCCCCCGATCGATCTCGAGTTCGAGGGTCCGGACGGGACCGAGCTCAGCGATGCGCCACTCGTTCTCGTCTCGAACAATCCCTACCAGCTCACCAGCCTTGCCGGCGCCGGAACACGCCCGCGCCTCGACACCGGCCGGCTTGGCCTCGTCGCCGCGCGCATTACCGGCGCAAGCGACATCGCCGAGTTCGTCATGTTCGAGACCATCGGCCAGGCGCAGCGCTTCCACGGCCTACTGGAATGGTCGGAGGTCCGGTTCGAGGTCCGTTCGAGCTCGCCGGTCGCGGTCGGTCTCGACGGCGAGGCGCTCATGCTCGAACCGCCGTTGCAGTTCGTCTCGCTCCCCGGTGCGCTCCGCGTGCGGCTCCCTGAACGTGTCTCCAACGGGGCTGCGGCAAGCGCAGCGTCATTCACTCGAGACAACCTCAGGGCCTTGTCCAGGATCGCAACCGGCCATCCGCATGGATGATCGGCGGGTCATCCCAACCGGATGACGCCGGTTCCGGTGGGCATTACTACGTTTTGGCAGATCCTTGAAACGAAAAGATCCCGGCCTAGCCCAAACCCACGCTGGGTCGAGGGGCCCTCGGCGCGTCGCGAAAGTAAGGGGGACTCGTGACGCGCCGAGGTAGGCCATGGCCCCTCAGTCGCCGCTCGGAAGAGCGTCGCACACGACATCCCGATCAGCCCTGACCCAGGCTGGTCAATTCGGCGCCACAAAGGGTTACACCCGCGCGCGCGAATACCAGATCCGCACGTGCGTCGCTGCCCGACCGCGACCTTAGCCGGCTTCACGGGCTCTCTCGAGGCCGTCGAGGATCAGATCGAGCCCGAACTCGAACTCGCGTGCGCCGTCACCGCTCGGCGCGGCGACGTGCTGGCGGGCGTGCTCGGCGAGAAACGGGTAGTCGGCGGCCGGCAGTTCCGAGAGGAACCGGTCCACGAGGTCTGCCAGGTCACCGTCGCCGAGTTCCTCCGCGCTGATCGCGTGACCGAGCTGCCAGAGCGTGAACCCGAGGATGTGGCTGTCGAGTGTGTGATACGCGTGATACGTCAGCTCGGGCGAAAAGCCGGCTTCGCGCAGTCGTTTCAGCAGCCACTCCATGTAACGCAACCGTGGCGTCGGCAGTGCGCGCATCGTGCCCGGCGACAGCACGAGGCTGCAGGCCCACGGGTGACGCAGCAGGGCTTCGTGGGCGGAGACGGCGCACGTCCGGATGTCCACGTCCCACTCCTTGCCCGCGGACGGCAGCTCGATCTCGTCGACAACCAGATCGACCATCGCCGCTACGAGGTCGCCTTTGTTGGCGACGTGGTTGTACAAGGACATCGCCTCGACTCCGAGCTCAGCGGCGAGCTTGCGCATCGTGAGCGACTCGATTCCGCCTTCGTCTGCGAGGCGGATCGCGGCCTCGAGCACACGGTCCCTCGTCAGGGGGAGGCGCTTGGAGTCGGGGTCGGCAGCCATGGGCATTGACAAGCTTACGCTGTACGTCTAAGCTTACACCGTAAACTTACAGTGTAGGGGAGCGGAGACATGATGCAGGCGATCGTCAATCACGAGTACGGCCCGCCTGATGACCTGAAGCTTGAAGAGCTCGAAAAGCCCACTGGCGGTGAGGACAGCGTGCTCGTTCGGGTCCGAGCGGCTTCGGTCAATCCCTATGACTGGCACGTGTTGAGAGGCCTCCCGTACTTCGTCCGTCTGAGCGAGGGTCTTCGCCGGCCGAAGCACCCCATTCCGGGCGTCGACGTCGCCGGCCAGGTCGAGGCGGTCGGGGCCAACGTGACGAGGTTTCAGCCAGGCGACGAGGTGTTCGGCGGTCGCAGCGGGGCCTTTGCCGAATACCTGTGCGGCGTGGAGCGAAACTTCACGCCGAAGCCGCCGGCCCTCTCGTTCGAGCACGCTGCCGCAATCCCGATAGCAGGCTGCACCGCCCTCCAGGCACTTCGCGACGCCGGCCGGCTCCAGGCCGGACAGAGGGTTTTGATCAACGGCGCCGCGGGCGGAATCGGCACGTTCGCCGTCCAGATCGCGAAGGCAATGGGTGGCAATGTGACCGGCGTCTGCAGCACGCCGAACGTCGAGCTCGTCAACTCGATCGGTGCTGACGCGCTCGTCGACTACACGCTGGACGACTTCGCGCAGGGGAAGCAGAAGTACGACCTGATCGTCGATCTCGTGGGTAACCGTTCGCTGGCAGACCTGCGACGCGTTCTGACGCGCGAGGGAGCTCTCGTGCTCGTCGGCGGAGGGGGAGGGAACTGGCTCGGACCGCTGGCCGGGCCGGCAAGAGCGTTCGTCGTCTCTCGATTCGTGAGCCAGCGCCTGCTCCCGTTCCTCGCCAAGCTCCGCACGAGAGACATGGTCTTTCTGACAGAGCTGATCGAAGCTGGAAAGCTCACGCCGGTCATCGGCCGCACGTACCCGCTGAGCGAGGCGCCGGACGCCATCCGGCATGTTGAAGCGGGACACGCTCGAGGGAAGACCCTCATCACCGTGTAGGTTCGGCTCCGGCTTGATCTTCGCCGCCCAGGGCACGAAGATATTGCGTCCGTAGATGCTTCGATTCCTCCCTCGCCCGGTGTGGACGGCAACGTGGCTCCTCGGAGGCGCGCTGGTTGCGTGGATCGTCACCGTCGACCGGATGCGGGGGATGGACGGAGGCCCCGGTACGGATCTCGGTGGCCTCGTTTGGTACGTCGGGATCTGGGTCACGATGATGGGGGCGATGATGCTGCCGTCGGTCTTTCCGATGGTGCTTCTCTTCGGGCGCGTTTCGAGTGAAGGGGGCCGCCGCGGGGAGCCGGTCGTGCCGACGTGGGTGTTCGTCGCGGCCTACCTCGCCGTCTGGACCGTGTACGGGCTGGCCGCCTACGGTCTCTACCGTGTCGTGCGAACTTTCGATTTCGGCTTCCTCGGCTGGGACCGGGCGGGTCCCTATGTCGTCGGCGGTGCTGTTGCCGCGGCGGGGCTCTACGAGCTGACGCCGCTGAAGTCGATCTGCCTGCGTCACTGCCGCAGTCCGTTGCACTTCGTTCTCGGAGGCTGGCGTCCAGGCTGGCGTGGAGCGTTGCGGATGGGCTCCGAGCACGGCGCCTACTGCGTCGGGTGCTGCTGGGGCCTGATGATCGTGCTGTTCGCGCTTGGGGTGATGAGCCTCTTCTGGATGGCTCTCGTCGCAGCCGTCATCTTCGTCCAGAAAATCCTCCCCTGGGGCGAACGCTTCACCACCGCGCTCGCTGTGGCTCTCGTCGCGCTCGGGATCTGGGTCGCCGCCGCCCCTGGGAGCGTGCCCGACCTGACGCAGCCGGGGAGCAACCCGGCGATGAACATGAAGATGAACACCGACAAGACGAGCACCGACAAGATGAACACCGACAAG
>DATMZV010000119.1:0-4745 GCA_035573355.1 Gaiellaceae bacterium | reverse complement strand
CGTCTCGCCCCGGCACGCGCTTCGCTCGCTGTCGAGTACGCCGCCGCGGTGGCGCAACGCAACGCGGCACTCCGACGCGCGGCCGGCGGTTATTCGTCCCGCGACGCGATCGCCCCGTGGACCGAGCAGGTCGCGACGCTCGGCCGCCAACTCGTCGAAGCTCGCACGGAGGTCGTGGCGTGGCTCGCCGCGCTCTTTGCGCAACGTGCCGAGGAGCTCGGGCTGCCGGCCGCGCGGATGACCTACGACGGAGAGCCGCCGACCGTCGAGGCGCTCGAGGCCCGACTCGACCGTGACCTCGAGCGGGGAACGACGGGCCTCGGGCCTCACCTCGACGACATCGTCCTGACGAGCGGACCGCGCGATCTGCGGAGCTTCGGCTCCCAGGGTGAACAGCGCCTCACGGTGCTCGCGCTCCTGCTCGCCGAGGCCTCGCTGATCGCCGAGCGGCGGGGGTTCGCGCCGCTGCTCTTGCTCGACGACGTTCTGTCCGAGCTCGACCCGGGCCGTCGGCGGGTGCTTGCCGAGCGTGTGCTCGGGTCCGGCCAGACGCTCATCACCGCGACGGAGGCATCCGCCCTGCCCGTCGATCCGGCGCAACTGCTCGAGGTCGCCTCGGGCGAGGTACGGGCAGCCTGATGGAACGCGTCGGGGACGCGGTCGCCCGGCAGCTCCGCCGCTTCGGGCCCGCCTCGGGGATGGCGCCGGTCGTCGAGCAGTGGGTCGGCGCGGTAGGGCCAGAGATCGCCCGGAACGCCTGGCCCGCGCGTCTGGCGCGAGACGGAACGCTGCACGTCCACACGCAGGATTCGATCTGGGCCTTCGAGCTGACGACCCGCGCCGAAGAGATCCGCGGCCGCCTCGGTGACAGCGCACCGCGTCGCCTGGCGTTCGCGCCCGGACCCCTGCCGGAGCCCGCCGAAGACGGTCCCGAGGCGGTCCGGAAGCCCCCTCCGCGGCCGAGCCCGGAGCACGTTGCGAAAGCTGAATCGCTCACGCGAGAGATTCGTGACGAAGAGCTGCGCAAAGTGGTCGCAAAAGCCGCAGCCGCAAGCCTTTCTCGCGGCGATAACGACCGCTCGTTTTGCTAGAATTCGGGGTGCCCGCAAGTGGGGAATTTGCAGGGCTTTTTTCATGAGTGAAGCCACCTACACCGCCAAGGACATCACCGTACTCGAGGGCCTCGAGCCGGTCCGCCTGCGGCCGGGCATGTACATCGGCTCGACGGGCGCCCGGGGACTCCATCACCTCGTCTACGAGGTGGTCGATAACAGCGTCGACGAGGCGCTCGCGGGACGCAACGACCGGATCGAGGTAACGCTCCATCCCGACAACTCCGTGACGGTGAAGGACTACGGATCCGGCATTCCCGTCGACCAGATGGAGGAGCAGGGAACCTCTGCGCTCACCGTCGTCTTGACCAAGCTGCACGCCGGCGGAAAGTTCGGCGCGGACGGCTCGCCGTACAAGGTCTCAGGCGGCCTGCACGGCGTGGGCGTGTCGGTTGTGAACGCGCTCTCCGAGTGGCTGATCGCGGAAGTGCGCCGCGACGGAAAGGTTTATCGGCAGGAATTCACCCGCGGCGTCCCCAACGCCGATCTCGCCGTCGTCGGCGAGGCGGAGAAGGACGACACCGGCACGACGATTTCGTTCCTGCCCGACGCAGAGATCTTCGAGGAGCTCGAGCTTTCGGCCGAGACGCTGCAGCAGCGGCTGCGCGAGACGGCCTTCCTCACACGCGGGTTGCGCATCGTCCTCACCGACGAACGCGCCGGCGGCGAGGTGATCGAGTTCCACTACGAAGGCGGAATAAGAGACTTCGTGGCACACGTCAACGGGGCCAAAGACTCGATCCACAAGAGCATCGCCTACTTCGAAGGCGAGAACGAGCAAGGCAAGGTCGAGGTCGCGATGCAGTGGAACGCGTCGTACCAGGAATCCGTCTACACCTTTGCCAACAACATCAACACGCACGAGGGCGGCTCGCACCTCTCCGGGTTCAACGCTGCGCTCACGCGGACGCTGAACAAGGTTGCACGCGACATGGGCCTGCTGAAGGAAAAGGAAGACAACCTCGAGGGCGAAGACGTGCGCGAAGGCCTGGCGGCCGTCGTCTCCGTGAAGCTGCAGAACCCGCAGTTCGAAGGACAGACGAAGACGAAGCTCGGCAACCCGTGGGTGAAGGGGTTCGTCGAGTCCAACGTCAACACGAAGCTCTCCGAGTTCCTCGAGGAGAACCCGACCGACGCGAAGCAGATCATCCAGAAGGCGATCTCCGCTGCGCGGGCGCGGCAGGCAGCGCGCAAGGCGCGCGACCTGACCCGGCGCAAGGGCGCGTTCGGCGGCGAAATCGCAAAGAAGTTCGCGGATTGCCAGGTGCGCGACCCCGAGCTGGCGGAGATGTTCATCGTCGAGGGAAACTCGGCCGGCGGCGCCGCCAAGGATGCCCGCGACAAGTCGAACCAGGCGATCCTCCCGCTGCGCGGCAAGATCATCAACTCGGAGAAGAACCGGATCGACAAGGTGCTCTCGAACTCCGAGGTGCAGCTGCTCGTCCAGGTGATCGGAACGGGGATCGGCGAAGAGTTCGACATCGCGAAGCTGCGTTACCACCGCGTCATCGTCATGACCGACGCCGATGTCGACGGCGCGCACATCCGGACGCTCGTGCTGACGTTCCTGTACCGCCACATGCCGGAGCTGTTTGAACGCGGGCATGTCTATATCGCCGTGCCGCCGCTCTACCTTGCACGCTTCGGGAGCCAGTCGAACTACCTGGAGAAGGATTCGCAGCTCGAGGAGCTGCTCGTGCGCGAACGTTTCGGCGATCTCGAGATCGAGGCCAGGGACGGAGCCGAGGTCAAGCTGACCCAGGCGCGCTATGGGCGATTCGCGCGCACCCTGAACGAGTACCAGGGCTGGGCTGCACGTCTGCGCGCAGACTTCGGGCCCCAGGCAGCCGACTTCGTTCTCTCGCACCGTCTCGTCGAGAGCGAGGCGTCCTCGCCGGGCGAGGCTGTGACTGCGATCGACGCCGCGGCTGCCAACGGCTACACGTTGCAGCCGGAGGCCGACGCGGAGGCCCTGCGGATCCAGGTCATCGAGATCGAGACGAGCGCGATGCAGAACATCGTCGTGCCGGCGGAGCTCTTCGCGTCACCGATCTACGACCGCGTGCGGAAGACGTACGCCCGGCTCGCCGAGATCGTGGGTGGCCTCCCGCCCTTCTCCCTGAAGCACGGGAAGCAGAGCATGGAGGCACTCACCTTCGAGGAGCTCCGCGACGGTGCGATCACGCTCGCGAAGAGCGGGTTGCAGATCACGCGCTTCAAGGGCCTCAGCGAGATGAACGCAGCTGAGCTCTGGGCGACCACGATGGATCCCGCCCGCCGCATGTTGATTCGCGTCGACGTCGAGGACGCCGCCGCCGCCGACCTCTGGTTCTCGCGCCTGATGGGCGACGAGGTCGAGCCGCGCCGCCTCTTCATCGAGCAGAACGCACTAGAGGTCCGAAACCTCGATGTCTGATCTGACGCCCGAGCCACTCGGGGCAGGCCGCGTCGAGACGCGCGAGCTCGACCAGGAGGTCCGCACCAGCTTCCTCGACTACGCGATGAGCGTGATCGTCAGTCGCGCGCTGCCGGACGTTCGCGACGGGCTCAAGCCTGTCCACCGCCGCGTGCTCTACGCGATGCACGAGGCCGGCCTGCAGCCGAACCGCCCGACGCGGAAGTCGGCGCGCGTCGTCGGCGACGTGATGGGCAACTACCACCCGCACGGCGACTCGGCGATCTACGACGCACTTGTCCGCCTCGCGCAGCCTTTCTCGATGCGGTATCCGCTCATCGACGGACAGGGGTATTTCGGCTCGGTCGACGGCGATCCAGCTGGTGCCATGAGATACACGGAATGCCGGCTCTCGCGCATATCGACGGAGCTTCTGCGAGACATCGACGCCGACACGGTCGACTTCGAGCCGAACTACGACGAGTCGCGCCGTCAGCCGACGGTGCTTCCCGCCAGGTTCCCGAATCTGCTCGTCAACGGCTCGTCCGGCATTGCGGTCGGAATGGCGACGAACATTCCGCCGCACAATCTCGGCGAGGTCGTCAACGCGATCGTTGCGATGATCGAGGACCCGGAGATCGACGTCGAGCGGCTGTCGCAGCACATCAAGGGGCCGGACTTTCCGACCGGAGGCTCCATCGTCGGCCGCGGTGGCATCCGAGATGCGTACCGATCGGGGCGCGGGCGAATCTACGTTCGCGGGCGCGCGCACATCGAGCAGCTCCGCGGTGGCAAGAGCGCGATCATCATCACCGAGCTGCCGTACGGAGTTCGCAAGGCCGGCGAGGGAGGCGTGATCGAGAAGATCGCCGACCTGGTCAAGGCCGGAACACTCACCGAGGTCCCGATGTCCGACGACGCGCTGCAGGACCACTCCGACAAGGAGGGCATGCGCATCTACGTGGAGTTGAAGCGCGAAGCCGTTCCACAGGTCGCGCTGAACAAGATCTTCAAGCTGACTCCGTTGCAGACGACGTTCGGGTACAACGCGGTCGCGCTCGTCGACGGCGTTCCGAAGACGCTTTCGCTGCTCGAGTTGATCCGTCACTACCTCGTCTACCAGCGCGAGGTCGTCACCCGCCGCTCGAAGTACGAGCTGCGCCAGGCGGAGAAGCGCGCGCACGTCCTCGCCGGGTACCTGAAGGCGCTCGACGCGCTCGACGCGGTGATCGCGCTGA
>DATMZV010000118.1:0-8028 GCA_035573355.1 Gaiellaceae bacterium | reverse complement strand
TTCCAGCTGGAGCGTTTGAGGCGCAACTTCGAGACGGTGTTGGACTGCGGGCTGTTCCACACCTTCGATGCCGACGAGCGGCCGCGATACGTGGCGAGTCTGGCGTCGGTGACCGAGCAAGGTGGAACCGTGTATGTGTTGTGCTTCAGCGACGATGGTCCGGATACTGGCCCGCACCCGATCAGTAAGGACGAGCTGAGAGCAGCGTTCAACCGCGGCGACGGCTGGAATGTCACCGCCATCGAACCGGACCGGGTTCAGACGAGAAACCACGAAGACGGCGCACCGGCCTGGTTCGCGACAGTCAAACGGACCTAGACACCGGGACTGGTCGGCCCGGTAGCGATCCCAGGGCTCGTGACGCATTGGCCGAGTTCACTCGAGGCAGCGTCAGCGAGGTAAGCGTGGCGCAGGTCGTGGAAACGTGACCCCCTCCAGGCGAGCCAGGACTAATTGCTAGGTCGATCCGTCCCTTTGCCTGGTGATCCGATCGGACAAACGGAGAACGCTTGAGGAACGCGCGTGGGTGGCTGTCGCAAACGGCTACCCATTGTGCTCCCCGACGACTGGGACGCTTTTCGGCTGCGGCCCCAAGGCGTCCCAGTCGGCCATACGTTAGGCCGGGCGCGGGGGACGAACATCCCGGGCGCCCGAATTCGGGAATGTTCCTCGATGTCGAATCGATACATTCGCGCTGAGGTGGCTGACTTTCGAATCGCCCGAAGTGATGTGGCCAACGGCGCGGACGTGGCCGAGGTCGCCTGGAAGGTGATCGAGCCAATGTGGAACACCCTGAAGACCCCGTACGAACCAGACGAGCGGCTCCAAACAGTGGCAACGCCCGGCCAATGCGCCCTCTACGCGCTGCATTGGACGATTTCGGAAGTATCGAATGGCGGCTTCCACCAATACTTCTATAACTCCACCGGTTACCTCGCACCGGAAGCGATCGCCGGCGCAGAACTGCTCGGCGCCAGCGAGTACGCGAATGTGATTCGTCGCGCCACATCCATCTTCCCGTCTAAGGAAGCACTGCGCGATCTGGACCAGCGGCAGCAGATCCTCGAGCAGGCAACAGACGAACAGATCGCGTTCCTCGCGAGCCTGGACGATGCGCTCTATGCGCTGCTCGAGAGCCCAAAGCAAAGCCCCGAAGTCTTCGTCGGGCCGTACATCGAGGCGCATCCCGAAGAGTTCTTCCGAGGGTAGGCGAAGCCCGCGCTAACTCAAAAGATCGACGCCAAAGTCCATGCATTGCAATCGCGGTGGGCAAGATCGTACGCCGCCGCTGCCTCTGACTTGATCACGTAAACCACGCCGGTAACACGCTGGTCTGGGCCAGCGTTCGGGAATGTCACCCGACGCGCCTAAGCCGGCAGCTCGCGCTGTTGCGCTTCTATCTGCTCGGTGATTTCACCATAGGTTCCGTGTACTCCGCGCGGAACCCGCCAGACGTCCACGGTGCCGAACGCACCATGGGCGCGAACCGTCAGCCGTGGCCCTATGGGTGCCGCCGCATCGCGACCCCAGTCGCGGCGACGACCGAACAGGATCGTTCCACCGACATCGACGTCCACCCCTTCCGGGACGTAGACGTCGGCGTTCCCAGCCAGCACCCAGACATGAACAACGACATGTTCCGACTCGATGAACGCCTCGCGCGCGTCGAAGTCGAGGTCCGCGAACGCGGAAATCGCGAGAGTGCGGCGCCGCAAGGGCAGCCGACCTCGCCTCACCAGATGACCGAAGAGGGCTGCGCTCAGGCGAAGCGGACTGCGGCGAGACGGCATCGACTGATGCTCCGGCAAGTCCTCGCGCAGACCAGCCAGCTCGCCGCGGAAGGTCGCCTCGTACGCTGTGCCGATCCGATCTGAGAACTCCTCCAGCGACAACCGGCCCGCCACGAGATCGTCGCCCAACGCCAAGGCCGCCTGCTCCCGCTCGCAATCGGAGACTCGTTCTCGCTTCCCAGACACGGCATCGGGGAAGCTACCCGCCGTAAGCGTTCGCCAGGCGCAGACTCGGTTGTTACTGATACGACCCTCGCGCAGTTAGCATCGCGCCCTATGCGTGAGCTGCGCCACGGTGTCTGGCATTGGCAGTCGCCGCATCCCGGCTGGAACGAGGAGGAGTGGTGGCCCGAGCTCGTTTCGTCGTACGGGATCGAGCTCGGCGACGACCTCCTGCTGTTCGACCCGCTCTCCGTTCCCGATGAGCTGCGCGAGCGCGCGACCGCCGTCGTCCTGACCGCGCCTTACCACGACCGCGACGCCCGCCGACTTGGCCTCCCGGTGCACACGCCGCCCGCGGACACGTGGCGGGACTGGGTCGAGAAGTTCGGCATCGATCCCGACCGCGTGCGCGGCATGGAGAGCGAAGATCTCGCGTGGCTGCGCGCGGGTGAAGGCGAAGGACACTTCCACGGTCCTGGAGCGTGGCCGTTCGGTATCACCGCGTACGCGGGCCGCGAGGACAACGACCTCATTCTCTGGCTGCCGTCGATCAACGCGATCGTCACCGGCGACTCGCTCTCCGACTTCGGCGAAGGACTGGACATCCAGCTCGGCGGTCGCAAGCACGTGACGCGCGACGATGTCGTGCGACGGCTCCGTCCGCTGCTCGACCTGCCGGTCGAGCTCGTGCTGCCCGCGCACGGCGAGCCGATGGATCGAGCGGCGCTCCAGCGCGTACTTTCCTGAGCGCAAGGGCGAAAGATCCCGGGCCCGTTGGGGGTACATCCCACCGGGCCCGGGGAAGCGAGTCTCGGGCTAACGAGGATGCCCGACCCCTTGAAGTGCGAGCCTTGTGGGAGGACGATCGGAGCGTTGTCGGGATCCGTGTTGGCAGCCGCAAGGTCGGTCCATGACCTCACTTGGTGGTGGCGGGTTGGGCCTCGCCATCCCTGGCTGACCTGGACGTTCCGAGGACTGGGAATCTTCGGCTACGTCGGTCTGTTGGGATTGGTGATCGTCTTGTCGAGCGAGGGCTCCGGTAGGTCGGACAAGCAGGACCGGGCAACAGGGTCCCAACGGAGCGAGAAGGAGCAGTTGTGGGGTTGGAAGGCTTGGATGGTTCTGGCCGTGTTCGCGATCCCGGCCTTCGCCTTCGGCGCATTTGTATTGATCGGGTCTGGCCCAATACTCGGTGTGATGTTTCTCGCCGTCGTCCCGTTCGTCGTTCTTGACGTGTTGGAGGGGCGGCCTGGACGCTCGCGATCGGGGGATGGAGACGGGGCTAGCCGTGACGTAGGAGGCGCTTGAGCGCCTCGACGCCAACGTTGCGGTGGCCGTGCCGAAGCTCAGCAAGGGCGGAGGCAGCGAGCGCAACCTCGCTGAGTGGCGGCAACCGCTCGTCAATGAACCGCTGCAGCCAGCGCAACGCTGCGCGTTCGTAACGCGCCGGATCGGCGTTCGCCAGGAGCTCGCAGAGCGAGAGTGCGTCGGCGAGTGACAGTCCGCCCATTTCCCGCGCAGCCATCTCCGCGGCCTGAACGTGACGGCGATGGATGGCGCGTTGGAAGCGTCCGTGTGCTGTGCCCTGGCTGGTCATCGGTTGATGGCCGCTGGGGCTACGGCGTGGCCGAGCTTAGTCGTCGGCGCGGAAGGGGCAGCTGGGGCGCCTGCCCCAGGTGGGGAGAAGTGAACCACCGCAATCAACCGCACCTGAGGGACGAATCAACCGCTGCGTCAACCGATGCTTCAAACACAGCGTCACCGGGGCTCGATGCGGCGGAGCCTCTCTGACGCCAGCGGAACAAGTCGTTGTGAGCGGGGTCCGGGCGGCGGACTCTGCTCACGAGGATTCGGGGCCCAACGGAACCACCCTGCGGCGAAATGCGAATACGAACCGACACAGCGGCCTCTGCCGCCTCCCTCGCTGACTACTTGCGACGTTGCGAGTGCCTCGTCGAGGTCATCGACGGCCGGATCATCGACGCCACAGCAAGGCCACAGTCTTTCGCTGCTCCTCACCACGACGTTGAGCTTGAGGGCTACCTCACCGTCTGGGAAGCCATGCATCCCAAGTCACTCGTCGAGCGCCTCACGCCGTTCGCCCCCCGCTGACCTTGGCGGCGCAGAGCTTTCGAGGTCACGGGCGAAACTACACTTGGGGTGTGGGCCAGGCAGTTACAAACGATGATCGAAAGTGCCCAATGTGCGGGCACACTCAGTGGATTCTTCTCGACGGTCACTCCACGCTCCAAGCCCTCGAAGGCGGGCTTGAAGCGCTCGCGTATTCCTGCGACGAGTGCGGGTTCATCCGCTGGCATCGCATGGACAAGGCCGAGCGTTCCTAAGGGCCGGCGCGGGGGACGAACATCTCGGCGCCGAGTGCTTGAGCCCCAACAAATGCCTAAGCCAGGACTAATTGCTGGGTCGATCCGACCCTTTGCCTGGTGATCCGAACGGCCGAACGGACAACGCTAAGGGAGAGCCCGTGGGTGGCTGTCTGGTCGCAACAGGGCTACCCATGTGGTTCCCCCACGACTGGGACGCCTTAGGGCTGCAGCCGAAGCGCGTCCCAGTCGACCCTGGCATTCCGCAATACGGTAGGCCGGCAAGCTGACGATCCGATCGTAGAAGCCCCGGAGCTGGGTTCACAAGGGGACACTGGAAGTGTCACCACGGTGTTCGCCAGGGCCTAGACTCGGTCGCGTGGAAACGGAGAAAGAGGGTCTCCAGCCTCTCTTCTTTATTCCCTTTGTCGATGACCCCGCCCAGGCCGAGGAGCTGTGGCAAGGGACAAAGTCGTTCATGGAGGAGCAACACGGGTGGAACGCGGTAACTGATAACCGCATCTTCCGCCTCGACTACACGCACAACAGCAAGGAGATGGAGGCCGAGGTCGGACAGTCCCACGCCTACGGTCACCCGTTCACGTGGGACTACGTTCCGGACTATGACGACCCGAAGGCCGGAGAGTACGTCGTCGCGATTCTTGAGAACGCTGGCGGCCCGTTTCTCGTATGCACCCACAATCGGGGCTTTATGCGCGGCGAGCCGATTCTTGTCGGAGCCGGGGACCTAACTCGCGTTGTCTACTTCGATGGCGGCTGTGACGATGGCGAAATCGTTGCCACCTCTTCCGAAGCCTACGGGTCCGCGTTCCACTCAGACGCGCGGCGGCTGAACTGACCCCAAGGATGTAAACGCGGGCGGCCCGGTTGCGCCGCCGGTCGTTTCCATAATCGTTTCCACCGGGGTCTCTCCGTGGCGCTCAAGAGGCCGCGGAGCCGCTTGCAGAGTCATGGGCGCACCTGGGATCGAACCAGGGACCTCCCGCGTGTGAAGCGGGCGCTCTCCCGCTGAGCTATGCGCCCGAGAGCAGAGCCGAGGATACCCAACCCCCTTCGACGCCACTGCCGGCTTTGCCGGCGGTGGCCGCAACGGCAACGCATCGAAAACAAGAGCCTCGGACCGAAACTCCTCGACAAGTCATCATGGCTCGCGTAGCGAGCCGGACTTGTCGAGGTAGTAACCGCGGCGCCTGGAAGGAATGCTTAGCGCTGCTGCCTCCCGGCTCTGACGCGGTTCACACACTTCCACCGCCGCGGCGCGGACGATGGTAGCAGCGGCCGATTCGGCTCGACACACACGCCCGACCGAGTTTGCCGATGCGCGCGACTAGGCAAGAGAGCCGCACATGCGCTTTCGCCGCAACGCTCCCCTCGACACAGGGCAGGTCCGCGATGCCCGAGGCCGCAGCATGGGCCCCGGCGGCGTCGCAGTCGGCGGCGGCGGGCTCGGCCTCGTCGGGCTGATCATCTACATCCTCATCTCCGTTCTCTCGAACGGAGGCGGTGGCGCCGGGCTCCCTCCGCAACTCGCGCCGCTCGCCGATCAGCGGGTCGGCGTCAATGACACGCCGGGCGACATCGACCTGAAGTGCAAGACGGGTCAGGACGCGAACGAGCGGACGGACTGCCGCATCGTGGCGGTCGTCAACAGCGTGCAGGAGTTCTGGAACGGGGTGTTCCAGCGGAGCAACCGCCAGTACGTGTACTCGGACACCGTCTTCTTCACAGGTCAAATCGACACGGGATGCGGCACCGCCGATTCCCAGGTCGGTCCGTTCTACTGTCCACGCGACAAGCTCGTCTACATCGACCTCGGGTTCTTCGACGACCTGCAGTCCCGTTTCGGCGTCGGCAGCTCGGCATTCGTGCAGGCCTACGTGATCGCGCACGAGTACGGCCATCATGTCCAGGATCAGCTCGGTCTCTTCGACAAGCTGGGCAACAGCACCCAGACGGGACCGGAGAGCCTCTCCGTCAGGACCGAGCTCCAGGCCGACTGCTACGCCGGAGTCTGGGCGGCTCACGCCGTCGAGACGAAACTCGTGGAGCAGCTGACGCAGGCGGACATCAACGACGGCCTCGACGCCGCCGCTGCGATCGGAGACGACCGGATCCAGCAGCAGACCCAGGGCCAGGTGAATCCCGAGACCTGGACGCACGGCTCCTCCGAGCAGCGGCGGCGCTGGTTCTCCAAGGGCTACGAGCAGGGCCGACCGGCCGTTTGCGACACGTTCACCGGGTCGATCTAGCCTCCGAAACCTCGGTCGCTAAGATCGCTCGGTGGCCGCCCTCTACCGGAAGTACCGCCCGCAGGACTTCGACGAGGTCGTCGGCCAGGAAGCGATCGTCCGGACGCTGAAGAACGCGATCTCCTCCGACCAGGTGCGGCAGGCCTACCTCTTCGCGGGACCGCGCGGCACCGGGAAGACCTCCCTCGCACGGATCCTGGCCAAAGGGCTGAACTGTGTGCAGGGACCGACGCCGACGCCCGACAAGGTCTGCAATCCCTGCGTCACGATCGCGAACGGCAACTCGCTCGACGTGATCGAGATGGATGCCGCGTCGCAGCGGGGAATCGACGATATCCGCGAGATCCGGGAGCGAGTGGTGCTCCAGCCTGCCGAGGGGCGGTACAAGGTCTACATCCTCGACGAGGCGCACCAGCTCACGGATGCGGCCTGGAATGCGCTCCTGAAGCTGATCGAGGAGCCACCGCCGCACCTCGTGTTCGTCTTCTGCACGACCGACCTGTCGAAGGTGCTGCCGACGGTGCGTTCACGCTGCCAGACGTTCGTCTTCGCGCGCCCGCGGCTCCCCGAGCTCGTCCGCCTGCTTCGCCGCGTGGCCGACGGCGAGGAGATCCAGGTCCCGGATCAGGCCCTCGCGCTCGTCGCGCGCGGTGCACGCGGATCGTTCCGCGACGCGGTATCGACGCTCGACCAGCTCGCATCGGCGACCGAGAAGGAGATCACGGTGCAGTCGGTGCTCCAGCTCCTCGGCGCCGTGGAGGAGGAGGCCCTGTTCCGGCTCTGCGACCTCGTCATCGACCGGGACACCGCCGGCGCTCTGACGTTCGTCGAGGAGCTCTCGGAGCAAGGACAGGATCTCGGCCGCCTCGTCGTCGACCTGCTCGAGCATCTGCGTCATCTGATGCTCGTGCAGCACATGGGCGAGGTGCCCGACACACTGCCCGTCACCGAGGAGACCCGCGAGCGGCTCCGCGCGCAGGCGAATCAGCTCGGCGAAGCGACCGTGATCCGACTGGTCGACCTTCTGGCCGTGGCCGTTGAGGACATGCGACAGGGCGGCGACCCGCGCCTGCCGCTCGAGCTCGCCCTCGTGAAGGTCACCCGCCCCGGTAGCGACCTGTCGCGCGAGTCCCTCTCCTACCGGCTCGAGCAGCTCGAGACGAGGGGCCACGTCCCGAGCGCACCAGTCCCGATGTCCGACACCGGGACGGGTCCGGAGGAGGCCCCTGTCGAGGCCGTGGCGATGTCTACGCCGCCGTCGCTCGAGCTCGAGCAGCTCCAGGAAGCCTGGCTGCGCACGATCCTCCCGGCCGTCGAGGAACGCTCGATCCCCGCAGCATCGGTGCTGCGCGAGGCCCATCCGGCCGGTCTCGCCGAGGACACGCTGACCGTCGAGTTCCCCGCGAGCGCCTCGTTCCACCGGCAGCTCGCAGAGGAGCCGAAGAACGCCACGCTCCTCGCCGATGCGCTCTACGAGGTGAC
>DATMZV010000117.1:0-6939 GCA_035573355.1 Gaiellaceae bacterium | reverse complement strand
CAGGTGCCGAAGTTCACCGTGATCGTCGGCGGTTCGTTCGGCGCGGGGAACTACGCGATGTGCGGCCGGGCCTACGAGCCGCGCCAGCTGTGGATGTGGCCGAATGCGCGCATCTCGGTGATGGGCGGCGAGCAGGCCGCCACCGTCCTGACGATGGTCGGTGACGCCGACCCGGACGAGATTCGCACCAAATACGAGCGTGAGGGCAGCCCGTACTACTCCACCGCACGGCTGTGGGACGACGGAATCATCGACCCGCTCGACACACGCCGTGTGCTCGCACTCGGACTGTCGTCGGCGCTCAACGGTCCCATTCCCGAGACCACCTTCGGCGTCTTCCGAATGTAATGCGCCTCTTCAGCAGGAAGCCGAAGCAGCGGCTGAGGGAGCTCGGCGAGTCGGAGGCCTACCACCACTCGTACGGCGAGCCGCCGCGAGACGTGAAGATCGTGAAGCTCGAACCGCGCCGCCCCCGCTACCGGCAGGTCCTGGCAGACGGCGAACGCATGCGACAAGCTTTCTTGCAACGACTGGACAACCGAGACAAGGAGGAGCAGTAGTGGCGGGATACGACGTCGCCGATGTCGGCGAACTGGAGGCGGAGGGCCCGGGCGGGATGGTGCGAAAAGTTCGCCGGGCGGTCGACGGCAAGGCCTTCGGCTTCAACTACTTCATCCTCCCTCCGAATCAGGAAGGCCGCGAGCACGAGCACAGCGATACCAACCAGGAAGAGGTCTACTTCGTGGTGAAGGGGTCCGGAACCATGCGTGTCGGCGGCGACGAGATCGAGCTCGTACCAGGTCGCTTCGTTCGTGTGGATCCCACCGTAATCCGTGTGGCCGTCTCCGGGGCTGACGGGCTCGAGTTCGTCACGTTCGGCTCGCCAATCGACACGCAATACGAACCCCCTTCATGGGGCTAGGAGGAGTCATGCACTCAATCGAGTTTTCTGACGAAGAGCTGCGGCTCTTGCACGCAGCACTTCACTCGTATCTCGACGACTTCGGCCACAAGGAGGCCGACGTTCTGAGGAGCGTGAAGGCGCTGCTCGCGAAACTGCCACCTCCCGCGTGATCCTTCGGTTCGTCCTCTGGAATCTCGCGGACTCGAAAACGACGATCCAGGAGCTGCGGCGGTACCTGCGCGACGAATCTGCGGACGCCTTCGCCGACGTTCCCGGCTTGCGGTTCAAGGCCTGGATCTCGGACGAAGTGACCGAGCGCTGGGGCGCCGTGTACCTCTGGGAGTCCGCCGAGGCGGCCGAGCAAGAGCTGCCGACCCGGGCCCGTGAGCTGATCGGCAAGGATCCCGATATCGCCGAGACGTTCGACGTCGAAGCGACGATCGAGGGTCGCTACGTCAACGAGCAGCTCTCGCGACTCGGGCTCGCCTTCGAGTGACCACCAAGCCCCTTAGGTAGCTCAAAGGACGAGCTCCTCCGGGAACGCCGTCCCCTCGGCGAACCGCGTCAGGCGGTACGGCGCCAGGTCGAGCGTGGACTCGCCGTGAAGGAGCTCCTCGGCAACCGCGCGCCCGACGGCCGGCGACTGCATGAAGCCGTGGCCGGAGAATCCGCATACTGCATAGAGGCCGTCGCCGACCGGTCCGATGATCGGATGCGCATCGGGAGTCATGTCGTAGAGGCCGGCCCACGCGCGTGCGATGCGGGTCTGGCCAGCCGGCGGATAGCGGTGCGCGAGACGCTGGAGCCGGTCGCCGAAAACCGTCTCGTCGACGATTTGCTCGTAGCCCCAGCGCGGCGCGGCGTCCGTCATCGCGATCCGGAGGCAATCGTCGCGTCGTCTGAAGTGGAAGCCGGTCTCGGCCTCGATCACCATCGGCAAGTCGTCCGGCAGGTCCGCAATCGGCTCGGTCTCGAGTAGCTGCCGCGCGAGCGGGCGGATCGGCAGGTCGACACCGAACTCGCCGGAGTGCGCTCCCGCGGCGATGACGAGCACGTCGCGCTCGAGCCCGCGGGCATCGGTGTGCTCGCGGAGCTCGACGCCCAGCTCGACGGCTCGCCGGACGACCTCCTTGGTCAGCGCGGGCGGATCGGCGACCCCGTCGGTCGGGCAGATCACCGCGGCGAGAACGTCATCCGTTCGCAGTCCGGGAACCGAGCTCGGATCCACACGCGTGACGGGCACGCCGAGCTTCGCCTGCAGCTCCCTTCGTGCCTCGAGCTCATCGCGACCTTCGGCCGTCGTCGCAACGAAGAGATAGCCGACCTGCTGGAACCACTCGGCGCCGAGCTCCTCGAAGAACGCGATCGACTCTTGCGCGAGACGCACTTCGGCCGCGGTCGAGAACTGCTGGCGAACCCCGCCCATTGCCTTGCCGGTCGAGCCGGATGCGATCTGTCCTCGCTCCGCGAGCACGACGTCGGTCGCGCCGAGAAGCGCGAGGTAGTACGCGATGCAAGCTCCTACAGAGCCGCTACCGGCGACGACGATTCGAGCCATTGCTCGAGCTCCTTCTGCTCCGCGTCCGTAAGCGTTCGCAACGGCCGGCGCACGTCCGGCCCAAGCGGGACTCCACGTCGTGCCACCACGAACTTCGCCGCGGCGTGGAACGGGAACCGCTCGAGCGCCGCCCGCACAGGACCGAGGTCGGCAGCACCTTGACCGCGAACCGTCGCGGCGACGAGCTCCGGAAACGTAGAGGCGAGCGCCGACACTGCGCCGACGGCTCCGCCCGCAAGACCTTGCGTCAGCAACGACTCTGGCCCGACGAAGACGTCGAGGCCTTCGATCAGATACCGCTTGAAGCTGTCCCAGGGCGTGTCGGACACCTTCAGCCCTCGGAAGTTCGGCGCGGCATCACGCAACCGCTCCAGGACTGCCGGCGGAACCGCGTAGCCACTGCGCGCCGCGAACTCGTAGACGTAGAAAGCCGTCGGGTCGCAGGCACGCGCCGCAGCCGCCAGATGCGCGAACAGCTCCGCCTCGTCGAGCGTGAAGTACGGCGGGGACATGACCGCAACGCCGTCGACGCCGAGCTCCGCCGCGTGGGCGGCAAGTTCGACGGTGTCCCAGGTCGACTGCGCACCGCAGTGGACGGCGACGAGCAGGCGTTCGTTCGCCGCCTCGACGAACAGCTGAGCCGCGCGCATGCGTTGCTCGATGGGAAGCAGGAACCCCTCGCCGGTCGTCCCGAGAGCGAGCAGGCCGTCGACGCCGCCCGCGGCGAGGAAATCGACGTACGGCCCGAAGGCCTCTTCGTCGAGCGCTTCCCCCGCAGAGCCAAGGGGGGTGAGCGCAGCGGCTAGTGCGCCTCGCAGCATCGAACGAACTCTAGGCGCAAGCGGGCTAATGCTTCGTGCGCGAGTTATTCCGGCGAGGTTGGCTTAGACGGCGGCACCCCCGAGTGGGTGCCTAAGCTCCAACCGTGGCAGGCCTACGGATCGAACGCGACGGAGGCATCCTCCGGATCACCCTGGCACGGCCCGAGCGCCGGAACGCCTTCGACGCCGAGTTGATCGCCGAGCTCACGGAGGCCTTCGCCGACATCGGCGACGCACGGGCTGTCGTCCTCGCCGGGGACGGCCCGAGCTTCTGTGCAGGCGCGGACATCGAGTGGCAGCGCTCGGCGATCGATCTTTCGCTCGAGGAGAACGTCGAAGACGCGCTGCAGCTCTACCGGATGTGCGAGACGGTCGACCGCTGCCCCGCGCCGGTGATCGCGCAAGTTCAGGGCTATGCCCTCGGCGGCGGCTCGGGCCTCACCGCCTGCGCCGATGTCGCGATCGCAGCGCCGGACGCCGTCTTTGGGTTCTCCGAAGTGAAGCTCGGGATCATTCCCGCCGTAATCTCGCCGTTCGTCCTCCCGAGGATCGGCGCGCACGCGAGGCGTTACTTCCTCACCGGCGAGCGTTTCGACGCGGAAACGGCGTTGCGCATCGGCTTGATCGAAGAAGTCACCGCAGATCTCGACGCTGCTGTCGATCGCGTCCTCGCGGAGTTGCTGAGCGGGGGACCCGAGGCGGTGCGTGAGGCGAAGCGGCTGATCCGTGAGCAGCCCGGTGGCGAAGAGGCCGCCCAGACGGCTGCTCGGCTGCGAGCCGGAGAAGAAGGGCAGGAAGGCTTGCGCGCGTTTCTCGAAGGACGAACGGCACGCCTACCCGACGGCACCGAGTGGGGCGTTCACCGCGCAACTCGCAAGGTGGAATAGCGACGTGCAGGTCGATCCCTTGCAGGGCTAGGATCGCGGCTCGTGTTCACCGTTGAGCAGCGGGATGCTCTCCGCGAGCACGTGCTGCTACTTGCGAAGGAGGATGAGCGCGTCGTCGCCGGAGCCGCCGTAGGCTCGCTCGCAGTGGAAGGCGGCGACCGGTTCTCCGACCTGGATCTCACTTTCGGGATCGCCGAACAGGTGTCGATCGCTGAGGTGCTCGACGACTGGACAAGTCGGCTCATCGACGAGCAGGACGCGGTGCACCTTGTCGACCTCGAACGGGCCCCAACCATCTACCGCGTGTTCCTTCTGCCGGACGCGCTGCAGTTCGACCTGTCGTTGACGCCGGCTGCTCAGTTCCGCCCGGCGGGACCACGATTCCGGCTTCTGTTCGGCAGCACCGCGCCGGGAGACCCCGAGACTCGCGAACCGTCGGTCGCGGGGAACATGTTCATTCCCACGCCGCTGGTCGCGCACGACCTCTTTGGGTGGGGCGTCATCTACGCGCTCCACGCGCGCGCGTGCGTCGAGCGTGGGCGCTTCTGGCAGGCCGAGCACTACGTCGGTGCCGTGCGCGACCACGCACTCTCGCTTGCCTGCCTCCGCCAGGGGCTCCCCGCTGTGCAGGCCCGCGGCTACGACGACCTTTCCGCCGAGACCTTCGCCCCGTTTGAGGATGCGCATGTTGCTTCGCTCGAGCCTGGAGTGCTCCGCACTGCCCTGGGCGCGTCTGTTCTTGCGCTGACGCGCGAGGGCGCGGAGGCGCGCCTACCGCACGCGGAAGCCGTTGGGCAGCGCCTCGAGGGGTGGCGCTAGCACCCTTGCCGCCGGTTCGCAGGCTGCTGATCCTGACGAGCGCGATCGTCCTCGTCGACACGATGTTCTTCGCGGCGCTGACGCCGCTCCTGCCCCATTACGTCGACGAGCTTGGCCTCGGAAAGTCCGGAGCCGGCGTTCTACAGGCCATGTATCCAGCAGGTGCACTCGTCGCGGGAATTCCGAGCGGCATCGTCGCCGCGCGAGTCGGAGTCAAGCCGACGGTGTTGATCGGACTGTCGCTGATGGCGTTCACGACGGTGGCCTTCGGTCTCGCCGATTCCGTGCTGGCGCTCGACCTCGCGCGTTTCCTGCAAGGCGTCTCGAGCGCGTTCTCCTGGACCGGTGCGCTCGCGTGGCTCGTTGCCGCAGCACCGGCCGGCCAGCGCGGCCGCCTGATCGGCTCTGCGTTCGGAGCAGCGATCGCCGGCGCCCTCTTCGGGCCGGTGCTCGGTGCTGTGGCCTCCTTCACGGGGACCGGGGTCGCCTTCGGCGCGGTCGCCGGCCTTGCGGTCGTTCTCTTCGTCGGGGCGGCGACGACGCCCGCCGCGGCGCCCGGGCGTCCGCAGCCGGTCAGCATGCTCTTCGACGCGATTCTCCGCGACCGCCGGATCCAGACGGGCGTGTGGCTCTGCCTCCTCCCTGCCCTTTGCTTCGGCACGCTGTCCGTGCTCGCGCCGCTGCGTCTTTCGGACCTCGGCTGGGGTGCCGCCGCGGTAGGCGGTACCTATCTCGTCTCGGCGGCGCTGGAAGCAGCCTGGGCGCCGCTACTCGGACGGATCTCGGATCGACGCGGCCGCATGCCGCCGCTTCGCGCGGCGCTCGCCGGATCGGCGCTCGTGGCGGTTCTCCTGCCGTGGCCGAACCGCGCCCTGCTGCTTGCGCTGCTCGTCGTCTGCGCGGGCTTCGCGTTCGGCAGCTTCTGGACTCCCGCGATGTCACTGGTCACCGATGCTGCGGAGGAGCGAGGGCTCGACTACGGGTACGCCTTCGCCCTCGTCAACGTCGCCTGGGCGCCCGGACAAGCCGGGGGTGCGGCAGTGGGAGGAGCCGTCGCGTCCGTCACGAGCGATGCGGTGCCGTACCTCGCGCTCGCCGTTCTGTGCCTGCTGACGCTCGCAGCGCTTTCGCGTTACAGGGAAACGGCGGCACCTGTGGCCGCCGATCGGTAGAGCGCCTCGATAACGCGTGCCTGACCGAGGGCATCCTCGCGCCCCAGAAGAGGATCGGCAGTGCCCCGGATCGCGTCGCTGAGGTTCTCGAGCTCGAGCCGGTACGAGTCGGCGGGCTCGAGCTCGATCCGCTCGAGCCCGTCGTCGCGGCGAAGCTCGATCACCGGCTCAAGGCAATGCCATGGATCGTCGAGGAAGAGCGACCCGTCGGTTCCGACCACCTCGAGCTCGTCACGCTCGGCAAGGGCGGTCCCGCAGTCGAACAGGGCGAAGACATCGTCCGGAAAGCGCATCGTGCCCGTGAAGACCCAGTCGGTGCCGCTCGGCCCGACGAACTGCTGCCCGTACACCTGCTCCGGTTCACCGCCGATCAGTCGGGATCCGCTCACGCAGTAGCAGCCGACATCCATCAGGCTGCCGCCTTCCACCTCGGTCCGCAGGCGGATGTTTTCCGTGTCGTACAGCGAATAGCTGAAAGAGGAGCGGACAAGCCGCACGTCTCCGATCGCCCCCTCGTCTACGAGCTGACGGAGCCTCCTGGTCTGCGGGTTGTGGCGGTACATGAACGCCTCCATCAGGATTCGTTCGTTCCGCTCGGCAGCGTCGAATGCCGACTCGACGTCGCCGACGTGCCTGCTCATCGGCTTCTCGCAGAGCACATGCTTGCCCGCCTCCATTGCACGGATCGACCACTCGCAGTGCAGCGTGTTCGGCAGCGAGATGTAGACCGCTTCGACGTCGGTGTCCTCGAGCAGCGCTTCGTACGAGCCGTACGCGC
>DATMZV010000116.1:0-2499 GCA_035573355.1 Gaiellaceae bacterium | reverse complement strand
AAGAAGTCGCTGTCCCAGCGCGCCCAGATGTCCGTGAAGTAGCCGAGCTCATGCAGACGCGGCGTGTCCCAGCGACTCGCGTCGGGGTGTCGGTTCGGCTCGAAGAAGAAGAACGCGAAGATCGCCGCGATCCAGATCGCCGCGCGGCTCCAGAGGTAGATGTCCAGCGCTTGCCTTTGACCAGCGCGCACGGCCGCATGATCATAGGCGGATGAGGGTGTTCACCCTGGAGGAGGCCAACGCCGCCCTCACCGAGCTTCGCCCCATCGTCGAGCGGATGGTTCAGCACCGGCGGGACCTCACCGCGGCGCAGACCCGTCAGGTGGAGCTCGTGACCAGGATCGCCGGGAACGGCGGTGACATGGTCCCGAGCGACCTGCA
This sequence comes from Gaiellaceae bacterium, assembly GCA_035573355.1. GTDB lineage: Bacteria > Actinomycetota > Thermoleophilia > Gaiellales > Gaiellaceae > 3-1-20CM-4-69-9. The sequence continues at coordinate 2,118 of DATMZV010000116.1, read as the reverse complement.
CGACATCGCCGAGACGATCCAGCGTGAGGCCGACGCGATCTCCGACTGCGCCGAACGGATCAGCCAGGCGGGAGCGCAGGTGAAGTCGCTCGAGGAGGGGCTCCTCGACTTCCCGGCGAAACGCGGCGAAGAAGACGTGCTGCTGTGCTGGAAGCTCGGCGAGGACGAGATCCGGTTCTGGCACGGCACCGACGAGGGTTTCTCGGCCCGTAAGCGGCTCCCGTGACGACAGTCAGCGCAAAGGAGCGCGGGACGCCCGTCGAATAGAGGCGCATGTCCCCGTGGACGCGTCTTGCCATCGTCGTCGTCGTCATGGTCGTGACGATCGTCGTCGCGCGTCTGATCGACCGCCGCATTGCGCGACGGGATCTGCCGCCCGAGGCGATCACCCGCTACCGGATCCTGCGGCGGAGCATCACGACGACGATCATCTTCGTCGGCCTCCTGTCGGCCCTGCTCGTCATCCCGCAGGTGCGGGCAGTGGCCGGCGGGTTGCTTGCGTCCTCGGCGGTGCTCGGGATCGTGGTCGGCTTCGCCTCGCAGCGGACTCTCGGGAACTTCGTCGCCGGGCTCCTGATCGCGTTCACGCAGCCCCTTCGGCTCGGTGACTCCGTTGCCGTGGACAACACGGAAGGCGTGGTCGAGGAGATCGGTTTGATCTACACGTTCGTCCGCATCGAGAACGGCGACCGGCTCGTGATCCCGAACGAGACGCTTGTCTCGGATACCATCCGGAACTCCACGATTCGCAGCCGAGAGAAAGTCGCCGAGATCAGCCTCCAGGTTCCACTAGGTCGAGACCTCGGCGCGGTTGTGGACCGGCTGCGAACGCTTGCGGACGACGCCGACGCCTTCGTGCAGGACCTCTCGGGAGACGCGACGGTCGTCGTGCGCGCTCCCGCTCCTGACGAGGCTGCAGCGGAGAAGCTCGAGCGCGAGCTCCGGCTGCGCGCGTACGAGCTGCTTCGCGCAGAGGGTGTCTACGCATGACTCCTCCGCCGCGCGGGCGACGCCCACAATCTTCGGACGCGTTCCTGCTCGAGCGTCTGCGGAAGCGGCGTCGTGACCGGGTGAGGAGCAGGCGCAAGCGGCTCGGCAAGGTCATGATGGGCCTGTTGATCGGCACGGCGTTGTTTCTCGTCGTGTCCAGCTTCACGGGCGCGGCCATCTTTCTGAACAGCTGCGACCTCAACTCGCTCAAGCCGGTGGAGGTCGGCCAGAACTCGTTCGTCTTCGCTGCGGACGGTTCGCTGCTCGGATCGATTCCGGCAGAACGCAACCGCCAGCCGGTCTCGCTCGAACAGATCAGCAAGTGGGTGCCGACAGCGACGATCGCGATCGAGGACCGGCGTTTCTACAAGCACGGAGGCCTTGACTATTTCGGCATCGTGCGCGCCCTCTACGCAGACATCCGCGCGGGGAAGGTCGTACAGGGTGGCTCGACGATCACGCAGCAGCTCGTGCGCAATCTGTACATCAGCAACAAGTCCCAGACACTCGGCCGCAAGACCACCGAGGCCTGCCTTGCGATCAAGCTGGCACGGAAGAAGTCGAAGCAGTGGATCCTCGCCGCGTACATGAACCAGGTCTATTACGGGAACCACGCTTACGGCATCGAGGCTGCGTCGCAGACCTACTTCTCGAAGCCGGCGCGGAGGTTGACGCTCGAGCAGTCAGCGCTCCTTGCGGGCCTGCCGCAGGCGCCGTCGCGCTTCGATCCGTTCCAGCGCCCTGCAGAAGCGATCGCAAGACGGGACGACGTCCTCCGCGCGATGCTGAACAACGGCGACATCACTTCGAGCCAGTACGCGAACGCCGTGGCGAAGCGTCACCTCCGCCTCAAGGCCGGCCGCCTGTACACGCGGATTCGCGAGCCGTACTTCTTCAGCTACGTGCGCGAGGCACTGCAGAAGCAGTACGGCGCGAACACCGTGCGCTCGGGCGGCCTCAAGGTCTACACCACGATCGATCCCCGGCTGCAACGCTTCGCCCTCGACGCGATCAAGCGCACGCTTCCGTACTCCTCCGATCCTGCGGCTGCGATCGTGTCGATCAATCCGAGAAACGGCGCCATCCGCGCAATGACCGAGATCAGTCCGGGGAATCCGAAGAACCAGG
>DATMZV010000115.1:0-4934 GCA_035573355.1 Gaiellaceae bacterium | reverse complement strand
GAGGGAGAGGTGGAGGCGTCGCAGACGTTCACCACCTGCTGGGCGCTTGTCAGGATCTAGCCGGCGGTCGTAACGATCGCCGACCGCGGCTCGCTCACCGTCGTCGGAACGGGAATTCGCGTCGGATCGCAACTCACGCCGGAGGCACGGACCGCCTTCGAACATGCCGACGCCGCGTTCTCGCTCGTCGCGGACCAGATCGGGGCCGGCTTGCTGGCAGAGATCAATCCGCAGGTTCGTTCGCTCAACGACCACTACGAGCCCGGAGTCCACCGCCAGGTCATCTACGACCGTATGGCCGAGACGATCCTCGCCGAAGTCCGGCAAGGCCTTTCTGTGTGCGCGGCCTTCTACGGCCATCCCGGGATCTTCGTGTCGCCGTCACACGAAGCGATCCGCCGCGCGCGTGCGGAAGGCTTCCCTGCACGCATGCTGCCCGCAGTTTCGGCGGAGGACTGTCTCTTCGCGGACCTCGGCGTCGATCCGGGCGCGACGGGTTGTCAGAGCTACGAAGCGACGGACTTTCTGCTCAGGAGGAGACAGGTCGACCCGACGGCGATGTTGATCCTTTGGCAGGTGAGCGTGATCGGCGAGCGGCTGTACTCGAGAGAGACGCCGCCGCGGCGGCTCTCGGTGCTCGTCGAGTACCTCCTGCAGTGGTACGACCCCGAACATCTCGTGACGTTGTACGAGGCATCGCCGTATCCGATCGCTGCCGCGTCGATCCAAACCCTCACGCTCGAACGGCTGCCTCATTTCGAGCCGGCGCCGCTCGCGACGCTCTACGTACCCCCCGTGGACGATCGACAGACAGACGTCGAGATGGCGGCACTGCTCGGCGTCCCAAGCGTTTAGGTTCGAACAGCCGGATCCTGAGCCAGCTCGCGGGCGCGCGCGGCCGAGGTGACGTTGCCCTTGCGCTCGTACAGCTCGACCGCGCGGTGATACGCCTTGCTCGCCTGTGCGGGATTCTGCTCGGCCGCGAGCACGCCTCCGAGCGCGACGAGCGCATCGCCCGTGAGGTTGAGGTCGTCGGTCTGCTCCGCGAGAGCCACGCTCTCGTCTGCAAGCATCCGTGCGTCGGCGAGATCGCCGGCGCGGCACAGGATTCGTGTCCGCGCATTGCGCCAGAGCACTTGCGACTGGATGTCTTCACGCAGCGCGGTGTCTTCACTCAGCAGCGCGTACTTGTCTGCCCCGTCGTCGTCACCCTGATCCGCAAGCGCTTCCGCAAGCAGTGCTGCGTAGGTCGAGAGATTCCCGCGCTCCCCGATCTCGACGAGTGTGTCGCAGGCCGAGTGGAGGATCGCCGACGCGGTGCCGGCGTTTCCCGCCAGCAACTCGACCGCACCCGCGTCTGCGCGAACGAAGGCCAGCGCGAGCGTACGGCCGAGATCGAGCAGGATACGCTCGGCCTCCGCCGAGAGTGTGCGGGCCTCGTCGAATCGTCCACGCATGGCTTCGAGGACTGCCAGCTCGCCGCGGACGAAGGCGTCGAGGCCGAGATCGCCGGCATTTAGCTCTCTGGCTGCCTCGCACCACTCCATCGCAGCTGTCACCGTCGTCGGGCCGCGAAGCGCGGCGCGTGCGCGGACATGGAGCAGGTCGGCCACGAGACGACGACTGTCGGTCCGCTGTGCATGTTCGATTGCGCGGTCGAGAATCTCCTCCGTCTCCGCGAGGCGGCAGCGGATGAAGGTGATGTACGCGTGAAGCATCAGGGCCCGACTCAGGCCGACGTCGTCACCGGTTGCCTCGAAGACCGCAGCCGCTTCGGCGCTCAGCGGCACGAACATGTCGAGCGGCCCCTCCCAGGTGTGGAGCTGCGTGAAGGCGGCTTCGACATTCGCTCTGGCGCGCACCCGGTTGTCCCCTGCTGCCTCTGCCTCCGCGGCGGCCTCATCGAGGACACGCTGCGCCTCCCCGAGGGCACCGGTGCCCTGCAACGCTTCGCTGAGCTCGATCATGATCTCGAGCCGCACACCGTCGACACCGGGCTCGAGCCGGAGAGCGCGCTCGAGCAGGTTCGCAGCGGCCGGCGAGTCTCCGCGTCCCGTCGCGCGCCGTCCCGCCGTGGTGAGGATGTCGCAGGCGCGCCGCCCGAGCGCGCGAGCGTCCTCACTCAACGGTCCGAGCTCGGCGCGATAGCGGAACGCCTGCTCCAGGTGGTAGGCGATGATCTCGTCGAGCTCGCCGGCGCGACCCGCGTTCGTGCGTGCGGCGAGATTCGCGAACCGCTCGTGCAGCTGGGAACGCCGCTCTTTCGGGATGCCGGCGTAGGCCGCATCCCGGATCAGCACGTGACGGAAGCGATACGCGTCCTCGCGACCCGGACGAGGGGCGAGGAAGTCTCGGCGCACGAGGCTGAGAAGGCGCGCGTCGACGTCCGGGTGCTCGTGCTCGTCCGAGAGGCGGAGGACGGCGTTCCGCGTGAAGTCCTTCCCTGCGACCGCTGCGCGCTCGAGCACGCTGCGCTCTTCCAGCGGGAGCCGGTCGAGCCGTGCCGCGAGCAACGCGTGGATCGTGGGCGGGATTGCGTCGAGCGTCCTGCCTTCGGCGAGCATCGCCGCCATCTGCTCGACGTAGAGAGGGTTCCCCTCGGCGGCCTCGGTGATCCGAGCCCGCGCCGTGGCGTCGAGCGGCCACTCACGGCCGATCTCTTCGAGCAGCGCTTCCGACTCGGCGTCCGTCAGCGGACCGAGCACCAGGCTCGTCGCTTCCTGTGAGCTCAACCAGCCTGGTCGCTCGTCGAGCAGCTCGGGACGCGCGAGGCAGAGCAGGAGAATCGGCGCGTCGTCGGTCCACCCCGCGAGGTACTCGAGCAGATCGAGGAGCTTCGGCTCCGCCCAGTGGATGTCCTCGACCACGATGAGGAGCGGCTGCTTGCGAGCCAGCTCCTCGAACAGACGTCGCACTGCCCAGAACATCTCGCCGCCCGGCGCGACGGTCGGAGTTGGGCCGACGGCGCCGAGCACGCGATCAGCGATGAGGTCGGCGTCGTCCGCACCTGCGAGCACTTCGCGAACGCCATCGTCGCTGCCGAGCGCGCCCACGATCCGAACGAGCGGCCAGAACGTGATTCCGTCTCCGTAGGGAAGGCAGGGCCCCACGAGCACACGCGCGTGGTCTTCCACCGCGCGGCCAAGCTCTGCGGTGAGCCTCGACTTCCCGATCCCTGCGGGACCCACGACCGTGACGAGGCGACAGGCTCGATCGGACATCGCAGCGTCGAACGTCTCCCGGAGCATGCGGAGCTCGCGCTCGCGGCCGACCAGTGGGGCGTCGAGCCGCCGCGCGTAGGCGGATGCGCCCTCGACGATCGCGAGTGCGTTCCACGCAACGATCGGATCCGACTTTCCCTTCACGGTCAGCGGATCGCGCGGCTCGAGCACGACGGCGTTCTCGACGAGGCGCCGCGTGGTCTCACCGACGAGGATCTCTCCGGTTCGCGCGGATTCCTCGAGCCGCTTCGCGGTCGTGACCGGATCTCCGGTCACGAGCCGCTGCCCACCCGTGCCGTCCCCGGCCACGACCTCGCCGGTATTGACGCCGACGCGGATCCCGATCCGGACTCCGAGCTGCTGCTCGAACTCTTCGTTCAACCCGGCCAGAGCAAGGCGAAGATCGGTCGCGGCGCGGACGGCGCGCAACGCGTCGTCTTCGTGCAGCTCGGGGATCCCGAAGACGGCCATCACCGCATCACCGATGAACTTCTCGAGGGTGCCGCCGTGGCTCTCGAGGACCGCTCCCATCGCATCGAAGTACCGGGTCATGACCTGTCGGAGCGACTCGGGATCGAGTCGCTCGCCGAGAGGCGTCCAGTCGGCGATGTCGGCGAAGAGGACGGTAACGGTGCGGCGGCTCACGGCCATGTCCTGAGTCTAGGACTCGGCCTTCAATGGGCCTAGAAGTTTGGCCCGCAAAGGGCATGAGTACACTTCCCGGCCGTGTTCGACACCCTGTCAGACCGTCTCCAGAGCGCCCTCGGCGACCTCCGCGGGCGGGGGAAGCTCGATGAGGAAGCGATCTCGCGCGCGATGCGCGAGATCCGGCTTGCGCTGCTCGAGGCCGACGTCAACTTCGAGGTGGTCAAGAGCTTCGTGGCCCAGGTGCGCGAGCGCGCCCTCGGCCAGGAGGTCCTGAAGAGCCTCACGCCGGGGCAGCAGGTCGTGAAGGTGGTTCACGAGGAGTTGACCGCGCTGATGGGCGCCGGCAGCTCGATGCTCGCGTTCACGGGCCGGCCGCCGACCGTGATCCTGCTTGCCGGCCTGCAGGGCTCCGGCAAAACGACGACCGCGGCGAAGCTCGCCCTCCTTCTGCGGAAGGAGGGCCGAAAGCCGGGCCTCGTCGCCGCCGACCTCCAGCGTCCCGCCGCGATCGACCAGCTCGAGCAGCTCGGACGGCAGATCCAGGTTCCCGTCTATCGCGGAGACAGCTCGGATCCCGTCGAGGTCGTGCGAGACGGGCTGAAGAAGCTTGCCGACGAAGGCGTCGACACGATCATCCTCGACACCGCCGGCCGGCTGCACGTCGACGAGGAGCTGATGCAAGAGCTCGAGAACGTGCGCGACCAGGCGAAGCCGGCGAACGTGCTGCTCGTCCTCGACGCGATGACCGGACAGGAGGCGGTCAACGTCGCGCTGGCCTTCCAGGAGCGCATCGCCTTCGACGGTGTCGTGATGACGAAGCTCGACGGCGACGCGCGCGGGGGTGCCGCGCTTTCCGTCAAGGCCGTCACCGGCAGGCCGATCAAGCTCATCTCGGTTGGCGAGAAGGTCGACCAGCTCGAGTACTTCCACCCCGACCGGATGGCGTCGCGCATCCTCGGTATGGGCGACGTGCTGACGCTGATCGAGCGCGCCGAGGCAGCGGTCGAGGAGGACGAGCAGAAGGAGCTCGAGGCCCGCATGCTCAAGGGCCAGTTCACCTTCGAC
>DATMZV010000114.1:0-2428 GCA_035573355.1 Gaiellaceae bacterium | reverse complement strand
CGTGGACCGACGAGAACGTGCGGCTCTTTCGATCGTGGCTCGATGCGGGCGCACTCCCCTAGCGCGCGGCGAGTTAGTCGGTCGCGCGGAAGCAGCCATGGACGTGATCGTTGACCACGCCGACGTTCTGCATGAACGCGTACACGCTCGTAGGCCCTACGAAGCGGTACCCCTGTGACTTCAGCTGCTTCGCGAACGCCTCTGCCTGCGGAGTCGACTTGGGTAGGTCAGCGAGGGTCCGCGGTGCCCGCTTGCGCGTGATCTCGTAGGACTTTGCAAGTGCCACCAGCCCGGGCGACGCGGACATCATCGCGCGGGCGTTGTCGACAGTCGCCTGGATCTTGCCACGGTTACGGATGATCGATGCGTCCTCTACCAGCCGGTCGACGTCCCGCGCGCTCATCGCGGCGACCTTGGCGACGTCGAAGCCTCGGAATGCCTTCCGGAACGCGTCCCGCTTCCCGAACACGATCGACCAACTCAGCCCGACCTCGAACACGCCCAGGGTGAGCGCCTCGAACAGCGCGGACTCGTCGTGGGTGCGGGTGCCCCAGACCTCGTCGTGGTAGCGGCTCAAGGCGGTATCCCCTGCGCCGGCCCAGCCGCAGCGTGGCTTCCCGTCATGCCCGATGACCACGTCGCCGCTCACCCTGACCACCTTTAGCCCGCCGCGATGTGTCGGTACCCGCCCATGACCCAGTCGGCGACCAGGCCGCTGTATTCCTCAGCTGCTTGCTCCCACGCGAAGTGACCCGCCTCGAGGGGATGAATTTCGCTGTTGGGGAGAAGGTCGTCGAGGTACTGATTGTTCGACCAGGGAACGAGGTCGTCGTTGCGCCCGGCGAGAATTTGGGTCGGCGTGGCGATCGTTGGCAACAGATCACGCAAGACCGGGTTCTGCTCGGGGTAATGCCGCACAAACCGGGCCGACTCCGCGAAGCGTCCGAGATCGTAGGCGCTGACATAGTCCTCGTGAACTTCAGGCTCGCCCTCGCTCGCGGCGGCGGCCTCGACGGCGTAGCCGATGTTGGTTCTGGCGTCGAGGCCGCGAACGACGTCCAGACTCGGCGCCTCGATGATGTCCTTGAGCGCGCCTCCTGCCTCGATCGGGAAGCGGACTGCGCCGCCGCCGACGGTCAAGCTCGTTACGCGCTCCGGAGCCTTCGCGGCGAGGAAGAGCGCTGTTGCCGTGCCGACGTCCGGGCCGACGACGTGCGGGGCTCCCAGGGCCCATTCGTCGATCAGACCGGCCAGGAAGGCTCCCGAGGCGTCCGGGGCGATCAGTTCCGGGCGACCATCGGAGTGGCCGAATCCCGGCAGGTCGATGGCGACCACCCGCCCGATTGCCGAGACGCGGTCCCAGATGCGACGGAAGGCCCAGAGGGTTTCGGGCCATGGCGCCAGCAGCAGGACGGTGACATCCGAGTCCGCCTTGGTATCGGCGTACCTCACTCGCACCCCGTCGCTGACCCGGAAGTAGGTAGTGATCGGCGAAGCCGTCAACGGCATGATCGATCGAGACTGTCACGACGCCGCGGCGCGCGGCATCGCACGATCAGGCGATCTCGTAGTCGCGCGCAACTCTTGCCAACTCCACGCGCGAGGTGATGCCGAGCTTCAGGAACACGTGGCGGAGATGGCTGTTGACGGTGTGGGGCGAGACGAAAAGACGTTCGGCGACTTCTCGATTCGTCAGCCCTTCGGCGACGAGTCGGGCGACGGTCAGTTCCGACGTCGTCAGCGCCGCCCAACCATTCGTTTCGGGCTCGGCGGCAACCACGCGCCGTCGGACGCCGAGTTCGCGCAGGCGGCTGCGGGCGCGGCGGGCGTCCCAGGTCGCGCCGAGCTCCGTGTAGAGGGCGAGGCCACGGCCGAGAACCTCGATTGCGGCTTCCCGGTCGGTCGCGGTCAGTTCAACGCCCAGATCTTCTAGTGCGGCCGCCAACTCGAGCCGACGCGGAGTGCCCTCGAAGAGATCGACCGCCTTGCGGAGTTCCGCTTGGCTGGGCTCGAGAAGACCGCGGACGTGGGCCTCCGCTGCGGCGATCGAGGCGACACCGGGGTTCAGCTCCGATCGACGGCGGCTGCTGAGAAGCGCGAGCTGCGCGAGCTCGTCGTCGTGTGCGGCGAGTCCGATGCGCGCGAGCACCACCTCGTCGGCGATGTCGAGCGGAAACCGCGGCAGGATCGCTCGGCCGTCCGGTTCGGTCGGAGCGCGGAGCCAGCCTCGTGCCGCTTCGGCGTCTCCTTCGGCCAGCGCGAAGAGCGCTAGCAGCCAGCCCGCGTGACGTCGCACGGCGGGTGTGCCGCGCTCGAGCATGACGTGTGCGATCTCTCCGAGGCGACGAGCTTGCCGAGCATCGCCGGTATGGATGGCGAGTCGTCCCAGCGCGACAATGCCGGCTGCGTCGAGTACGGCGGCCGCGTG
>DATMZV010000113.1:0-3359 GCA_035573355.1 Gaiellaceae bacterium | reverse complement strand
GCACGGGCTCTACGGCGGCTCGACGGAGGCAATCGCCAGGGCGGTCGGGATCTCCCAGCCCTACGTCTTTCGCCTCTTCGGCACGAAGAAGGAGCTCTTCACCGCGACGATCGAGCGCTGCATGCGCGGCACGCTCGAGATGATGCAGTCGGCCGCGGCCGGCCTCAAGGGCGAGGAGGCCCTGCACGCGATCGGCGAGGCCTATGCCGAGCGGCTTGCGACCGATCCGACGTATCTCCATTCGCAAATGCAGGCCTACGCGGCCTGTGACGACCCCGCGATTCGGACTGTCGTGCGGAACGGCTACCGCGAGCTCGTCGACTACGTCGAACGGGTTTCCGGGCTGCCTCCGGAGCGGGTCTCGCACTTCTTCGCGAAGGGGATGCTTCTGAACGTGATCGCGTCGATGGACCTGCTCGGTGCCGACGAAGGCTGGGCGCAGCGCCTCATCGAGGGCTGCAGGCAGGACGGCTAGATCTCCTTTTTTTGGACTTGAAGTTAGTGACCACTCACAAGCATATGCCGGTTTTCCGCACCACCAGACACCAGAGGGCCGCATTCGCAGTCCGCTCTCGCACCAGCACGATCGAGTTGACGACCCGAAGGAGGAATCCATGACAGCCAAGACCCGGACCATCTGGACTTTTGCGATCACCTCGGCGGCGGTCTTCATGGCCACGCTCGACAACCTCGTCGTCACGACCGCACTGCCGGTCATCCGCGAGGACCTGCATGCGACGGTTGAGAGCCTCGAGTGGACCGTCAACGCCTACACGCTGACCTTCGCGGTCCTCCTGCTCACGGGCGCTGCGCTCGGCGATCGCTTCGGGCGGCGCCGGATGCTCGCGGTCGGCCTCGCGATCTTCACCGTGTCGTCCGCCGCCGCCGCACTCGCGCCGTCGGCCGGGGTGCTCATCGCCGCGCGTGCGGCTCAGGGCGTCGGTGGCGCGATCATCACCCCGCTGACGCTCACCATCCTGAGCGCGGGCGTGCCAGCCAACCGGCGCGGAGCGTTCATCGGCGCGTGGAGCGGCATCGCCGGCCTCGCGGTCGCGTTCGGGCCGCTCGTCGGCGGAGCGGTCGTGAGCGGCATCTCCTGGCACTGGATCTTCTGGCTCAACGTCCCGATCGGCATCGTCCTGATCCCGCTCGCGCTGCGGCGGCTGGACGAGACGTACGGACCTGCCGCCAAGCTCGACCTGCCGGGGGTCGCGCTGGCGAGCGTGGGGCTCACAGGGATCGTGTGGGGTCTCGTGCGCGGCCACGGACAGGGTTGGACGTCGCCCGAGATCGTCATCTCCCTCGTGGCCGGCGCTCTCGTCTTCGCGCTGTTCGTGCTCTGGGAGCTGCGGACCGCGGAACCGATGCTGCCGATGCGCTTCTTCCAGAACCGCGTCTTCACGCTCGCGAACGTCGCCTCGCTCCTGATGTTCTTCGGGATGTTCGGGTCGATCTTCCTGCTGTCGCAGTTCTTCCAGACCGTGCAGGGCTACTCGCCGTTCGGCTCGGGCCTGCGCATCCTCCCGTGGACGATCATGCCGATGTTCGTCGCGCCGATCGCCGGCGCTCTCTCCGACAGGATCGGCGGCGCGCGGCTGATGGGCATCGGACTGACGTTGCAGGCCGGCGGGCTCGCCTCGCTCGCGGCGATCTCGACCCCGACGACCCCGTACTGGCACCTCGTCTTGCCGTTCATGGTTTCGGGGATCGGGATGGCGATGTTCTGGGCACCGGTGGCGAACGTCGTCCTCGCCGCGGTTCGGCCGGAGGAGGAGGGCAAGGCCTCGGGCGCGCAGAACGCGATTCGCGAGCTCGGCGGGGTGTTCGGCGTGGCCGTGCTGGCTTCCGTCTGGTCGCACTACGGGAGCTACTCGAACGGCCAGTCGTTCGTCGACGGGATGGTGCCCGCCCTCTGGATCGGCGCGGCGGTCGTCTTCCTCGGTGCCGTGGCCGCGTTCCTGATCCCGAGCCGCAACCGGGTTGCCGAGGCGACGGTCGACGAGCCGGTCGCCTTCGCGGAAGCGGCCTAGCCCGAACGGTCTCTTGCGCGGGCGGCTCCGGCCGCCCGCGCGAGTGCTAGCGCGCGCCCGCCACCTGCGCGACGACCCGGTGGTTCCTCTGAATGAGCTTCGCGGCGTAGAGGCGATCGTCGGCCTTACGGAACAGCTCCGTCGGGCTGAGCCCGTCTTCCGGCCAGGCGGCCCAGCCGAAGGTCACCTGCAGATCCTGCGCTTCGAGGTCGGCACGGAGCTGCGCGCAGAGTTGCGCGGCGCCTGCCAGTCGTCCTTCGATGAGGATCGCGAACTCGTCACCGCCGACGCGCGCCAGCTCGTCCTCGGAGTCGGTGAGCCGGCGCAACGCGTCCGCCAGTTCGCGGAGCTTCTGGTTTCCGGCCGTGTGCCCGTGCGTGTCGTTCAACAGCTTCAGGTCGTCCATGTCTCCGAGCACGAGGAGAAACGGCGCTTCTGCGTTACAGCGCCGCGCAAGCACTTCGTCGAAGACACGGGTGTTCAGGAGGCCGGTCAGGAAGTCGCGGTCGGCAAACTCTCGCAGCTGTTCGAGGTGGCGCCGATGCTCGTTCGCGAACCAGCCGATCAGCATCCCGCAGGACGAGTAGGTCACGAGCCTGATCGCCATCGCAAGAGTAAGGACGTCCTGGGTCGGTAGGCGCGGGGTCACGGCGATCGCAAGCGCATAGAGAGCGGCGGCGATGACTCCGCCGAGCAGCCCGAATCGGGTTCCGCCTGCGAGTGCGAGCAGCGCAACCGGGATGTAGAAGAAGTGCCCGAGCCCGAGGCCCGGAACCTCGAACAGGACGAACGCGATGAAGACGGCGCTATAGAGCGTGACCGCGATCGCGATCAACAGGCGCCGCTCTAGCCAGGCCGCAGGCATCAACCGGAGCTTCGTCAGGGGCTCGGCGGCCCGCGTCCCTCGAAAGAGGGATCCCCAGGGCACTATCCTCTGTTGCCATGGCTGGCACACAGGCGTTCGAGACCGGTCTCGTCACCGATGCAGACCTCCCTGCCCCTGATCTGTCGGTCGTGGTGACGGTCTTCAACGAGGCGGGGTCGATCGACGAGCTCTACCGGCGTGCGGTCGCAGCGCTCGATCCCGGGCCGCACACCTTCGAGCTGATCTTCGTGGACGACGGCTCGACAGATGGCACGTTCGCCGCACTCGAGCGCCTTCACGCAACCGACGTGCGCGTGCGCGCGGTCCGCTTCAAGCGCAACTTCGGCCAGCATCCCGCGATGCATGCCGGGCTGTCGCGGGCGCGCGGGGACGTCATCGTCACGATGGACGGCGACCTGCAGAACCAGCCCGAGGACATCCCGCGACTCGTCGAGGCGGTCGAG
>DATMZV010000112.1:0-2517 GCA_035573355.1 Gaiellaceae bacterium | reverse complement strand
GCGGAACCGCAAGGGCGGCGACGACGCAAAATACGCGGAGCAGCGGGAGACCCGCGACCGGCGCCGCGCCCGGATCCCCGGCACCTTCCCCGAGACCGAGGGCTCGTCTGAGTAGACTCGCCCCGTGGCATTGACGGGGACGAAGACTTTCCTGAACTACATCGGGGGCGAGTGGGTCGACTCGGCCTCCGGCGACACCTTCGAGAGCTTCAACCCCGCGTCGGGCGACACAATCGGCACCTTCCCGCGCTCGACGGCGGAGGACGTCGATCGCGCCGTCGCGGCTGCGAAAGCGGCGTACGAGGACTGGCGGCTCGTTCCCGCGCCGAAGCGGGGGGAGATCCTCTACCGCTTCGCGAATCTCCTCATGGGGGAGAAGGAAGAGCTCACCGACCTGATGGCCCGCGAGATGGGCAAGGTCAAGGCGGAGGCGGGAGGCGACGTCCAGGAGGCGATCGACATGAGCCTCTACATGGCGGGAGAAGGCAGGCGCCTGTTCGGCCAGACGACTCCCTCGGAGCTGCGCGACAAGTTCAACATGAGCGTACGCATGCCGATCGGTGTGATCGGCGTGATCACGCCGTGGAACTTCCCGATCGCGATTCCTTCGTGGAAGATCACGCCGGCCCTCATCTCCGGGAACACAGTCGTCTTCAAGCCGGCGACCGACACGCCGCTGCTCGGCGAGCGCTTCGTCGAGCTGCTCGTCGAAGCAGGCCTGCCGAGCGGTGTGATCAACATCGTGCACGGTGGAGGCGGTGCGGTCGGCGACCGGCTCGTGCGGCATCCAGACGTCCCTGTGATCACGCTCACCGGCTCGCGCGAGACCGGTGTCGAGGTGATGCGGAACGCCGCGGAGAACCTCAAGCACGTGCATCTCGAGCTCGGTGGCAAGAACGCCATCATCGTCCTCGACGACGCGGACCTCGAACTCGCGGCCGATGGGATCGTCTGGTCCGCATTCGGCACGTCCGGCCAGCGCTGCACGGCGGCGTCACGAGTGATCGTCGAGGACGGCGTCTACGAGGCGCTCCAGTCCAGGCTCGTCGCTGCGGCGGAGAAGCTCCGCCTCGGGCCCGGCTGGGAAGACGACACGGACGTCGGCCCCGTCATCAACAAAAAGTCGCTCGAGAAGATTCACTCGTACACGGAGATCGGCAAGGACGAGGGCGCCAAGCTCCTGACCGGGGGCGAGGTCGCGACCGGCAACGGCTTCGAGAAGGGGAACTTCTACCGCCCGACGATCTTCGGCGATGTCGATCCGCAGATGCGCATTGCGCAGGAGGAGATCTTCGGCCCGACGACTGCGCTGATTCGCGTCGGCGATTTCGACGAGGCGATTCGAGTCTCGAACGGGATCAAGTTCGGCCTCTCGTCGTCGATCTTCACACGCGACGTCAACAAGGCCTTCCGCGCGATGCGCGATCTGCAGGCAGGGATCACGTACATCAATGCGGGCACGATCGGGGCCGAGGTGCACCTGCCCTTCGGCGGCACCAAGGACACGGGCAACGGCCATCGCGAGGCCGGGCAGGCCGCGCTCGACGTCTTCACGGAATGGAAATCGATCTACGTCGACTACAGCGGCAAGCTGCAGAAGGCGCAGATCGATACCGAGATCTGAACCGCAAGCTCGTCGTCTTCGTTCCGCGTGAGGCGCTCGACGCTGTTCGTAGCGCCCTCTTCGAAGCGGGCGCCGGGCGCATCGGCGAGTACGAGCATTGCTCCTGGTACACGCAGGGGACGGGCACGTTCTTCGGCGGGGAGGGAACGAGCCCGTCGATCGGGGAAGCCGGGCGCGAGCAGCGCGTCGCCGAGCTGCGGCTCGAGACGGTCTTCCCGGAAGAGCTGCAGGCAGAGGTGATCGCGGCACTGCGATCGGCGCATCCGTACGAGGAGCCGGCATTCGACGTGTATGCGCTGTTGTGAAAGCGAAGCTCTTCACGGACGGCGGTGCGCGCGGCAACCCCGGTCCGGCGGCGTACGGCTACGTGCTCGAGGCGGAGGATGGACACGTGCTGGCCGCGCACGGCGAGGCGATCGGGCGGGCGACGAACAATGTCGCGGAGTACAGCGGCCTGGTCGCGGGTCTCGCCAGGGCCGCGGAGGTCGGCGTCCGCGAGCTCGAAGTGGTCTCGGACTCAGAGCTCCTCGTCAAGCAGATGCGGGGCGAGTACAAGGTCAAGAACGAGGCCTTGCGCGAGCTCTGGGAGGAGGCCTCGGATCTGGAGAAGAAGTTCGGCCGCGTCCGCTATACAGCGGTGCGCCGGGCACACAACGAACTGGCTGACCGGCTCGTGAACGAGGCTCTGGACGCCGAAGCCTGAGGCTATACTGGCCGTCGTTCGCGGATGTAGCTCAGTTGGCTAGAGCGTCTGCTTGCCATGCAGAAGGTCGTGGGTTCGAGTCCCATCATCCGCTCCTCAGAAAGCCCCGGAAAGCGGGGCTTTTTTGATGCCGCAGCACGTCGAGGACGAGGGCTGATGGGCGAGCGATCTCGAACCGTGCTGGCGACAG
>DATMZV010000111.1:0-18186 GCA_035573355.1 Gaiellaceae bacterium | reverse complement strand
GAGCAGGATCACGGCGGCGAGCGCGGCAGCGGGTGCAAGCACCGCGTACTCGAGGACCCCGAGGCCCAGCACGCGAGCACGCGCCTCGCGCGGCGCAAGACCGGCGGTCTCGAGCGCATGCCGATCCACGACAAAGCCGCCACGGATGACGAACGCGCCGAATCCGGCTGCAACGATCGCACCGGCCCGCGCGATCCCGAGTTGCGGTCCACCCTCGAGCCGCGCGACCTCGCGGTAGGCGACGACGTAACCGAAGTATGCCGCCAGCTCCATGCCGAAGGCCACCGGGAGCCAGATCGGGTTGAAGTGGTGCAGTTCGTGCAGCACCCGGCCGAAGCCTGCGGCCCAGGCGATCCCGACCACGGCCCCGAGCGCCAGCGCTCCGCCGATGCCGACGAGCAGCGCATGCTGCGCGGTGTCTCGCTCGAGGTGCGGAGCAGGCCGGAGAAGTCGCCTGAGGCTCATCGAAGTCGCATCGGCTCTCCTGAGCAGTCGCCTGAGCTACTAGTAGGAATGACGACCGCGCCAGACCCGGAACATCGCGTAACCCGCCCCCGCGATGACTCCGATGAACCCGAGCTGTTCGTAGCCGGGCAGGCCCCGCCAGAAATAGAGGCCGATCGCGGTGACGATCAGGAGTGCCGAACCGTAGAAAACGACCCGCTCACGCGTCGACCAGCTCTCGATCTCACCACGCCGCTCGCGCCACATGAGATAGACGAAGAACGCGACCGCGAGGAAGAACGCGATCCGGAGGAGCGCCGCGATCGCCAGGAGCGCTGTGTACTGGTTGAGGACGACCACGACGAGCGCGATCAGCCCGATGATCAGAAAGCCACGGAGCGTCGGCCGGTCGGAAAGGAACTTGCCCAACTCAGGCGGTCATGTAGGCGCGGACTGCGAGCACGGCTGCAAACAGGGTAGCTCCGGCAAACCACGCGAGCCGGCGACGCGGCTCCGGTGGCGCGTAGAACCACGGCCAGGCCACTGTGAGCACCGCGAGGCTCCCGTACATGTAGTGCGTCCCCTTGTCCGCGTGACGGTGATCCGCGAGCAAGAGGAGGCCGACGGCGAACTGCGCGACGATCAGGGTCTGTGCAAGAGCGAGTGCGTGGGCCACGAGGCCGCCGGCATTCCCTCGCCGCCGGTATGCGATCAGCGCAACCAGGGCCGAGAGCACGCAAACCGCGATCACCAGGAATGCGAGCAGGTGATGCACCGTTAGCATCGCGAGCGCACCCTACAGAGAGGATCTGTCGTGATCGAGGAAGGTAAGGCCGCCCCGGATTTCGAGCTCCAGAGTGACACCGGCGAGACTGTGAAGCTCTCCGACCTGAAGGGCCGACCGGTCGTCTTGTACTTCTATCCCAAGGACGACACGCCGGGCTGCACCGTCGAGGCCTGCGAATTCAGGGACTCCTACGACGTGTTCCGCGAGCGCGGCGCGGAGATCCTCGGCGTAAGCCCGGACGACGTCGCCTCCCACGGGAAGTTCAAGTCGAAGTACGAGCTGCCGTTCACGTTGCTCGCCGACCCCGAGCACGAGGTGGCCGAGAAGTACGGCGTCTGGGAGGAGCGGAATTCCTACGGCAAGAAGAGCATGGGCATCAAGCGCTCGACGTTCATCATCGACTCGGACGGAAACGTCGCCAGGGCGATGATGGGAATCAAGCCCGCGGGCCACGCTTCGGAGGTGCTCGACTCACTCAACTGACAAGTTCACCCGGCGGAGGGACTGACTGTCCCTCGGTCGGGTGATCCCAGCCGACCGCCGGGATGTGACGCTTCGGTAGGCGGCCCGCATGCAGCTTCGCCTCTCTGACCCGAGCTACACGGACCGTCTGGCGAACTTCCTGCGGAGTCTGGGCCAGGCGGCGATCGTGGCCGGGCCGGGACAACTCGAAGTCGACCTTTCACCGACGGGCCCGACGGCGGCGGAGCTCGAGATCTACCTACGCGTCTGGCGCGTGCTCTATCCGGACGCCGAGGTCCAGCTGGGCGGTGACGACGACGGCAACGACGACCCGGTGCCGGCGGCATAGGGACGGACCGCGCCAACGTAGGCGAGCGCGTACCGCGCCTCGAAGAGACTCGAGACTTTCACGACGTCGCCGGTATGCGGTGCCTGAATGAACGAGCCATTGCCGATGTACATCCCTTCGTGTTGTGGCACACCGGCCGAGTTCGCACGGAAGAACACGAGATCGCCCGGCTGAAGCTGATCACGAGGGACGCGGAGGCCCGCGTAATACTGGAACCCCGTGTAATGGCCCAGCTTGATCCCGAGCTGTCCGTACACGTACATCGTGAGCCCGGAGCAGTCGAAGCCGGCGGGCGAATCGCCGCCCCAGACGTACGGCACGCCGAGGAAGCGATACGCGAGCGCGACCGCCTGTCCCCCGAGCGTCGCGTTCGAGGGGAGGATCTCCGGCTCGAGGAACGTCGGCACGCCTGACATCGACGCCTGCGCGGCCGGCAGCTGCGGCAACCCGAGCACTGCGGCGGCCCGGCTCGTCCCGGAGTCCGGATGCGCAGCGCGGGCGAGGCCGACGAGCAGCTGTGTGCCCGGCGCGAGCCCGAGCGACGGATCGGAGACGAATGCCCGCAGCGCCACGAGCCCGGAGCCCGTGCGCCCCGGCGAGACCGCCTCCTGCAGCGCGACGATGTAACTACCACCGTGGAGCGGGATGATCGCGTTCGGGCCGACGACGTAGCTCGTCCCGTCGACGACGAGGCCTTCGACCCTCGCCCCGGCGAGGCCACGGGCGGGAACCATGAGCCTGCGCACGGTGACGCGGCCGTTGAACATCGAGACGTCCCGAAGGACGACGCGGGCGGCGGTGGCCCGCGACGAACCGATCCGAAGGACGGAGCCGTCGGCGGGATAGGCGTAGGACCCCGCTCCCGCTTTACCGATCAGGGTGCCGTCCGCGGAGCGCACCTCGGCAGGCCCGAGTGTCCCGGCAGCCGCAGCCGGCGCCGCGAAGACGAGCAGAACCGCAGCTACCCCCAGTCCCCGGCGAAGCATCGAGGCTCCGAGTCTACTCGCGTCCCTGGCGGTCGGCAGAACCGGGGGCAGGCCAAAGCGCAGGGTTTCGCCCGCGGCCGAGTCTCTTTAGACGAGGGACGAGCCCCTGACGGCAAACAAGCAGCGCGCAACTGCGGCGAAGCGCCCCGCTTGGACAGGGCTCGCCCCTCGACTTTCTTTCGATGCCTGGCCGGGGAGTCCTGGGACTCGATCCTCGCCCGAATTCACGACGCTTCTGGCTATGCGGATGAGAGGACTTGAACCTCCACGAGCTTGCGCCCACACGGACCTGAACCGTGCGCGTCTACCAATTCCGCCACATCCGCCCGACTTAACAGTTTAGCCGTACCATTTTCGACCTGAAGAGGGGTCTCCTGATCTGCGGCCTGGCGAGCCTGGCGTTCGCCTCGTCGGCACATGCCGGCAATGTCGAGGTGCTCGTCACCTTGAAGCAGCCTGCCCTGGCCGAGGTCTTCGCCCAGCGGAGCACGCTGGCCTACTCCTCGTTCGCTCGGCCGCAACGCCTGTTGCTCGGCGCGCCGGCGAGCAGGGACTACCTCGGGCGTCTCGATCGTGCTCAGCGTGTCGTGCAGGCGCGGATCCGCGCCTCGATTCCCAGCGCCGACGTTCGCTGGCACTACGGCGTCGTCCTCAACGGCTTCGCGGTCGTCGTGCCCAGGAGCCGGGTGTCGACGATTGCCCGTATCACCGGGGTCGCGCACGTCTGGCCGAACGTGACCTACCACACGCTCCTCGACAGGACGCCGGAGCTGATCAGTGCGCCGCAGGTCTGGGGGCCTACGCTCGCCACTGCAGGGCAGGGCATGAAGATCGCGATCGTCGACGACGGCATCGACCAGACGCATCCGTTCTTCGCGCCCACGGGTCTTTCGTATCCCGCGGGCTTTCCGAAAGGTCAGACGGCCTATACGACACCGAAGGTGATCGTCGCGCGAGCCTTCGCGCCGGCGACGCCCGTTTACCGCAACGCGCATCTGCCGTTCGATCCCGAGCTCTCCGATCACGGAACGCATGTGGCGGGGATCGCTGCCGGTGACAACAACACCCCGACGCGGACCGGCGTGCGTCTTTCCGGCATCGCGCCCCGCGCCTATCTCGGGAACTACAAGGCTCTCGGGATCCCGAGCCAGTTCGGTGCAAACGGCAATTCTCCGGAGCTCGCCGCTGCGATCGAGGCTGCGGTCCGCGACGGCATGGACGTGATCAACCTCTCGCTCGGAGAAACGGAGATCGATCCGCGCCGCGACGCCGTGGTCAATGCGCTCAATGCTGCGGCGGACGCCGGCGTCGTTGCGGCGGTTTCGGCAGGCAACGACTTCGATCAATACGGCTACGGGACGATCACGTCACCGGCGAACGCGGCAAAGGTGATCTCGGTCGCTGCGTCGAGCGGTGGGCACGGCAGTCCAGACGTGGATTTCATCGCGAGCTTCTCCTCTGCCGGCCCGACGCCCTATTCGCTGATGTTCAAGCCTGACGTCACCGCCCCAGGCGAGGACGTCGCGTCGGCCGCGCCCGGGGGCAGCTACGTCGAGCTCAGCGGAACGAGCATGTCGGCACCGCACGTCGCGGGAGCGGCGGCCGTGCTGCGCCAGCGGCATCCGACCTGGACACCGGAAAATGTCAGGTCGGCACTGGCGCTGACCGGAGATCCGGTTCACAGCGGGAGCACGTTCGAGGTCAACGCCCTTCGTGAGGGCGGCGGCCGAATCGATCTTGTCAAGGCTGATCAGCCGCTCGTGTTCTCCAGTCCGACCTCATTGACGTTCGGCCTGCGCAAACCCGGCTCTCGCGCAACGCGCAACCTGACCCTGTCGGATGCGGGCGGCGGCGCCGGTGTTTGGAACGTCGGGCTGAGCAATGGAGCCGGGTCCGTCTCGGCCCCCGCGCAGGTGACCGTGCCGGGAGTGCTCCCGGTACGCGTGAACGTGCCGCGTGGAGCGCGCGAAGGCGATGTCACGGGCTTTGTGGTCCTCACACGCAGCGGCGTCCGCCGGCGGATTGCTTTCTGGTTCCGGACCGAGCGGCCGAGGCTCCGGCTCGATCGGCACACGTCCCTCTCGAGAACGGGGAACTACGCCGGCAACACGTCCCGCGGCGCCTCCCGTGTCACGTCGTACCGGTACCCCGACGTCCTGCCGAGACACGCCCCGTTTCCGGTCCGGCTCACGGGTCGCGAAGTCGTGTATCGCGTGCAGATTCGCCGCCGGATCGCAAACTTCGGCGTGGCGGTCACGTCGCGCGACGGCGGAGTCAAAGTCGAGCCGCGCGTGGTCAGGGCGGGCGACGAGAACCGCCTCGCCGGCTATACGGCCCTGCCGTACGACCAGAATCCGTACCGAGCCAGCTACGGGCGTCACCGCCTCGTCGCCGGGGTCGCTCTCCCCGGCCCAGGAACCTACGACATCGTCTTCGACACGCCGGCAGGCGGGAGGACAGGTGGATTCCGATTCCGGTTCTGGCTCGGTGATGCGACTCCGCCGTCCGCCCGCGTCCTCGGGGTGCGCGGCCGCTTTCTCGAGCTGGCGGTGAGCGACGGCGGCTCCGGCATCGATCCGGAGTCGTTGCAAGCTCACATCGACGAAGACTTCGTGCCGGTCTCGTATCGCGCGGGACGGGTGCGAGTGCCGCTCTCGGGGATCGCCGCCGGCCGGCATGCGCTGACCTTCTCCGTCTCCGACTACCAGGAGACGAAGAACATGGAAAACGTCCCGCGCATCCTCCCGAACACGCGGACGCTGCGGGCCTCGTTCGTGGTTCGCTAGCGCTTCCGGTCTGTCTCTTCGATCGTCGGGAGCTGGTCGAGGTCTCGCTCGACGCTCGCGGCGAACTCTTCCGTCTCGGTCCGGAGCAGCTTCAGCTGGCTCTTGCGCTGCGTGCGTTCGCGCCGCTGCCTTGCCTCGCTGCCGAACCGCGCGGAAACCCTCGGCCACTCAGCGCCGATTACCGCCGCGACGGTGCCGATCAGCAGGGCGATCATCAACCAGCCCACGGGTTCATTCTACCCGCCGTCGGCCGGTCGCAAATTCGATGAGATTGTGGCTAAACCCGGGAGCGGCTCGAGCCGATACGGGGGGCATGACCGCGCAGCTCCTCGTCCCTTACATGGTCCTGTGGGCCGTGCTGATGCGGGCGTTGCTCGTGCGGGCCAAGATCGCCCCGCCGATGTGCGCGCGTTGCGGTCTCAAGCTCGAGCGCTCCCAGCTCGGCGAGTCTGTCTGTCGCTGCGGGCACTAGTCCTTCCACGCTGAGGACCCGGGCTACGATCTCTCCGTGAGGGAGATCCTCCACGAGCTCGATCGCTGGCGTGCGGCCGGGGATCGTGTCGCGGTTGCCACCGTCGTGGCAACGCGCCGCTCCGCCCCACGGCCCGTCGGCTCGAAGCTCGCCGTCTCGGAAGGCGGAGAGCTCGCAGGCTCCGTCTCCGGCGGCTGTGTCGAGAGTGAGGTCGTCGAGGCAGCCCGTGAGGTGCTCGCCGGCGGCGAGCCCCGGCTGCTCACCTTCGGCATCTCCGACGATCTTGCACTCAGCGTCGGGCTTCCCTGTGGAGGCGAGATCGACGTCTGGGTGTCCGAGCCCGATCCTGGGCTCCTCGGCCGCCTCGCCGATGTCGCACGTGAGGAACGCCGGGCGGTCGCATTCACCGACCTCGCTGACGGAACAGAACGGCTCGTCCGCGACGGCGACGATCCGGTTGCGGACGATCTGATTCGAGGTGGCCACAGCAAGGTGGTCGAGCTGCACGGCAGGCGGGTCTTCGCGGACGTCTTCGGGCCACCACCGCGACTGCTCGTCTACGGCGCAGTCGACACTGCCGACGCGCTCTGCGCCGCGGCACGCGGTCTCGGCTGGCACACGATCGTCGCGGATGCGCGCGGACGCTTCGCGACCCGGGAACGGCTTCCGAATGCGCACGAGGTGATCGTTGCGTGGCCGGACGAAACGCTTGCGCAGGTACAGCCTGATCACGCCACCGCGGTCATCGTGCTCACCCACGACGACAAGTTCGACATTCCGATGCTGGTCGGCACGCTGACGACCGACGCCTACTACATCGGGGCCCTCGGCTCGCGTCGCAATCAGGAGCGGCGTCGCGAGCGCCTGCTCGAGGCGGGAGTCGACGAGTCGGCACTCGACCGGATTTCCGGCCCGGCAGGTCTCGACATCGGGGCTCACACACCGGCCGAGACGGCGCTCTCGATGCTTGCGGAGATCATGGCCGTGCGGGCCGGCCGCGACGGCGGACGGCTCAGAGAGTCGTCCGGCCGCATTCACGCCGAAGTCGGCTGAACGGGTCTAGGGCCGGGTCTCGCCGGCCTCGTAGATCCGCATCGGCAAGCCCGCGAGCGGCTCACCGCCGTCGGCCGTGACGAGCCAGGTGTCCTGCATGTAGAGACAGTCGTGTCCGTTGTCGGCGATGACATGTGGGTGCATGGAAAACACCATGTTCTCGCGTAACTCGGTCTCGATCGCTTCGCCGATCTTCGGATGCTCGATCATCGTCATCCCGATCGAGTGTCCGGTGACGTGGCCGAGGTGGTAGCCGCGATCGGTGAAGCCTTTCGAGACGGCGCGGTGCACATCATGAGAGGTCACACCCGGCTTGAGAGCTGTCCTGGCCGCCTCGAAATACTCCTCGTAGGCTTCGAGCATCCTGCTCACCTCAGCGTTCGGCTTGCCGATCGAACGCGACACCTCGACCCAGTGGCCGCCGGGCCCGGCGATCTCGAGTGACGGGATGCAGAACTCGCCCAGGACCGTGCTCTTCCGCGCGATCGCGAACTCCGCGCCGACGAGCACCATGTTCATCGTCAGCCGGCCACAGCCTTCCTCGACGAACAGCTCCTCCGCGGGAGCGAGAACCTCAGCCGCTGTCCTCCCGGGTGCGTACGCCGCGAGGAACGCCCAGAATCCCTCGGTGTTGATCCGCACCGAGTCGCGCACGGATTCGAGCTCGGTCTCGCTCTTCACTGAGCGCGCCAGATCGAACTCGGCGTCGAACGGTACGAACTCGACGCGCACCTGCGCGCCGTCGAGATCGCGGACTGCCATCACGTAGTCCAGCCCGTAGACCCCGACCCGCTGTGCGGCGAGCCGGTCGCCGATGTACTGGCCGGGGCGCTCTGCGAAGACCTGGTCCTCGATCCACGACGTTCCGTGCTCCCCGACGTAACGGGCTTCGGCCGGGAAGACGATCGTCGGGGCTCCCTCACGCGGCAGGATCACGTACGCATAGCGGTGGACGATCACGAAGCCGGACATGTACGTGACAGCGCCCTCGAACCCGGTGTACTCCGAGCCGCAGACGACGACGGCGTCGAGCTGGTGCTCGGCCATCGCCTCGCGGATGGCGCGGTAGCGTCGTTCGATCTCGGCCGGGCTCACCACGATTGCTCCAAGCCTTTCACGAGCGACCAGATCGCGCGATTCAACGGCGTCGGGATCCCGTGCTCCTCGCCGAAGCGGACGATCCCACCGTTCAGGTAGTCGATCTCGGTCGGACGTCGTGCCTCGACGTCTTGCAGCATGGACGCCTTGTGACCGTAAGCAACCTCGGGCTTCGCCGCGTGGTCGATCAGATCTTCGGGATCGGCGTCGAGCACGATTCCCTGCGCGGCCGCGACCGCCTTCCCCTCGTCGACCAGGCCGGTCACGAGCCGGCGCAGCCCGGGGTCCTCGCAGACGCGGCCGTGCGTCAGTCGGGTCAGCGCCCCGACCGGGTTTGTCGCCGCATTGAAGATCACCTTCCGCCACTGAGGCCCGCGCGCGTCCTCGACGGCCTGGGCCGGCATCCCGGCACGGGTGCACGCCCCGGCCAGCCGGGCAATCTCCTCGAACGGGGCCGGCTTCGGCTCGAACGGACCGAAGGTCGTGTCGCCCTTGACGTCCCACTGCACGTGGCCGGGCTCGAGCAGCTTGCCGGCGGGGAACGTCGTCCCGCGGATCACCCGCTCGGTGTGTTTTGCAATTGCTTCTTCGTTACCCAGGCCGTTCTGTACGGTCGCGACACAGCCATCCGCGAACGCCGCCGCCGTGGCCTCGATCGCGGCCGAGGTGTGCATCGCCTTGGTCGCGACGATCCCGAAGTCACAGGCCGGTAGCTCGCCGGGATCCGAGGTCGCCCTCGGCCGCCCGAGAGCCTCCCCCGCTCCGCTCAACCGCAGGCCGTCGCGGTTGATCGCGTCCACATGCTCGCGATAGAGGTCGTACGCCCAGACCTCGACGTCGTCGAGCTGTGCGAGCGTTGCGGCGAAGAGCGAGCCGACGGCGCCGCAACCTACGATGCAGACCCTCACGAGTACGACGCCTCGCGAGCTGCTACGAGCCGATAGACGGCGGTGTGCAGCGGTACGTCGACCTCGAGGCGTGCCGCCTCTCGCACGAGCGCGCCGTTGATCAGCTCGACCTCGGTCGGCCGACGCGCTTCCACGTCCTCGAGCATCGACGGGTAGTGCGCACTACCTCGCCGCGTCGCCAGGACGTTCATCTCCCAGGGATCGTCGTACAGCTCCACTCCCGCCGCTGCGGCGACGCGCTTCCCCTCGTCGACCAGGGCATGCACGAGGTGGCCGAGATCCGACGGCTCTGCCTCGGCCGCGAAGTGGGCGTCGTGTGGCAGCCCGGTCAGCGCGGAGACGCCGTTCACCGTCGCATTGAAGACGAGCTTCGACCACTGAGCCGGGCGCAGGTCCGGCAATGCCTCCGCCTCGAGCCCGGCCTCGAGCAGGAGCTGCGCGATCTCCTGCACCTGCTCGTAGGACGAGCCCTCGTACGGGCCGAGCCAGGTCGGCGTGTCCAGGATGTACTCCACGTGTGTGTCGGAATGCTTCGTCCCGCTCATGAAGGTGACAGCGGAGACGAGGGGCCAGCCTCCCTGCGCTCGCACGATCTCCTCCGCCCCGAGCCCGTTCTGAACGGTCATGATCGTCGCTCCGGGGAACCGGCCGCGAAGCGATGCGGCCGCCCCTGCAACCCCGGTCGCCTTCGTCGCGATGATGCCGAGGTCGAACTCGGGAAGCTCGCTCGGTTCGGCAACCGCCGCGACCCGCGCGGTGAAGTCGTGCCGCCCGCTCACCGTCAGGCCGTGTTCGTTCAGCGCCTGCGCATGGTCATCCCGCCGCGTAAGCACGGAGACGTCCGCGACCTTCGCCAGATGAGCGGCCAGCAGGCTTCCGATCGCACCGGCACCAATGACGCACACCCTCACGCGAACTTGGCGCGGAGATACTCGAGGTACGGATCCGGATCGATCTCGGAGCCGGTGACCCGGCCCAGGAGCTCCGGCGGCGAATATCGACTCCCGTGGCGATAGATCTGCTCGCGCAGCCACTCGCGTAGGACCGTGAACTCTCCGCGCGCGAACTGCTCTTCGAGGTCGCCGAGCTCGGACACCGCCCGCCGCCAGATCTGGACCGAGATCACGTTGCCGAGCTGATAGGTCGGGAAATACCCGAAGAGCCCCGCCGACCAGTGCATGTCCTGCAGCACGCCGTGCGCGTCGTCCGGTACTTCGACGCCGAGGTACTCGCGCATGCGCGCATTCCAGACGTCGGGCAGGTCTTGTACTTCGACGGTTCCTGCAAGCAGCTCACGCTCCAGCTCGAACCTGAGGATGATGTGGAGCCCGTAGGTGACCTCGTCGGCGTCGCCGCGGATCAGGCCGGGGCGCACGGCGCTCACCGCCCGTACGAACGAGCTTTCGCCGATCCCTCCGAGCGCGTCGGGGAGGAGACCCTGGAGCTGCGGGTAGAACCAGCGCCAGAAGCCGGCACTTCGTCCGACAAGGTTCTCCCACGTCCGGCTCTGAGACTCGTGGATTGCGCTCGAGGTTCCCCCTCCGAGCGGTGTCCGCGCCAACGATCGGTCGATGTCGAACTCGTACACACCGTGGCCGAACTCGTGCATCGTCGAGAAGAGCGACGTGATGTCCCGCTCGTCGGTGTGTGTCGTCAACCGGATGTCTCCCGCCCCGGGCTTCGACGCGAATGGGTGCGGCGTCTCGTCGAGCCGCCATGAGCTCGGATCCCAGCCGAACGCCTCGAGCACCATCCGTCCCGCCTCCTGTTGCGCAGCAACCGGAAACGGGCCTTTCAGGTCCTCGACGACGTCGTCGCGATGACGGTCGACAAGCTCGACGAGCTCGCCCTTCAGCCGCCCGAAGACCTCCTCGACCTTCGCGGTCGTGAGCCCCTCCTCGTATTCGTCGAGCAGCGCGTCGTACGGCTCGTCAATCTCCGGGAAGCACGCGATGTATTGATGCTTCAGCTCCAGCTGCCGCTCGAGATGTGGCCGGAAGAGCGCGAAGTCGGAGGACTTCTTCGCGTCGTCCCACGCGGCGACGCCGACGCCGTTCGCCTGGGCCAGCTCGCCCGCGAGGTCCGACGGGATTCGCCGTGCGCGGTCCCACTCGCGGCGGGTGACGCGAACGAGCGCTCCGTCGACCGAGTCGGGATCCTCGTCGGCGGCGAGCCGCTCGAGAAGCTCACCCACCTCATCGGTGACGAACCGCTGGTGCGAAAACTCCGCGAGGGTCGCGGCAACATCGGCGCGCGCGTTGGCTCCCCCGCGAGGCATCGAGACACGCGCATCCCAGTCGAGGATCTGCTCCGCGTGTCCGAGGTCGGCGAGCTCGGCGAGGATTTCCTTCAGCCGCTCGAGCGGCGACTGGGCCGGCGCCGTGGCGCTCAAACCGCCTGCGGCGCGAGCTTCTCGCGGAGGTAACGCACGTACGGCTTCGCGTCGATCGGACTGCCCGTGACGCGCTCGATCGTCTCCTGCGGCGTGAACTTCCGGCCCATGCGATAGAGGTGGTCGCGCAACCACTCACGCACGTCACCGAATTCGCCGCGTTCGAAGCGCTCATCGACATCGCCGAGCTCCTCTTTCAGGCGCTCCCAGATCTGGACGGAGATGACGTTGCCAAGCGAGTAGGTCGGGAAGTACCCGAAGCCGCCGCCGGCCCAGTGCATGTCCTGCAGCACGCCGCGTGCGTCATCGGGAACGTCGACACCGAGGTACTCCTCCATGCGAGCGTTCCAGGCTCCGGGCAGGTCGCGCACGGCCAGCCGCTCGTCGATCAGCTCCTGTTCGAGCTCGAAGCGGAGGATGATGTGCAGGTTGTAGGTGACCTCGTCCGCATCGATCCTGATCAGGGACGGGTGCACCTTGTTGACCGCGCGATAGAAAGCCTCCTCGTCGACCGAGCGGAGCTGACCGGGGAATGCCTCCTGCAGGCGCGGGTAGAAGAAACGCCAGAACGAACGGCTGCGCCCGACGAGGTTCTCCCACGTCCGGCTCTGGGACTCGTGCACACCGAGCGAGACACCTGAGCCGAGCGGCGTCCCCGCGATCGACTCGTCCACGCCCCACTCGTAGACGCCGTGCCCGAACTCGTGCATCGTCGCGAAGAGCGAGCTCAGGTCATCCGGGCGGAAGTTCGTCGTGAGCCTGATGTCCCCATGTCCAGGGCTGGTCATGAACGGATGCTGGGTCTGGTCGATCCGCCATTCGTCGTCCGTGTAGCCGAAGCGAAGCAACACCTCGAGGCTGAACGCCTGCTGCGCACCCTGGTCGAAGGCCTGGTGGAGGAAGGAGTCGTCGACCTCGCCGGCATCGCCGATCTCCTGGATCAGCGGCACGAGCTCCTCCTTGAGCTCGTCGAAGATCTGCCGGACGTCGGCGGTCTTCATGTTCGGCTCGTAGTTGTCGAGGAGCACGTCGTAGGTCTCGTCTGTCGGGTCGAAGCAGTCGATGTAACGGTGTCGCAGCTCGAGGTTCGTCTCGAGGTACGGACGCAGTGCCTCGAAGTTGGACTCTTCTTTCGCAGGTCCCCAGGCCGACAACGCGACCGCGGACGCCCTGTTCAGGTCGCCGACCAACTCGGGCGGGACACGCGTCGCCTTCTCGTAGTCACGGCGGGTCACCCGGATGAGACTGGCCTCGAACGAGTCGTAGTCCGAGCTCTCTTCGAGACCGCGCAGCTCCTCGAGGAGCCTGCCGATGTCCGCATTGACAAAGCGCTCCTGAGCCAGGGTGCTGACGGTGCCGATCGCCTCCGCCCTGGCGGCCGCGCCTCCCGGAGGCATCATCACCCGCTGGTCCCAGAACAGCAGCGTTGCGGCCTTCGTGAGGTCGGTTACCTCGGCGAGGCGCTGCTGCAGCTCTGCGAACCTGGGATCGGTCATCGAGCGAACTTTGTCAGAAGCCGCCGGGGCCGGGTGAGCCGGACCGAAAACTCACGTCCGCCGGTGAGCCCGGTCGGCCGCAGGATCAGGACGAGAGCCATGAGTGCGCCCACGACCACGATCCGCGTCCCGGCGGGCAGGTCGACGGACCGGCCGAACAGATGGATGCCGTTCTCCGCCTCGGCGAGGAACGAGTCAACCGCACTGACGGCGAGCGCGCCGACCACGGCGCCCCAGAGGCTCGTCGCCCCGCCGATGACGAGCATCGCGAGCGTGATGAACGTGAGGTCGAGGTAGACCGACTCGGTGTTCACGGGGAGCATGTGGACGAGCAGCCCGCCCGCGAAGCCCGCGATTGCGCCCGAGAGCACGAAGGCGACGAGACGCTGGCGATAGACCGATACCCCGACGGCCCTTGCCGCAGCCGAGTCTTCCCGCGTCGCGCTGAGCAGCCGCCCGAACCGCATTCGCCTGTACGCGAACGCGACGACGACGGCGAGCCCGGCTCCGAGAGCAGCCTCCCTCAGCCCGGTGGTCTCGGGGACAGCGGAGAACGTGTTGAGACCCGGCCCGATCCTCTCCCAGTAGCGCAGCACGTTGTGCGTGATCTCGAGCACGCCGAAGGTTGCGATTCCTGCGGCGAGACCGGACAGCCGCATGAGCGGAAGGCCGACCACGAGTGCGTACGCGGCGCCGACGGCAGCCGCGAGCGCGAGCGACCAGACGTTCCCGATCGTATGGTCGCCGAGTAGACCGAAGAGGTGGGGCATGATCGCCGGCTTTTCCTGCACGGGCATCGAGAGCACTCCGGCCGCCCAGGCGCCGACGGCGACGAAGCTGATGTGGCCGAACGAGACCACGCCCGAGTTGCCGATGAAGACGTAGAGGGCGACGACGATCGCGACGTTCACGAGCGCGTTGATCACGTAGGTCTCGGTCGAGGTCGAGACGAGCGTCCCCACAAGCGCGGCCAGCGCGACGAGCGCGAGCGGGGCCAGTAGCTGGAGTGATGCGTCGACCCGTCTCATACGCGCTCCACCGCCTGCTGTCCCTCACGCGTGAAGAGACCGCCTGGACGGACGAGGAGCACGAGGATCACCGCCGCGAACAGGAAGGAAGGCAGGTACTGGCTCTGGTTCGTCGGCAGCGCGCCGCCAAGGAGCCCTGACGCGAAGCCGATCGCGAACCCACCGAGCGTCGCAGAGACGAGCCGGTTCATCCCTCCGAGCACGACACCCGCGAGAACGAGGATCGTGTCGCGCAACGCGAAGTCAGGCGTTACCAGCGGGTTCTGGACCGTGAGCATGACCGCGACGATCGCCGCAAGGACGCCCGAGACGAGAACCGCGGCGCTGATCACACGTCCCGCGCGCACACCGAGGAGCTCTGCGGTGCGGAAGTCCATGGCCGCAGCCCGCATGTGCAGGCCGACGCGCGTGCGTTCGAGCAGGAGAACGAGGGCGAGCAGACAGACTGCGGCAAGCGCGGTCGCGACGATGGCGATCTTGCGGATGTCGACGCCGGAGATGGTGACCGGCTGGTTGAGCGTCGCAAGCGACGAGGCGATCTTGCCGAGCGGTCCGAACCAGAGCAGCGCGATGCTCTGGAGCAGGAAGGCGACTGCGAAGGTCGCGACGAGCATCACGGCAGGCGTCTGGGCGCGGAGCGGCCTGAACACGATCCGGTCCATCAGCAGCGAGAGAGTGAGAACCACGGCGAAGCACAGCACGATGCCGACCGAGACCGGCCAGCCGCGCTCCGAGGCGAACGCGAGCGCATAGGCGCCGGCCATGATGAGCTGCCCGTAGGCGAAGTTCACAAGCCGCAGCACGCCGAACACGAGCCCGATCCCGACGGCCATCAGTGCGTAGATCGCGCCCAGCCCGGTCGCGTCGGCGAGCGTCTGCCAATCGATGTTGAGGAGGGCGACGGTCATGCCATGTACGCGCTGACGAGCGCGGCGGTGTCGCCCGCGGACTCCGGGCCGAGGGTGAGTCGCTGCTGCCCGTTCGCAAGGACGTGCGAGCGGTCGGCAAGCGCAACCGTCCGCTGCGCGCGCTGCTCGACGAGCAGCACCGCGAGCCCACGGTCCCGGATCGCGGCGAGCGTCTCGAAGACGACGTCGACCATGCGCGGGGCCAGACCGAGCGAGGGCTCGTCGAGCAGCAGGACCTCGGGGTCGGCCACGAGAGCCCGCGCAATCGCAAGCTGTTGCTGCTGGCCGCCCGAGAGCGTGCCGGCCTTCCGTTTGAGGGACTCCTCGACGGCGGGGAAGAGCTCGTAGACCCGTGCGAGGTCGTCGTCTGCGCCGTCATGGGTGCGCCGGCCGGCCAGACCCAGCTTGAGGTTCTCGTCCACGGTCAGGTCGGCGAAGATCCGCCGCCCTTCAGGCACGAGGGCCACTCCCGTTCGCGCGACCGCCTCGGGACGCTTGCCGACCACTGACTCCCCCCTCACCCGCACGTCGCCGGCAGCTGGCCGGACCGCGCCCATGATGGCGTGAAGCGTCGACGACTTGCCGGCGCCGTTCGGGCCGATCAGCCCGACGATCTCGCCACGGTCGACCTCGAGGGAAAGGCCGTGAACGGCCGTCACGGCACCATGACGCACCTCGAGACCCTCGACGGCGAGCAGCGGGACGCTCAACCCTCTTCGTCCCCCTCGTGAACGGCGCTCTCGCCGAGGTAGGCCGCCGCGACGTCGAGGTTGGCGCGAATTTCGTCCGGCGTCCCTTCCGCGAGGACGCGTCCCTGGTCGAGCACGTAGATGCGGTCGCAGAGACCCATGATCAACACCATGTTGTGGTCGATCAGCAGGACGCCGGCGTCATGGTCGTCACGAACACCGCGCACCGCTTCCGCGAAGTCGGGCACCTCGGCCTCGGGCAAGCCGGCGGCCGGCTCGTCCAGCAGGACGAAGCGTGGTCTGGTCGCAAGCGAGCGTGCGACGCCGAGGCGCCGCTCGTCGCCCTGCGCGAGCGTGCCGGCGGGCGCCTCTGCCTGCCCGCTGAGACCCAGCTTTTCGAGCAACTCGGATGCCCGGACCCGTGCTTCACGGGCGGTCGCGCCGACGCCGAGCGCCGCGACCTCAAGGTTCTCGCGCACCGAGAGCGAGCGAAAGGCGTGACTGTGTTGAAAGGTGCGCGACAGGCCCTGCCGCCCGCGACGGCTCGGGCTCCAGTGAGTGACGTCGCGCCCTTCGAGTTCGACCGTCCCAGACGTCGGGCGGTCGAACCCGCTGAGAACGTTCACGAGCGTCGACTTCCCCGCCCCATTCGGGCCGATCAGCCCCGCGATCTCCGCGCGTCCCAGCTCCAGGGTCACGTCGCGGAGAGCGTGCACCCCCTCGAATGACCGCGACAAGGAGGAGGCCCGGAGTGTTTCTCCGGGCCTCCTCGTCGTTTCGGCCGGTTTCGCTGGTCCCAAGCGAGCCTTAGATCTTGGGAACCTTCTTGGCGACGATCGTCCCTACGACCTTCGGAACGTTGTCCTGGATCCTGATGATTCGGTAGCGGCGGCCGAACACCGTGTGCAACCTCTTGGAGAAGTTCACGTTGCCGGAGATCGTCGGCACGTTCCTGAAGTTCTCCATCACCTTCGCGAGCGTGATGCCCCTCGTCGAGCCGTGTGCGCGTTTGATCGCCACGACGAGCCCGTCGATCGCCGAAGGACCGGTGATGAAGCCGCCGGTTCCCGCTCCGACCTTCTTGGCCAGAGCGTTGACGACCTTGCTCGGGTCGTCGCCGAAACAGGACGCGAACGTGACGAACCAGTAGTTCGACACCTTGGGACTCGTCGGCAGCCAGTACGTGCCGTCACCGGCCCACGAGTTCAGGATCGGGGTGTTGTTCCCAAGTGTGCGCAGACCCGTGATGAACGGCGACAGAGCGCCGAACGCGCCGGCTGTCGACGTGACGATCACGTTGGCCTTGACGTTGTTCAACCGGCTGACCGCGTTCTGCACGTTGTTTCCGCCGAGCGATTGATATGTCTCGTTGGCAACGATCTTGCCGCCGAGCTGCTTGAAGCGGACTTCGAACGCCTGAACCACGTTCTTGAAGTAGACGATGACCGTGTCGGTCGCGAGGGCCGCGGTCTTCCAGCCTCTGCTCCGCGCGTACTGGGCCATGGCCGACCCTTCGTCCTGTGCGACGTTGCCGAAGCTGAACGCCAGGCGCCCCTTCGGGCCGAAGCGCTTCGGTCCCATCTGGTCGGTACCGATACACGGTGCGATCGCAAGGACGCCCCGGTCGATCGCCGCCTTGACGACCGGCGCGGCGAAGTCGACATCGCAGGTCGTGAAGAGGACGTTGGCCTTCTGTCCGAGCAGGTCCAGAGCGCACGCCTTCGCAGTTGCAGGGTTGTTGCCCTGCGTATCGCAGGTCCGGATCTGAAGCTTCCGCCCGCCGACTCCGCCCTTCGCATTGACCTTGGCGACCTCCAGCTGTGCCGCGGCCAGGGCGGGAGTGTCGAAGGGCTTCATCGCGCCCGTGCTGTCGAACGCCCAGCCGATGATGATCGGCGGCTTTGCCTGCTTGCTCTGGTGCCCCGACGTCGCCGCAAGCGCGCTTCCGATCACGACGAACGCCAGCAGTCCAACTGCGGCGAACGCCCACCTTCCTCGAACTCTCATGTAATGCCTCCTCTTGGGATCGTCCTCATTGGTCGATTACACGGCACCCGGCGATACCTGGTCAAGCGGCGTCCGGTTTCGTGCCGACCACGCACGCTCGAACGCCTCCTTCCCCCGACGTGCCAGCTCCTCTTCGGGAACGTCCCAGAGCGAGCCGGGCCAAGCGTTGCCAAACGTCCCGTTGTCGGAAAAGATCTCCAGGTCGTAGAACCCGTCCCATCCCGCACGTTCGAGCGTGCGGAGCAGCCCCGGGAGGTCTGCGACGCCGTCTCCGGGCAGAACCCGGTCCGCCCAGCCGCGCGTCGGATCGCGCCAGTCGGC
>DATMZV010000110.1:0-7151 GCA_035573355.1 Gaiellaceae bacterium | reverse complement strand
CGGTTACGGCCGCAACATCTACGTCGACACGTTCAACTCGCGCTACGGGAAGGGCTGGCGGCGGGAGAACGCGTTCCTCGCGCACCGCCCGACGGGAGTCTTCTGTTACGGCTTCTACCGATTCAGCTCACGCGGCCCGGGGAACGGCGCGATGTACCGCCTGACGGCGTCCGGCCCTGGCGTCACGCCCGACGTCAGCATCACGATCCCGGGACTGCACGACTACAACCCGAACAGCTCAACGGACGTTGCGTATGAGCGACAGCAGAACGCCTTGCAGGACTCCATCGCCGGAGCCGACAAGAAGTGCCACGTTCACTGATCGAGGAGCTCCAGTAGTCGTTCCGCGTAGGCGGGCGCAGTCGGTGCGTCCTCGTGCCTGAAGTACGCGTAGAGCGGCACGTCGACCTGCCGAAGCCGCGGCGCCCATTCGCGTAGCGCCTCGTCGTCGTAGGGCGGCTCGCGGAAACGGACGTAGCGAAACTCTGCGTCGTGTTCGAGATCGTTGACGCGCACGGCGCCCACTTCCGCCAGCCGCGGCTCGATGCCGTTCCACGACGGATGCTCTAGATCGAACGCAACGAGCAGTCCGGGATCGATTGATCCGAGGATCAGCTCGATCATCCCCTCGTCGCGAGCGCTGATCAGCTGAACGCGGATCGGCCCGAGCCGGTCGCCGAGCGCGCGCACTCGCGACCCGAACTCGGCCAGCATCCCGGGCCTGTTGCCCGCGAGCTTCGGTGCGAACGTGAACCCAGGCGGCGTCTGCTCCGCCCAGCGCGCGAACTGCGCTTCTGCCGGCAGCCGGTACCCGGTGGTGTTCAGCTCGACCGTGGAGAACCGGCTCGCGTAGAAGCCCAGGAACTCCTTCGCGAGGGTGCCCGCCGGATAAAAGTCGGGCTTCCACGAGGGATAGGACCAGCCGGAGGTGCCGACATGCACCCCGGCTAAACTCGCTCGACCCATGGCCACGACGGACAGAGTGATAGCCGAAGCCGCCATCCGTGTCCTCGACCACGGGTTCGTGCGGCTCGACGACGCGATGGCGACCGACCTCTCGGTCGTGAACGCCGCTCGGGTCAGCTTCGCCCGACGCAAGGACGTCATGGAAGAGGCCGACGAGGGACTGATCCGTTTCCTGATGCGGGATAGGCACGGGACCCCGTTCGAGCACAACTCGTTCCGATTCCATATCCGCGCGCCGATCTTCGTCGCGCGCGAATGGTTTCGACACCGTGTCGGGTCCTTCAATGAGTTCTCCATGCGCTATGCGAAGGCAACGGACGACTTCTACGTACCCGAAGCCGCAGACGTGCGCAGCCAGGTCGGCAAGCCCGGCGCCTACTCCTTCGAGCCGGTCGATGAGGAGCTGGCCGAGCGCACGCGTGAAGAGTTTCAGGAGGTCTATCAGCATGCCTTCGAGACGTACGAGCGGCTCGTCGAGGCGGGCGTCGCGCGCGAGCTCGCGCGCTCGGTGATGCCGGTCGGCGCGTACACGGAGTTCTTCTGGACGGTCAACGCCCGCGCATTAATGAACTTCGTCTCACTGCGCGCAGCCGAGACCGCGCAGCGCGAGATCAGGCGCTACGCCGACGCCGTCGAGCACTTCTTCGCCGCGAAGATGCCGGTTACGCACGCCGCCTTCGTCGCGGCGAACCGCGTCGCGCCCTAGGCGGGCTTCAGAACGATCTGGTCGGGCTTGAAGTGTCCGGACGGCTGGCGTGTGACCACCCAGCCGTTCCTGTCGAATCGGCTGAGGTCATAGGCGGCGTTCATGCGGATCGTGGCCTCGCCGCCGTTCGAGTTGAACGTGCTGCAGAGGACGACGGGCTTGCCGCCCTTCGTCAGGTAGAGGTCGTAGTAGCCGCCCTTCGGGAGCCGGTCGAGTCCCTTGATGTGGAGGTCCATCGGCCAGTTGCCATTCGCGTCGGCCTTGCCGAGCTGGAGGACCCCCGTCGCATTCGGGTCGAGATTCGTTCCGGCCAGTCGCACGACGCGCTCGGTGCTCAGAGACGTCGAGCTCGGAGCCGTCGCCTGGCCGAGGATGAACCCGCCGCCGACCAGAGTCGCGATCGCGGCGGCGATCAGGAGCGGCCTGCGGTGAACGGGCTTGGTGAGAGGTTGCTGCGACTCGTCGGGCCACGGCACCAGATCCAGCTCCGGCGAGAGCTCGGGCGGTGGGGCCGCGCGCACGAGGAGATCGTGCGCACGCCGAAGGCGCTCTCGCTCCTCCGCGGGGACGTCGCTGCCAATCAGCTGGTCGAAATCGGGCTCGCGCCTCACTGCAGTTCTCCTTCGAGTAGATCGGCGAGCCGGCCGAGACCGGCACGAGTCCGCGTCTTCACCGTACCGAGCGGGATGCCAAGGAAGTCTGCGACCTCGCTCTGCGAAAGGCCGCCGTAGTAGGCGAGCTCGATGACGTCGCGCTCGTTCGGCGAAAGACTCTCGAGGGCGCGGTGCACCCTCCACGACACGTACGACCCCTCCGCGCGTTCGTCGGGGCCTAGCTCCGTCGAGGCGATGTCGGGTACCTCTCCCGGTGGCTCGCTGCGGCTCCGACTGCGGTCGACGATCGCGTTGCGCGCGACCGCGTAGAGCCAGGGAGCGCCCGCGCCGCGGTCGGGCTTGTAAGTGCGGGCGGAGCGCCAGACCGCGGCGAACGTCTCCTGGACTGCATCCTCGGCCCGCATCCGGTCACCGAGCCGCCTGAGCGCAAGCCCGAAAACCGGCCGCGCGAAGCGGTGGTAGAGCGCCTCGAAGGCATTCGCATCCCGCCGGGCGACGCGCCGGATCAGGTCGCCGTCGGTCAGCCTGCCGAGGTCTGGCAGGTTCAGGCCGGTCGTTTCCCGGTTGCCCTCATGGGGCATGGCGGATGGCAAGGCGAGGCTGATGCCCATCTTCTCGGGGTCTCTACGGAATTCCACGTCTGCTGGATTGCAGCAGACCTGGGGTCTCCTCCACAAGCAGGACCCATACCAAACGCTTAAAAACCGCTTACGCGCCTCGCACGTCTGAAGGGAAGGAAGGGGAAAACACAGGGGGTTCCAGGATGCGCAGGTTCATTCCGATCGCAGTGGCAGGTGTGGCACTGGTGCTGGCAGCACCGGCGTCCACTGCGACGAGCACGGTTCAGATCAAGAGCACCGGGTTCGTCCCGGCGACCGTGACGATCAACCAGGACGACTCGGTCACCTGGACGAACACCGACACGAAGGATCACCAGGTCGTCGCGAACGGTGGCTCGTTCGCCTCGCCGATCCTCGCAAAAGGCAAGAGCTATAGCCATGTGTTCCGGGGCGGGGGGACATTCCGGTATCACGACGGCCTCCATCCCAGCCTGAAAGGCACCATCACGGTGCGGGGCGCAGCCCCGGTGGTGTCGCTCGCCGTGTCCGCGCCGATCGTGAAGTTCGGGACGCAGGTGACACTGACCGGCGTGGCGAACAGCAAGCGGGCCGGCGAGACGGTCACGATCGCGGCGCTGCCCTTCGGCCAGACCACCAAGCAGGTTGTCGCAACGCTGCAGACAACGAGCGGCGGTGCGTTCACGTTCAACGTCACACCTCAGGTCAACACGACGTACCAGGCGCAATGGAAGGGGGCGGAAAGCTCGGTCGTCGTCCAGGTACAGCCGACAGTCAAGCTGCCGTTCGTCGCCAAGTCGGGCTACTTCCATTTCTACGTGACCGCGGGCCAGTCGTTTGCAGGACGCTTCGTCTTCCTGCAGCGCTTCACACTCACGAAGACGTGGATCAACGTCGGCCGCCTCCAGCTCGGACAGCAGTCCGGCCGGATCATGGGGATGAAATACGTCCGCTCGAGGATCCCGCGCGGGCGCTGGTCGATCCGGATCTACATGCCGGCGAGCGAGATGCCCGGCGGTTACATCGACGCGTGGAGCGGCACGCAGCCCGTCGTCAAGCGCTGACGCACCACGAGGGCGCGGACTACTTGTCCGCGCCCTCGTACCGCTTCTGAACGGCGTCCCAGTTGACGACGTTCCACCAGGTCTCGAGGTACTCGGGCCTGCGGTTCTGATACTTCAGGTAGTAGGCGTGCTCCCATACGTCGATGCCGAGCAGCGGGACGTCCGAGTTCGAGATCGGTGAGTCCTGGTTCGCGGTCGAGTACACGGAGAGAGCGGTGCCGTCGTAGACGAGCCAGCTCCAACCCGAGCCGAAGCGCTTCACACCCGTGTCGATGAGGTCCTTCTTGAGCTCGTCGACGCTGCCGAACGTCGTGGCGATCGCCTCTCCCAGGGAGCCGCTCGGCTCGCCGCCGCCGTCGGGGCTCATGATCTCCCAGAAGAGCGAGTGGTTCGCATGCCCCCCGGCGTTGTTGCGAACCGCCGTCTTGATGTCGTCGGGCAGGATCTCGAGGTTCGCCAGCACGTTCTCCACCGGCCGGTTCTCCCACTCGGTCCCCGCGAGCGCCTTGTTGGCGTTGTCGACGTAGGCCTGGTGGTGTTTGTCGTGGTGGAGCCGCATCGTCTGTTCGTCGATGTGTGGCTCGAGGGCGTCGTAGTCGTATGGAAGAGGCGGGACCTCGTAGGGCATGGTGGCTCCTTGCTCGCTTGCTTACCGAGGATATGCTCCGCGCGCCCAGCTAGGAAGAGAGAGGAGAGAGATGGCGTCGCTTGCCTTCAGGTTCGAGGAGATCACCGCCAGGGAGCTGAAGCCCGAGCTCTACGAGCTGGACGGCATCTCCCGCGCAACGATCGAGGCTCACTACAAGCTCTACCAGGGCTACGTCAACAAGCGAAACGAGATCCTCGCGCGGCTCGACGGGGTCGACACGACTGCTGCGAACCAGGTCTATTCGGAGATTCGCGCGCTCAAGGTCGACCTCACCTTCGCGATCGGCGGGATCAAGAACCACGAGATCTACTTCGAGCATCTTGGGGGTGGCGGAGGCGACCCGACTGGACTGATCGGCGACCTGATCGAGCGTGACTTCGGCTCGTTCCAGGACTGGCGGACCGACCTGAAGGCCACGGGAATGGCCGGCCGGGGCTGGGCCTGGACGGCCTACGACTGGGACGAGGGCCGCCTCTTCAACTACGTCGGCGACGCGCAGAACACCTATCCGATCTGGAACGCGACACCGCTCGTCGCGCTCGACGTTTACGAGCACGCCTACTTCCTCGACTATCAGACGGATCGCGCGTCGTACATCGACGCGTTCTTCGACAACCTCGACTGGCCGACGGTCAACGACTGGGTCTCGAAGTACCAGATACAGACCTAGCAACGACAATGACCACGGCGCTCCTAGTCGCCGCCGGCTACGTGCTCGGCTCAATGCCGTGGGGGTACTGGCTCCCGCGGCTCTTCAAGCACGACGACATCCGGCAGCACGGGAGCGGCAACATCGGCGGAACGAACGTCTGGCGCGTCTATGGCTGGAAGCTCGGTGCTCCAGTCGTCGTGCTCGACACCTTGAAGGGCTTTGCACCCGCGTTCGTCGCGACGTTGACCGTCTCCCATCTCGCCGGCGTCCTCGCCGGCGGGGCGGCGATGCTCGGGCACTGGCGCCCGATGTTTCTACGGTGGCAGCGCGGCGGCAAGGTGGTGGCGACCTGCGGCGGCGCGTTCCTCGGCATTGCCCCGATCGTCGGTGGGATCGGCGCCGCCGTCTGGATCGTGACCTTCCTGCTCTTCCGTTACGCCTCGCTCGCCTCGATTGTCTCCGCACTCGCGGTGCCGGTCATCGCTGTGGTGCTCGGGGAGCCGTGGCCCGTGATCGCATTCGCCGCGGTAGCGGCGATCGCCGTCATCGTGCTGCACCGCGGCAACATCAATCGCCTGCGCGCCGGCACGGAGAACCGCTTCCGATTTAGGCGACTAGGCCGCGAGCCACTGGCGTAGCTCGGTGTGCCGCTCGGCCGGCTCACCGTCGTGCAGTTCCCGGCGAAGCTCACCGACGGTTCCGTAACGCTCGGCTAGCACTTCATGCGAATGGATCGTCTCGAAGTTGAGCTGGCGTGCGAGCACGAAGTCACCATCGTCCAACTCGGTGTAGCGCTCGAGCGTCGACTGGAGCGAGATGCGCACCGAGTCCTCGACGAAGCGCGGCTGTAAATGCGCGTGCTCGACGACGAAGAGCTCGTCCGGCCTCTTCAGGAGCTCGTAGATCGGCGAGCTCATCGAGCCCTCGACGATTCCGGCGAGCTGCTCGGCATTCACCGCATGGTCGCTCCCGATGTAGAGGGTGCCGCGCCCGCGCTGGTTGTGTGTCGCGATCGGGACGAGCTCGAGGATTCGCTCGACGTCGGTTTCCCCGAAACCGGCCTCCAGCAGCCGCTCTGACGCCTTCCCTCGCACGAGGCCCTGTGCGCACGGGCAGGCGTTGATCCCCGTCGCCTCGACGCCGACGATTCGCCGGACGCGGGTCTTCGTCGCAGCGGCGATGCCGATGATCGAGATCATCTCCTGCGTGGCGAGACCAGTGACCGGCGTGCGGCGCTCGAGCGGATAGCGGGCCGCGATCCGAACTTCCGCCCGACCCGCCGCCTGGCGGGCGACGATCTGGCGGGCGATGTGCTCGGCCAACTCCTCCACGAGGAACGCCTCGCCGATCACGACCTCGTCGATCGCCTCCTCGAAGAGCTCCGGGAAGCGCGACATGTGCACGCCCTTCTGCGCAGGATCGAGGTCGACGAAGCAGTCGATGTCGGCGGAGATCAGCTTTTCGGCGCCGCCCCAGCGCAGGCGGATCGCCTTGGCGACGCCCTGCACCCCGGCGCGCGAGAGGCCGAGCCGCACTTCGGGCGTCGAAGCCTGCAGGTCGTCAAGGAGCTCCCGTGACTCCGTCATGGGTGAAAGGTTAGTGTCAGGCCGCCTCGTGGGGGATTCAGACGCCAGTTTTCCGCGGCTTGTCTCGCTCGCCGCTCACGACCTGCGCACGCCGCTGGCGACGATCCATGGGTTCGCGCAGACCCTCGTGCGCATGAACGACCTCGGCGAGCCGAAACAGCGCTACCTCGAGATGATCGACGCCGCTGCGCTCCAGCTCGCCGAGCTCCTCGACGAGCTCGGCGTCGCCGCGCGCATCGAGGGCGATCGCTATGAGCCGAATCGCCAACCTGTCGACTCGCTCGACCTCGCGCGCCACGCGGCCGCGGAGCTCGGTGAGGAGCGAGTCGCCGTCTC
>DATMZV010000109.1:0-4478 GCA_035573355.1 Gaiellaceae bacterium | reverse complement strand
TGCCCAGGTCGTGAGCGACCAGACGAAGCAGGCGCTGGCCGGCTTCATCCTCGTGGTCGCGGGGCTCGCCTTCATGGGACTGCTGCCGTGGACGGACCGGCTCGTCGCCGGGGGGCTGATCCAGGGTGCGCGCCGGCGTGGATCTCGAGTCCTCCTCGGTGGGGCATTTGCCATCTGCGCTGCGCCGTGTGTCGGCCCTTTCCTCGCCGAGGCGTTCGCGGCCGCAAGCAACTCGTCAACGGTGGTCCGTGGCTCCGCCTGGCTCCTCGCATATTCGGCCGGCCTCGGCCTGGCCTTTCTGCTCGTCGCGGTGTTCTTCGTGCGCGGGATGGCGTTCTTCCGCTGGATGCGCGATCACTACCGACTGTTCTCGATCGTCGCCGGAGTGATTCTCGTCGCGCTCGGCTTGCTGCTTTTCTTCGACGAGTTCTACCGAGTGCAGATCTACACGCACCGCGTGCTCGAGGCGATCGGCCTCGGCGATCTCTGAGTTAGAGATGTTTGCGCAGCAGTCCGAACACGCCGCGTACGACTTCGCGCTGCAGCGCCTTTCCCTGACGAGAGCCGAGGAAGTCGCCGAGCGCGTCGGTTCCGCCCTGGGTCGCCTTGGCCGCGTCGCGGTGTTTCGCCTTCACGACCGGCGGTGTGGCCGTCGCAGCCGTCTCGAGTCGTGCCGCGAGCAGCTCGCGCGCCGACTGGCTGTCGATCCGGGTCGCGTACTTCGAAGCGAGCGCTGACTGCGCCGAGGCCGCCGCGATGTCGTCGGCCGGGCCCATTCGTGAGCGCGGGGCTTGCATCTTCGTGTGCACGACCGGAGTCGGCACGCCGCCCTCGGAGAGGATCGTGACGACCGCCTCGCCGGTGCCGAGCTGCGGGAGCAGCTCCTCGAGCTTGTAGTACTCGGACTTCGGAAACGTGCGTACCGTCGCGCGTAAAGCCTTGTCGTCGTCGGGAGTGAAAGCCCGCAAGGCGTGCTGCACGCGATTTCCGAGCTGGGCGAGGACGTCCTCGTGGATGTCCTTCGGAGCCTGCGTGATGAAGAACACGCCGACTCCCTTCGACCGGATCAACCGCACCGTCTGGGTCACCGACTCGAGAAAGGCCTTCGTCGTGTCGTCGAACAGGAGGTGCGCTTCGTCGAAGAAGAAGACCAGCTTGGGCTTCTCGAGGTCGCCGACCTCCGGGAGCGCCTCGAACAGCTCGGCCAGCAGCCACATGAGTGCGGTCGAAAAGAGTCTTGGCTTGTCCTGCACGGCCGGCAGCTCGAGGCAAGAGATCACGCCGCGTCCATCGGATGTGGTTCGCAGCAGGTCGTTGACGTCGAACTGCGGCTCACCGAAGAGCTCGTTGCCGCCGCCGTCCTCCAACCCGGCGAGCGAGCGCAGCAGGACCCCGATGGTCTGCGAGGCGACACCGCCGATGCCGGAGAGCTCCGCCTTGCCGGTATCCGAATCGAGGAAGGTCAGGAGTGCTCGCAGGTCGGAGAGATCGAGGAGCGGGAGACCCTTCGTGTCGGCGTAGCGGAAGACGAGCGAGAGGCTCTGTTCCTGGGTGTCGTTCGATTCGAGGACCTTCGCGAGGAGTTGTGGCCCGAAGTCGGACACGGTTGCGCGGATCGGAACGCCCGGCCCGATTCCCCCGAGCGAGAGGTACTCGGCCGGAAACCCTGTCGGCTCGAACTTCTCGCCGAGCTCGGCTGCCCGTTTGCCGGCGGGGCCGGATCCGTCACCTGGCGCGGCTATTCCGGAGAGGTCGCCCTTCACATCGGCCGCAAAGACCGGAACGCCCTGCTCGGAGAGCTGTTCCGCGAGCAGCTGCAACGTGCGCGTCTTGCCGGTGCCTGTCGCTCCCGCGATCAGTCCATGCCTGTTCGCGCTGCGGAATGGGAGGCGAACGTCGGCCTCCGCCACGACCTTGCCGTCGAGGACCCCCTTGCCGACTTCGATGGATGCGCCCGTCGTCGCGTATGCGGCGGCAATTTCCTTCCCGAAGTCGCTCACGAGCCGCGGAGCCTAGTGGACCAGAAGAGGTCGGGAGGTGGCAGATCGAGAGAGTCGCGCGCCCGGAGATCCGACAGTTGCGCGGTCAGCCGCGAGACGTCGACACCGCGGTGCTCGGGCGCGAAGGGCTCCAAGCGCCGGATCGCCTTTTCGAGCTGGCGCTCGGTGCCGATCCTCCGGCCGCGCCCGGCCTGGTACCAGGCTACGGCAACGTGCACGAGGCCCTGGAAGAAATCACGCTCGTCTGCCCCAGCGGCTCGCCAGACGTTCTCGAGCTCTTCGTGCGCGGCGAAGTACTCGCCACGCCGGATGAGGTCGAGCCCGGCTCGGTAGGCCGACTCGAACTCCTCCGGGCTCATGCCTTTCTCTGCCATTCAGCGAGCCTCGCATAGCGGGAGGGTTGAACAGTCGGCGCAGACCGCATACCCTCCCGCCGTGGCGACGATCCTGTTGTGTGGGGTCGATGTCTACTTTCGGGGCAAGCTCGAAGCGTTGCTCCCTGGGCATCACTTCGTCACGACCGACAGCGCCGACTGGCCGGACCTCGTGATCGCAGACATCAGCCGCGTCGACCCTATGGACGTTGCCGACTCGTATCCGGAGATACC
Organism: Gaiellaceae bacterium; assembly: GCA_035573355.1. GTDB lineage: Bacteria > Actinomycetota > Thermoleophilia > Gaiellales > Gaiellaceae > 3-1-20CM-4-69-9. Next base: position 1,870 of record DATMZV010000109.1, on the reverse strand, counting down.
GATTCTCGGCTTCGGGGGGCACACGGACACTGCCGGATTGCGTCGTGCCCACGAGGCCGGCTTCGACCAGGTGCTCGTGAAGAACGCGCTGCAGGAGCGCGCGGTTCAGGTCGTCGAGGAGCTGACGGCCTCAGTAGAGTGACAGGCCTGTGACGTACATCATCGCCGAGCCCTGCATCGACATCAAAGACCTCTCCTGCGTCGACGTCTGCCCCGTCGATTGCATCCACCAGATGGAGCGCATCCTCGTCATCGATCCGGAGGAGTGCATCGACTGCGGCGCCTGCGAACCCGAGTGTCCGGTCGAGGCGATCTTTCCGGAGGATGCACTGCCGGACAAGTGGCAGCCGTTTGTCAGGATCAACTACGCCTACGGTGAGGGCGCCGACGTCATGAACAAGCTCGTCGACGAGTACGCGACCGAGCACAACGTCCAGAATCCACCCCTGGAATAACCTCGAGACGAAGGACAGCGGCCGCTAGGTACGCTGGTTGTGTGAGGCCCAAGACCCTGGATCACGTCGCCTTCTGGGTGGCCGACCGCGAGCCGATCGTCGATTTCCTTACGGAGCACGTCGGGATGCACGTCATCGACCGGCAGGATGCGTTCACGCTCGTCGGCTCGGACGCGCGGCGCGGGAAGCTGACCCTGTTCACCGCCGAAGGACCGCGCGAGCAGGGTGCTTTCAAGCATGTTGCGCTGCGCGTCTCGGACCTCGAGCGCGCAACGGCCGACCTTCCGAGCGCCGAGCTCGAGCTCGGGGAAGGTGTTCGTGTGCAGCTCGTCGAGGCGCCGACAGACGTCGAGTACGACCTCGACCATGTCGCGCTCGTCTCGGCGGATCCCGAACAGACGGCGAAGGAGTACACGGAGCTCGGCTTCAATCCCGCAGAGCCGTCCGACGGGCATCCGCGCGTCGAGGTCGGCGGCGCGTACGTCGAATTCCACCGCGGTGATCCGGGCGAGCCCGACAAGCCGTTGCTGAACCACGTAGCGGTGCTCGTCGACGAGGTTGATCCGGTGATCGCCGAGGCGGAGAAGCGCGAGATCGTCGACAACGTGGTCGACGCCGCGAACACGCGTGCCGTCTTCGTGTGGGGACCGGAGCGCGTGCGCATCGAGTACGTCGAGCACAAGCCGGGATTCGCACTGCAGTAGTCATCGCGGGGGCCGGCATGGCCGGTCTGTCCGCGGCGGCCCGCGCTCGCGAGCTCGGCGCGGCGCCCGTGGTGTACGAGAAGGGAACGCGTCCGGGCGGCTCGATGCTCCTCTCGAGCTGCGTCGTCTGGCGCTTCCGTGAGTGGGACGAGTTTCGTGCGGAGTGTCCAGGTGGCGATGAGGCGCTCCAGCGTGTGGTGTGGGAGCGACTCGACGACGGTCTCTCGTGGTTGGAGTCGCTCGGTGCGCCGGTCGTCGAGCACGACACCGGTAATCCGCGCACCGTCGGCAAGCGTTTCGATCCGCGCGGCCTGACCGAGACGCTCGTGCGCGTGGCTGGTGACGTTCGCCTGGCCGAAACCACAACGGAGGCGCCGTCGATTCTTGCGACGGGCGGCTTTCAGGGAGACCAGAGCCTCGTCGCCGAGCACATCCACCCGGGTGGCACCTTGAGGCTGCGGGCGAATCCGTGGAGCAGCGGCGACGGTCTGCGACTCGCGCTCGGTCGCGGCGCCGAGCTCTCGGCGGGGCTCGACGAGTTCTACGGCCGCAACATGCCCGACGCACCGTTCTCCGAGAGTGAGTTCGTGCCGCTCGCGCAGCTCTACGGCCGGTACGCGCGCGTCTACAACGAACGTGGCGAGGAGTTCTTCGGCGGAGAGGTCTCGTGGTCGGAGAACGACCTCGTCCAGGCGACGGCGCAGCAGCCGG
>DATMZV010000108.1:0-9327 GCA_035573355.1 Gaiellaceae bacterium | reverse complement strand
AGGCGGAGCTTTCGGATCCTCCGCCGGTGCCCGTTCGAGGCGGGCGCGCGGGTGCTGCGTTTCCGGCGAAGCAAGCGCCGGATTCTAGCTCTGAGCGGCGTTCCTGACGATGGCGAACGGCTGGCTCGACGGGCTCTTGCGGCCGCCGGCCGGCTCTTTGGTGACCATCACGGTGGCTCCTTCGGGAACGGGCCGGTCGAGGGGGATCGCCACCGCACCCCCACCCTCGAAGAGCCCCGCCGGCTCGGGAGCGCCCTCGGCGGCGATCCAGGCCTCGTACGTGCGCCCGTTTCCAGCGGGCGCCAGGTTTCTGAGCACGAGGGCAGCCTCGCCGTTCGGCGCCACGACAAGGGTTCCGCGGGCGAAGGAAATCGTCCGGGATCCGGGCTGGCTCACGATCTGCGCCACCCGCTCCTGCCGCGCGAGCCGGGATTCGCTGCGATCGAGCCTGCTCGAGAGCGTGGCGGCCCAGATGCCGAGGCCGATCGCCGTGCAGGCAGCGACTGCGGCGATCGCCGCAAGGGGCTTGACCCAGCGCGGACGAAGGGGGACGACATTCGGGCGCTCTCGTGCCGCCTCCTGCAGGATGCGGGCCCGCAGCTCCGGCGGAGGCATTGGCGCCTCCGTTCCGTAGGCAAGCGCGCCCGCCGCGTCCGAGAGCTCGGCGAGCTCCTCGCGGCAGCGCTCGCAGCGCGCGAGGTGCGCCTCGTATGCGCGCGCGTCCTCCGAGTCGAGGGCGTCGAGAGCGTAGGCGGCGGTCAGGTCGTGTAGGGCGTTGGCTTCCATGCCGCCTCTCCGTTTCCGGGCTCTGCAAGCAGCTCACGGAGTCGCGCAAGGCCCGTGAACATCCTGCTCTTGATCGTACCGACGGGTTGTCCGAGTCTTTCCGCGAGCTCTGTCTGGCTGAAGCCGCCGTAGTACGCCAGCTCGAGTGCTTCGCGCTGCTGGTCCGGCAGCTGCTTCAGGGCCGACTGCACGCGCTCACGTTCGAAGCGGAGCCACGCGTCGTCCTCCGCAGAACCCGACGCGTCCGGCTCGACGGTCTCGCTGAGCGGCTCCGCACGCCGCCGGTCCTCGCGGCGCACGAGATCGACGGCGCGGCGGTGAACGAGTGTCAGCAACCACGTGCTGGCCTTCCCGCGCTCCGGCATGAAGCGGTCGGCATTGCGCCACGCGGTGAGGAAACCTTCTTGCACGGCATCTTCCGCGAGCTTGTCGTCCCGGAGGATTCGGAGAGCAAGCCCGTATGCCACCCGGCCGAACCGGTCGTAGAGCTCGGCGAGCGCCGACTCGTCCGAGCGCGCAAGCAGAGCGACGACTGCCTCGTCGGAAAGGTGTGCAAAGGACCGAACCACTGGCCGAGCAGTTTCGCTCATCGACCTCTATTCGCATTGGGCGAGCTCCCGGTTCGGTCCGAACCGGTTGCGCCGGACATGCGAATCAGCGCCGATACGACGGCCAGAACCGCAAACCCGACAGGCCGTCTGAAAGGAGCATGGAGGACGATGCGCAAGCTGGCAGTCCTACTCCTGGCGGCCGCAGCTCTGGCAGCGCTTGTCGCAGCGCTCACGTCGCGGGGCGGAAGCCCGGCGACAGCCCAGGCCTCGAGCCACCGGGAGGCACCGTTGATCTCGGAGGACCCCTCCGCGGACAACACGGACACATATGCGTTCCGGAGCCCGGATGCACCGGACACCGTGACGATCATCTCGAACTACATCCCCGGCGAAGATCCTGCCGCGGGTCCGAACTGGTACACGTTCTCGCCTTCGGCCCGCTACGTGATCTACGCCGACAAGAACGGCGACGGCAAGCCGGACATCACGTGGCGCTTCCGCTTCAAGAATCGCGCGCCGGTGGCATTCCTGCAGAACACGCAGCAGGAGTACACCGTCACGCGGCTCGACGGGAAATCGTCTCGTGTTGTCGGTAGCGGGCTGCTGACCCCTCCCGACAACATCGGGCCGCGGTCGACACCGGGCTACCACGCACTCGCAATGGCCGGGATCCACGATCTCAACGACGGCTCGAAGGTCTTCGCGGGTCAACGCGACGATGGCTTCTTCGGCGACATCGGTGCGGCGTTCGATCTCGTTGCGATTCGCAGCGGCACAGGTGCCAGCGGCGGCGGCAAGGACTTCTTCGCCGGCTACGCGGTGCACACTGTCTCGCTACAGGTGCCGCTGTCACAGCTGGACAATGGCGGCAATCACGTCGTCGGGGTCTGGTCGGCCAGCGAACGGCCGGTCACGAAGGTGACGCTCGCGAAGACCCGTGGGCGGAAGGTCCTGCAGACAACGACAGGCTGGAAGCAAGTCTCGCGCCTCGGCGAGCCGCTCATCAACGAGCTGCTCATCCCGACCGAGCTCAAGGACAAGTGGAACGCGAGCACGCCGGACAAGGACAAGCAGTTCGAGCAGTACTACTCGAGCCCAGTCCTCGCGAAGCTGCTCAACCAGCTGTATCCGCAGTTCGGTCCGTTCACCGAGACGAACCGCACGGACCTCGTCTCCGTGTTGCTCACCGGGCTGAAGGAGCCGAACCTCAACTACACGGGCACGACGCTCGCGGACGAGATCCGGCTCAACCTCGCGATCCCGCCCACGGCTCCCGTGGGCCATGGCAACCGCCTCGGTGTGCTCGGCGGCGACCTCGCGGGCTATCCCAACGGACGGCGCCTCGAGGACGACGTGATCGACATCTCGGAACGCGCTGTCGGAGGCGTCCTGATCGGACACAGCCTGCCGCTTGGTGACGGCGTCGACGGAAACGACGTCCCGTACCTGGCGACATTCCCCTACCAGGCAGATCCGTTCAGCGGGTACGAGAACACGAAGGGTCAACAGAAGCCCTGATGGTGGCCCGGCGTCTCATCGTCGGAGGAGTGGCGGCGGCCTTGACGGCCGCCGCCCTCCTGCTCGGCGGCGTGCTGGCAGACCGGTCGGCGCCGACCGCCTCCAGCGCCGTGCCGTTGGCGTCAGGGATCGTCGGCGAGAGCGACGCTGCGCTGCTCCCACGGCTGCAGCAGCAGGTTCGCGAGAACCCGACCGACGTGCGTGGGCTCGGGCTCCTCGGCCTCGCCTATCAGCAGCGTGCCCGCGAGACGGGAGACCCCGCGTACTACGGCAAGTCCGATGGTGTCCTCCGCCGTGCGCTTCGGATCAAGCCGGAGGACCTCATTGCCACGAGCGCGCTCGGCTCGCTGGCCCTCTCACGGCACCGCTTTCGGGAAGCGCTGGCACTCGGTCGCCGCGCGCTGTCGATCTCGCCGTCCACGGCTCGGGGCTACGGCGTGATCGGGGATGCGCTCGTCGAACTCGGTCGCTATGACGAGGCGTTCACGGCGTTCAACAAGATGGTCTCCATGAAGCCGAGCCTGGCGTCCTACGCGCGCGTGTCGTATGCGCGTGAGCTGATGGGCGACGTTCGGGGTGCGGCGGACGCTATGCGCTTCGCAGTCGAAGCTGCCGTCGGTCAGCCGGAGGCGCTCGCGTGGTCGCAGACGCAGCTCGGCAAGCTCTTCTGGTCGCACGGCCGTTTGCGTCTCGCGGAGCAGCACTATCGGATCGCGCTCGCGGTTCGACCTGGCTATGTCTATGCGCTCGACGCACTTGCACAGGTCGAGGCGGCGCAGGGCCGGCTGCGGCGGGCCGCCGCTCTCGAGCGGCGCGCCACCGACACGATTCCACTGCCGCAGTTCGTGGCGACCCTCGGCGATCTCGAGCGAGCGCAGGGACACGACGCAGCAGCGGCACGCCAGTACGCCCTGATCGGGGCGATCCAACGGCTGCTGCGCGCGAACGGAGTCAAGACCGATCTCGAGTCCGCGCTGTTCGACGTCGATCATGCGGTGCGTCTCCCTCACGCACTCGCGCTGGCCCGGGCCGCTTATCTCGAGCGGCCGTCGATCGATGGTGAGGACGTGCTCGCCTGGGCGCTGGAGCGCAACGGTCGCTGCGCGGAGGCGTTGCGCCATTCGAACCGTGCGCTCCGCCTCGGCACGCTCGATGCCGCCAAGTTCTTCCACCGCGGGATGATCGAACGCTGCCTCGGCAATCGGGGCGCGGCGACTCGGTGGTTCCGCAGAGCGTTTGCACTGAACCCACACTTCTCCGTTCTGTGGGCGCCGGTTCTCAGGAGGTACGCGGCGTGAGACGACTCGTCATCTGCGCCGCGGCGCTCGCCGCACTCATCCTGCCGGTAGCCGCGTCCGCTCATCCGCTCGGCAACTTCACCGTGAACCGGTTCAGCAGGATCGAGGTCGTCGGCCCGCGCGTCTACGTGCACTACGTCCTGGATCTCGCGGAGATCCCGACCTTCCAGGCGGGAAAGATCGACGCGCGGAGCTACGCGCGTCGCATCGCGCGCGGCGCTCAACTGACGGTGAACGGGCGCCGCGTGCAATTGTTTCCGGTCGAGACCGCCCTCGCGCATCCGGCCGGCGCCGGCGGATTGAAGACGACGCGCTTCGAGGTCGTCCTGCAAGGCCCGAAGCTGACCGGTGCGAGCCGGGTGACCTATCGCGACGAAAACTACGCCGGCCGGATCGGCTGGAAGGAGATCGTCGTCGGCAACGCACGGAGCTCCAGCGACGAGCTGCGCGCGTACCCGAAGGACCTGCTCTCGAGCCCGCTCGCAGTCACCGCCGTCCAAACCAGACTCGTGCCAGGGACAGTCCCTGGGACACGTCCGCATGTGGCGCACGGGACGGCCCTGCAGGCCCGCGACCGCATCGCCGACTCGCGGTTCGCCGCGCTCGTCGGGCGTGATCACCTCGGCGCCTGGGTCATCCTCGTCTCGCTCGGGGCGGCCTTGTTCTGGGGCATGGCGCACGCGCTCTCGCCGGGTCACGGCAAGACGATCGTCACGGCCTACCTCGTAGGCCAGCGCGGTACCCCGCGTCACGCCGCCCTGCTCGGCCTGATCGTCACCGTGACGCACACGATCGGGGTCTTCACGCTCGGCCTCATCACGCTGCTGCTCTCGCGCTTCATCGTTCCCGACCAGCTGTACCCGTGGCTCAACCTCGTCTCCGGGCTGCTCGTTGTCGCGATCGGCGCTTCGGTTCTCAGGGCGCGCTGGCTGCACAGGCGCGCTCACGCGCACGGGCACGATCACCATCATCACCACGGCCACGGGGAAGACCTCAGCCTCCGTTCCCTCTTCGCCGTCGGCGTCTCCGGAGGACTGCTCCCATGCCCCTCCGCACTCGTCGTGCTGCTCGCCGCGATCTCCTTGCACCGGTTGGCGTTCGGCCTGCTGCTGATCGTCGCGTTCAGCGCCGGGCTCGCATTGACGATCACCGGAATCGGGCTCGCCGCCGTGCTCGCCCGCGGAGTCTTCAAGAGACTCAGCTTCGAAGGTCGAGCCCTCTCACTCCTGCCGGCCGCGAGCGCGCTCGTCATCGTCGCCGCCGGACTCGCGATGACGATTCACTCTCTACCCGGTGTGAGGTAGCCCTCCCGGCTTCGGTGCGATACGTTGAGAGCCCGTGCCGACCGCCGCGCCCTACGGCTCCTGGCCCTCTCCGATCACCACTGACCTCGTCGCAAGCGAGGGCGGCGTTTCCTTCGGCTACCTCGACATCGACGAGCACGGGGTCTACTGGACCGAGAGCCGTCCGCAGGAGAGCGGCCGGAGCGCCCTCGTGTTTCGCCCGCACGACGGCGAACCCGTCGACGTCGTCCCGCCCGATTTCAACGTGCGGACTCGCGTTCACGAATACGGCGGCGGAGCCTGGTTCCGGCACGGCAGCGTGATGTTCTGCTCGAGCTTCGACGACAGCCGCCTCTACCGAATCGAAGCACCCGGCTCAGACCCGCAGCCGATCACGCCCGAGCCACCCGAGCCGCACGCCTTCCGCTATGCGGACGGCCGCGTCTTCGCGGATGGCCGGCTCATCGTCTGCGTCCGGGAGACCCACGGAGAAGGGGAACCGCAGAACGAGCTCGTCGTCCTGCCGACCGACGGCTCCGCCGAACCACAGGTGATCGCAAGCGGCCGCGACTTCTACGCCGCTCCACGGCCGAGCCCTGACGGAACCGCTCTGGCCTGGCTGGCCTGGGATCACCCGCACATGCCCTTCGAAGGCACCGATCTGTGTGTGGGCGCGCTGGCCGATGACGGCGCGATGTCGAACGGCCGTCGCGTCGCCGGCTCGGAGCAGGAGTCGATCTTCCAGCCGGAATGGGGCCCGGACGGATTTCTCTACTTCGTCTCCGATCGCACCGGGTGGTCGAATCTCTACGTCGAGCGCGACGGCGAAGTCCATGCGCTCACCAGCGAGCACGCGGAGCTCGGCTACCCGCAATGGGTCTTCGATCTCTCGCGCTACGCCTTCCTCGGCGACGATCGGATCGCCTGCATCTTCACGCGATCCGCGGTCGACGGGCTCGAGATTCTCGATCTGGAGAGCGGAAAGCTCACGAGTCTCGACCTTCCGTTCTCGAGCTACTCGTCCCCGGCGCTCCGGAGTCACGGGACGCGCGTCGTCTTCCCCGCAGCCTCGCCGACGGTGCCCTCAGCCGTGATCGAGCTCGACACCGAATCCGGCGAGAGGCAAGTTCTTCGCCGTTCGACCGAGATGGAGTTGGACGATCGTTACATCGCGGTCGCGCAAGCGGTCGAGTTCCCCGGAACCGGCGGACAGGCGTCTCACGGTTTCTACTACGCGCCGACGAATCCGGACTACGAAGGAACCGATGGCGAGCTGCCGCCGCTGGTCGTCTTGGTGCACGGCGGCCCGACTGCGCACGTGACCACGGCGCTCGACCTGGAGATTCAGCTCTTCACGAGTCGCGGGATCGCGGTCATCGATCTGAACTACGGCGGAAGCACCGGATACGGCCGCGAGTATCGCGACCGGCTCCGCGGAACCTGGGGCGTCGTCGATGTCGAGGACAGTGCAGCGGCCGTGCGCTACCTCGCCGAGCGCGGAGACGTCGATCCCGCACGGGTCCAGATCACCGGCGGGAGCGCGGGCGGATACACGACCCTGATGGCGCTTGCCGTGCGCGACGAGTTCGCCTCGGGAGCTTCCTACTTCGGCGTCGCCGATCTCGTCACGTTTCACGCGGAGACGCACAAGTTCGAGTCGCACTACGACGACTACCTTGTCGGGCCGTGGCCGGACGCGATGGAGCTGTACCGCGAACGGTCACCCGTTGTGCACGCCGATTCGATCTCGGATCCGTTGCTGCTCTTGCAGGGGCTCGACGACAAGGTCGTTCCGCCTTCGCAGTCGGAGGTGATCGTCGAAGCGCTGAAACGGCGTGGCATCCCGTACGCGTACATCGCGTTCGCAGGTGAGGGCCACGGTTTCCGCAAGGCCGAGAACATCAAGCGTGCGGCCGATGCTCACCTTTCGTTCCTCGGTCAGGTATCGGGCTTCGAACCGGCCGACGAGATCGAGTCGATCGAGATCGAGAGACCCGACGCGGTTCGCCAGTAGGTTCGCGCGGTGAGTGTCGCTGACCTGACGCGCCATGCGGTGCACGTCCTGCCCGAAGGAGAGCTCGAGCGCAAGCTGACGCTCGGCCGGCCGCTCCGCGTCAAGCTCGGTATCGATCCAACGGCGCCGGACATTCATCTCGGCTTTGCGTACGTGCTCGACCGTCTCGCGGAGTTCCAGCGCGAAGGGCATACGGTCGTGCTCATCGTTGGGGACTACACCGCCCGCATCGGCGATCCGTCGGGTCGCTCGGACGAGCGCCCGGTGCTGCCCGGAGAAGTCCTGGATGCGAACGCGAAAGAGTTCGCGGAGCAAGCGTTTCGAGTGCTGGACCGCGAACGGACGGAGATCCGTTTCAACGGGGAATGGCTCGGCAAGCTTTCTTACGCGGAGGTCGTTCGACTCGCGCGCACGATCACGGTTGCCCGGATCCTGGAGCGAGACGACTTCGCTCAGCGTTTCGCCGCGCACGAGCCGATCTCGATCTCCGAGCTGCTCTATCCGCTCATGCAGGCCTACGATTCCGTCGCCATCCAGGCCGACATCGAGATCGGCGGCACCGACCAGCTGTACAACCTTCTCGCCGGCCGCGACGTGATGCAGGACTACGGGCTCGACCCGCAGCTCGTCATGACGTATCCGCTGCTCGTCGGGCTCGACGGCGAAGAGAAGATGTCGAAGTCGCGCGGCAACTACATCGGGATCAACGACCCATCGGACGAGATGTTCGGAAAGACGATGTCGATTCCGGACAAGGCCCTGCCGCAATGGTGGGAGCTGGTCGTGGACGATGGGCCTCATCCGGACGACCCGATGGAGTGGAAGCTCGAGCTCGCACGGCGGATCGTCTCTCGCTGGCACGGGGACGAAGGCGCCCGTCGCGGCGAGGAGTACTTCACGCGGGTCGTGCGCGAGCATCAGGCCCCGGACGAGGTCCCTGAGGGGCGGCTCCCTGAGGGAGATCCGGTCCACCTGCCTGCACTCCTGGTCGATCAGCTCGGGGTTGGCTCCACGAGCGAGGCCAGGCGCCTCATCGCCCAGGGAGCCGTCCGGATCGATGGCCGGCCGAGCGCTGAGATCGACGTGCCGCGGGTTACTCTCGAAGGGGCCCTCGTCCAGGCCGGAAAACGGCGCTTCATGCGGTTTTCCGGAGCTTGACTGGGGCCTCAGAGTTGCTACCATGCCCGGGCTGCCCGATAGGGCGGTGTAGGACAGTCCCCGTACTTCGACACTGGAGCGCCCACAGGACGCAACCGGATACGACGAAAGTCTTCCGTAGCTTCCCTGGGCCTTCGATGCGAGTCGGAGGCTTTTTTACGCAGACAGCAGCGACGGTCTTTGAAAACTCAGCAGCGTTCTAACGTCGAGACCTCGACGATCCTTCGGGATCGAAGAGGAACGAACAACCTGTCACAGCCTGAGGTGTCGCTTGCGATGCCAATGGGCTGGACTTTGAGCACAAGCTCAAAGTGAAAAGATCGCCGGGCTGTACTTGCCGGCAATCAATCTTCATGGAGAGTTTGATCCTGGCTCAGGACGAACGCTGGCGGCGCGCTTAACACATGCAAGTCGAGCGAGAACCAGACCTTCGGGTCTGGGGACAGCGGCGAACGGGTGAGTAACACGTGGGTAATCAACCCTCGGTACTGGGATAGCCCGGGGAAACCCGGATTAATACCGGATGGCCCTTTGGATCTTTGGATCTGACGGAAAAGGTAGCTTCGGCCTCCGACCGAGGACGAGCCCGCGGCGGATTAGCTTGTTGGTGAGGTAACGGCTCACCAAGGCGACGATCCGTAGCTGGTCTGAGAGGACGATCAGCCACACTGGGACTGAGACACGGCCCAGACTCCTACGGGAGGCAGCAGTGGGGAATC
>DATMZV010000107.1:0-2286 GCA_035573355.1 Gaiellaceae bacterium | reverse complement strand
TCGTTCGAGCAGTTGAAGGAAGACCTGATGGAAATCCTGAGTCACAGCTTCCGACCGGAGTTCATCAACCGGATCGACGAGATCATCGTCTTCCGCGCACTGACCGAGGCACAGATCGCGGAAATCACCAAGCTGCTGCTCCAGCGGCTGGTCCGGCGGCTGCGAGCACAGCATGTCGAGATCGAGTTCGCAGACGAGGCCGTTGCCCTGCTATCGCACGAGGGCTTCGACCCGGAGTACGGCGCGCGGCCGCTGCGCCGGACGATCCAACGGCTCGTCGAGAACGAGCTCTCACGGATGCTGCTCAACGGCGACGTCGAGCCTGGCGACCGCGTCACGGTCGGCGTGACCAACGGCGACCTGCACTTCGATGTCGACCGAGGCGGCGCACAGGAGGAGGTGAGCGATTGGTCGGAGGAGGCGGAGGAGGCCAAGACACCGAACAGCACGGCCGCTCGGTAGCGCCGCTCGACCAATCGACAGCACAACCACGGATCGACCTGGGCGTCGTCGTCGCGCCGGGGCTCGCACGCGACGTCACGGCAGGGATCGCCGACAACCTCCTCGAGGATCTTCGCGCGCACTACGACGGCGTGGATTGGCGGACCGAGCTCACGGTCGATCGACTCGTCGTGCCACCGGTGCCTACGACAGAGCTCCTCGCGGCAGCGCGGCGCAAGCTGCTCGCCGCCGACTGGGATCTGGCTGTCGTCGTGACCGACTTGCCACTTCGAGTGGCTGGACGCAGGGTTCAGCGCCACAGCAATCCGACGCACGGTATCGCGGTCGTCTCACTACCGGCGCTCGGTCCACTCCATCTCCGGCAGCGGTTGCGACGCGCGGTGCTCGAGCTGGTGGGCGAGCTCGTCGGACACGGCGTCGGAGGGCGGAACCTGTTGCGCGAGCTAAGCACCGACGTCGCGAACCGCCCCGGTCTCGCATTCGTTCCCGCGGTCCTTCTCAGCCACGTGCGCCTGTTGCTAGGGATGGTTCGGGCGAACCGCCCGTGGCGTTTCGCTGCCCGCCTGTACGGAGCCCTCGTCGCTGCGCTCGCTGTCAGTGTTTACGGCGTCGTCACCTCTGACATCTGGCGCCTTTCGAGCGCGCTGAGCTGGTGGCGGCTGACGGTAACGTCCCTCGCTGCGCTGGCCGTGACCGTCGTGGCGATCATTGCCGTGCACGGCCTTTGGGAGCGCGCTCCGGACTCGCGCGTCCGCGACCAGGTCGTGCTCTTCAACTTTGCGACAACGGCGAGCGTCGCGATCGGCATCGCCTCCCTGTACGTCGCCCTGTTTGCGCTGATTCTCGGCGGAGCGGAGCTCGTCGTCACTCCGCACGTGCTTTCGGGCGCGATCGGCCACGATGCGAGCCTTGCCGACTATGCCACGCTCGCCTGGTTCGTGGCATCGCTCGCCACCATCGGCGGCGCACTCGGTGCAGCGCTCGAGTCGAATGAGGCAATTCGGGAGGCTGCCTATTCGTCGATCAGCGAGAAGGAGCTTCCCTCGCCATAGACGAAGCACCTTTAGCTCAGACGCTCCACCCACTCCGTTGCGATGGTTGACCAAGAAAAGCTTCGCCTCTCATAGGATTGCGCGCCGTGCCATTCACGCTCAGGAACATCAAGGAGGATCTAGAGGACATCGGCTCCAAGTTCGACGGTGCGCCGGATCTGGAGTTCCGCGCGGCGACCGCGGCGCTCGAGCTCGAGAAAACCGGCCTGAGCTACCAGCGCATCCCGCCCGGCTATCGCTTTCCGTACGGCCACACGCACAAGATGCAGGAGGAGGTCTACGTGGTCATGCGCGGGAGCGGGCGGATGAAGCTCGACGACGAGATCGTCGAGCTCAAGGAATGGGACGCGGTGCGCGTCCCGCCCGGTACGTGGCGAGGCTACGAGGCTGGGCCGGACGGCCTTGAGATCCTCGTCATCGGCGCGCCCAATCTCGGCGACGATCCGCGCGAAGACGTCGATGGCCAGCGTGACTGGTGGGCTGAGTAGAGCTGTCCGTGCTCCGTGACACACCGGAGTGTTCTCCTCATGGTTTCTCCCCGCGCGTGGTGATTGCGCTGACACCGCTTCTCTGTCCAGCGTGCAGCCGCGGTCGATGGCTTCGTGGCAGAGTTCCTGGTGGCAGCGTTCGTTGCTGTAGACGTGGCACAGCCCGATGACGGGCGATGCGGTCGACCATGGCGGCGGCGGCCGCGAGACCGGCCGCGATCCGGTCGTGGCCGGGCTGGCCCAACACGACCCCGGTGATCGTCGTCCGCTTGCCGTCGATCCAG
>DATMZV010000106.1:0-5974 GCA_035573355.1 Gaiellaceae bacterium | reverse complement strand
CGTCGACACCCTGATCGTGATCGAGAACGACCGTCTCCTCCAGGTGGTCGAGCGGCAGACATCCGTCGTCGACGCTTTCCGGATGGCCGACGACATCCTGCGCCAGGGTGTGCAGGGCATCACCGATCTGATCACCGAGCCTGGGCTTGTCAACCTCGACTTCGCCGACGTCCGCACGATCATGCGCGACGCGGGATCGGCGCTCATGGGCATCGGACGGGCGTCGGGAGAGAACCGCGCAGCCGAGGCAGCGCGGATCGCGGTCTCGTCACCGTTGCTCGAGGCCTCGATCGAAGGAGCGACCGGAATCCTCCTGAACGTCACCGGCGGACCGGACATCGGCCTCTTCGAGGTCAACGAGGCTGCCGAGGTCGTGACCGGCGCGGCCGACCAGAACGCCAACGTCATCTTCGGGGCCGTCATCGACGACTCGATCGGCGACGAGGTCCAGGTCACCGTGATCGCCACCGGCTTTGGTGGCCAGGGGCGCCGGCGTCGCCGCCCGCGCGAGACGGAGCTGGACGCCCCGTTGCCCGCGGCCACCTCCGCCTCCGAGAGTTTCGACTCCTCCCAGGAGCTCGACGTCCCTTCGTTCCTTCGCGACGACTGACCGCGAAAAGTGCTCCGCATTTTTCGCGGGGTGGGGGGTTAGGACTTCGCCTTCGGCTCGTGAAGGGGTTTAGGACCAATCACGGCGCGGTATCTCACCGCTGCCCTCTTGGGGTTCTTCCTCCCCGGTCGACCCCCATGACCCGGTCAGCCGCTCCGGTTGCGCCTCTCTGAGACACAGCCGGAGCGGCACCTTTCTGAGCCTCGTTAGCATCGGCTGTCGATGGCTCAGACCTTGCTGCGAACGCCGCTGCACGACCGGCACGTCGCCCTCGGCGCGCGCATGGTCCCGTTCGCCGGCTGGGAAATGCCCGTGCAGTACGCAGGGGTGATCCCGGAGCACAAGGCCGTGAGGGCCGACGCCGGTGTCTTCGACGTCTCGCACATGGGCGAGTTCGAGGTCGAAGGGCCGCGCGCGACGGAGCTGCTCCAGGCGACGCTCTCCAACGATCTCGAGAAGATTCAGCCCGGGGAGGCGCAGTACACGCTCCTGACGAACGATCGCGGCGGGATCATCGACGACCTGATCGCCTACCGTCTGGACGAGTTCCGCTACCTGCTGATCGTCAATGCGGCCAACCGTGAGGTCGATTTCGCCTGGCTCAAGGAGCGGGAGATTCCAGGTTCCGACGTGCGCGACGTCTCGGATGCGTATGGGCTGCTCGCCGTCCAGGGCCCCCGGGCGCTCGAGCGGCTCGGTCTTCCCGAGGCCAGGCAGTTCACCTTCGCCGAAGGCGAGCTCGACGGGATTGAGTGCATGGTCAATCGCACCGGCTATACCGGTGAAGCCGGTTGCGAGCTGCTCGTAACGGCCGAGGACGCTGCGGCCCTCTGGGACCGCATCCTCGAGCGCGGCGCCGTGCCATGTGGGCTCGGCGCCCGAGACACGCTGCGACTCGAGGCGTCACTGCCGCTCCACGGAAACGACATCACACAGGACACCGATGCGATCTCCGCCGGTCTCGGCTGGTGCTGCGACCTCGACAAGGAGTTTTCGGGCGCCCAGGAGCTGCGCGAGCTGAAGGCGCGCGGACCGGAGCGAAAGCTGGTCTCCTTCGTGATGGAGGAGAAGGCGGTCCCGCGGCAGGGAATGCCGGTCGAGGGCGGCGGCGAGGTCACCTCCGGAACGCACTCGCCCATGCTCGATCGCGGAATCGGGATGGGTTACGTCCCGGTCGCGTCCGCGGCTCCCGACACAGAGCTGGCGATCGACGTCCGCGGCAAGTCGCGCCGCGCGCGTGTCGTCAAGAGACCGATCTACAAGCGAGAGGAGTAACTCCAGTTGGCCGCGAACGAGAGCTATCCGGACGACCTGAAGTACCACAAGGAGCACGACTGGGCCCGCATCGAGGGTGACGAGGCGGTGCTCGGAATCACTTGGTTCGCGCAGGACGCGCTCGGCGAGCTCGTGCACTACGAACCGCCGAACGAGGGCGACACGATCTCCAGGGATGCCGCCTACGGCGAGGTTGAATCGGTGAAGGCGGTGTCCGACGTGGTCGCACCGCTCTCGGGCGAAGTGCTCGAGGTGAACGCCAAGGTCGTCGACGAGCCCGAGACGGTCAACGAAGACCCGTACGGCGACGGCTGGCTGATCCGGATTCGCCTCGGCGACCCGTCGGAGGCCGACGCTCTGCTCGACGTCGCGGCCTACAAGCAGGTCGTCGCAGAATCCTGAGTTGAGCTACCTGTCTCTGACTGAGCGGGACCGCGAGGAGATGCTCGCGGCGATCGGAGTCTCCTCAGTAGAGGAGCTCTTCCGCGACATCCCGGAAGGGGTCCGGTTCGGGCGCGAGCTCGACATCGGGCCGGCGCTCTCCGAACAGGAGCTCTCTCGCCACCTCGAGGAACTCGCCGCCCGTAACGTCGACAGCAGTAAAGAGCTGTCGTTCCTCGGCGCCGGGATCTACGACCACTACGTCCCGGCCGTCGTCGACACGGTGCTGCAGCGCGGCGAGCTCCTGACTGCGTACACGCCCTACCAGCCGGAGATGAGCCAGGGCGTGCTCCAGGCGATCTTCGAATACCAGACGGTCATCTGCGAGCTGACCGGAATGGACGTTTCGAACGCGTCGGGCTACGACGGCACCACTGTGGCGGCGGACGCCTGTTACGTGGCGAAGCACGCGACCGGGCGGACCAAGGTGGTTGTGACCCAGGCGACGAATCCCCAGGTGCGCCAGGTCGTGAAGACCTACGCCCCCGGGTTCGGGCTGGAGGTGGTCGAGGTGCCGCACAGCGGCGGCGCGACCGACCCGGGCGAGTTGCGCGAGGCAGCGACCGATGCAGCCTGCGTCATCTTCCAACAGCCGAACTTCTTCGGAGTCCTCGAGCCTGCTCCCGATCTCGCCGCCGCGGCGAACGAGGCGGGCGCGATCGTCGTCGCGCACGTCGATCCGATCTCACTCGGCGTGCTCGAGGCACCGGGTGCGTACGGATGCGGAATTGCGATCGGCGAGGGCCAGAGCGCGGGCAACTACCAGTCCTTCGCCGGTCCCCATTACGGGTTCCTCGCGGCGAAGCACGACTTCATTCGGCGCATGCCAGGTCGCATCGTCGGCGAGACGCTCGACGCCGCGGGTGAGCGCGGCTATGTGTTGACCCTCCAGACCCGCGAGCAGCACATCCGGCGCGAGAAGGCGACGTCGAACATCACGACGAATCAGACGCTGCTCGCGCTCGGAGGTCTCGTGCACCTCTCGTGGCTCGGACCGCAGGGCCTGCGCGAGGTGGGGGAGACCTGCATGAGCCTCGCCCAGTACGCGAAGAGCCGCCTGGCCGAGGCGGGCTTCGAACCGGTGTTTCCAGAGCAGACAACGTTCAAGGAGTTTGTCATCAGGGCCGGACGGAATGCACAGGACGCGATTCGAACGACGCGCGAGCGCGGGGTTCATCCCGGCTACGCGCTCGGCCGCGACTACGAGGGTCTCGACGATGCACTGCTCGTCGCGGTGACGGAACGCCGGACTCCCGCTGACATCGACCGGCTCGTCGAGGCGTTGTCGACCGGATGAAGCTGATCTTCGAAAAGTCGCAACGAGGACGCCGTGGCGGCGACCTGCCGAACTACGATCTTCCGCCTGCCAAGGTGCCCGACGCCTTGCGCCGGGAGACTGCACCGCGCCTGCCCGAGCTCGCCGAGCCGGAGATCGTCCGGCACTTCACCGAGCTCTCGACGCGCAACTTCGGGATCGACACGGGCTTCTACCCCCTTGGCTCCTGCACGATGAAATACAACCCGCGTGTCAACGAACGGCTCGCCATGCTGCCCGGCTTTCGCGACCTACATCCGTACCAGGAAGAGGATGCGATCCAGGGAGCGCTCGAGCTGATGTGGCGGTTGCAGGAGGCGCTGATCGAAGTTTCCGGCCTGCACGCCTGCTCGCTCCAGCCGGCTGCCGGCTCGCAGGGCGAACTGACCGGCCTGATGCTGATGCGGGCGTACTTCGCCGACCGCGGCGAAGGGGAGACGCGCGACACGATCATCACGGCCGACACCGCACATGGCACGAACCCCGCCAGCGTCACGATGGCCGGTTACAAGCTCGCGAAGGTCGAGACCGACGCCCGTGGGAACGTCGACGTCGCGCACCTTCGCGAGATGGTCGACGAGCACACCGCTGGGTTGATGCTCACGAACCCATCCACGCTCGGGCTCTTCGACGAGCACATCGAGGAGATCGCGGGGATCTTCCACCAGGCGGGAGCGCTTCTCTACTACGACGGGGCGAACCTGAACGCCGTGTGCGGGATCTCACGACCGGGCGACATGGGCTTCGACATCGTCCACATCAACCTCCACAAGACGTTCTCGCAACCGCACGGCGGAGGTGGCCCCGGCGGCGGACCGATCGTCGTGCGCGACAAGCTCGAGCCGTTCCTCCCCGTCCCGGCAGTCGTGAAGGACGGCGACCGCTTCACGCTCGACTACGACAGGCCGAAGTCGATCGGCAAGGTCCGGGGCTTCACCGGCCCGTTCGGCGTCTTCGTTCGCTCGTACGCCTACATCCGTTCCTATGGTCCGCGCCTGCGCGAGATGTCCGAGGTCGCGGTACTGAACGCCAACTACCTGCTCGCCCGCATGCGGGAGGCCTATGACCTTCCCTACGACCGGCTCGCAATGCACGAGTTCGTCCTCAGCGCCCGCAGTCTGAAGCGCGAGCACGGTGTCTCTGCGCTCGACGTGGCAAAGCGCCTGATGGACTACGGGTTCCATCCCCCGACGATCTACTTTCCGCTCGTCGTCCCGGAGGCGCTGATGATCGAGCCGACGGAGACGGAGGCGAAGGAGACGCTCGACGAGTTCGCCGACGCGATGCTGGCAATCGCGCGCGAGGCAGAGGAGGACCCGGAGCTTCTCTATGAAGCGCCCCACGGGCGGCCGGTGAAGCGGCTCGACGAGGTCCTCGCGGCGAAGCGCGCCATCGTGAAGTACGGCTTCGAGGACCATCCGGACCTCGGTGCAACTCCGCAGCAGCCGCGCCAGCTCGAAGCGCAGAAAGGCGGGTAACTTCTACGCGGCGAGCGGCAGGCTCAGCTGCCTGAGGCCGAGCCGTTCGAACACGAGCTCGACTTCGATCGCAACCGGTGCGAACTGTTGCGGCTGCCATACGTGCGCGTCGTCTTCGGACTGCAGCTTCTCGAGCCGCCGCATCAGTCCGCTGTCCTCGGATCGCAGCATCACGGTCTGCGCGTAGGAACGTGCCCACAGCTCGTGCACCGACTGGAAATACCGCTGGCGCGAGTAGCCGCCCGGGAGCACGCGCTTGTCGAGCAATGCCGCTGCTTCCCGCCAAGACTTGAACGCGGCGTGAACCTCCGAAGCCCACGAGCGTGTCTTGCGGTCGTAGAAGATCTGGTGGTCGAGCAGATGCCCGAGCTCATGCAGGAAACCGAGCGCAGAACGTCCACCGACGCGCGAGACACGTAGGTCGATCGGGTCCTTCAGTCGAAAGCGATAAGCGCCGGCCTCGGTGATCGTCGCCGTCGCACGCACCGGTACGGGCGAGAGATCCGATCTCAATCCATGGAGGCGCGACGCAGCTGCGAGCGCGCCCTGTAGCTCGGCAGCGAGCGGGCTTCGTCGCGGTAGGGCGACGACTTCTTCGAGTGAACGCAAGCGCGGCTTTCCCTCGCGGGCGACACATTCTGGATAGCGGCGTTGTCCCATTGGTAAATCTTCGGTTGTCCGTCGGACGGACTTGAGCTGCATGTCATGCTTTGCGTCGTGCAACTGCGTCGTACGCTTCTCGCTTGCATCGCAATTTCCTTTGCGGCGATCGACCTCGTCCACAAGTCGATTGCGACGGCAGAGTTCCATCACGCGCGCACGCCGTTCGTCGCGTTGATGATGTTCGCGCTGATC
>DATMZV010000105.1:0-5289 GCA_035573355.1 Gaiellaceae bacterium | reverse complement strand
TGGACGTGCACCTTGAGCGCTTCCGGGTCGCCGACGACGAGCAGCGAGTCGCCGAGCTGCAGCATCTCCGCCTCGATCGCGTCGCGGTCGAGGTCGTCGCCTTCGATCATGAACGTCGTGCAGTAGCGGTACTTCGAGAGCTCCTGATGGATCGCCTCGACGTTCAGCTCTTCGCGTTCGAACGGCGCGTCGGGCAGACCTTCGCCGGTGACGGTCGCAGCGATCCCGCGCAGGATCTCGAACAGACCGGCGCCGCCCGCGTCGACGACTCCCGCCTCGCGGAGGACGGCGAGCTGTTCGGGCGTGCGCGCGACGGCCTGCTCCCCCCGCCTGACGAGTCGTGTGAGTAACTCAGGGATTCCGTCGTCGTCCGCGCTCTCGCTCTCCTCCGCCAATTCGCGGATGACGGAGAGCATCGTTCCCTCCACCGGCTCGCGGACGGCGCGATAGGCAGCGTCGCGCGCGGCCTGAAAGGCGCGCGCGACGACGCGCGCGTCGATCGCGGCTTCGCTGCCGAGCACCTCCGCAGCACCGCGAATGATCTGCGACAGGATCACGCCGGAGTTGCCGCGCGCACCCATCAGCGCCGCGCGCGTGACTTCCTTGACGAGCCCGGGCCGGTCTTCGGTGTTCGTCTGCTCGAGCTGGTCGACGACCGAGCGTGCGGTGAGGGTCAGGTTGGTACCGGTGTCGCCGTCGGGAACCGGGTAGACGTTGAGGTCGTCGATGCGCTGGCGGTTGCGTTCGAGCGATTGGAGCGCGCCGCGTGCGAGCTCGCGAACCGTGGTGAGGTCGCTCACGCTGAAGACCTTTTCACGTCCTGGATCCGGACCTCGACCTCGGCGACCGGCAGTCCCGTCAGGCGCTCGACCTCGTACTGCACGCGGTTCCGCAGTGTCGACGCCACCTCGGCGAGATTGAGGCCGTACTCGACGACGACGCTGAGCTCGATCGTCACGCCTTCCTCGGCGTTGCCGCCGACGCTGATCCCCTGTCGCAGGCGATCGCGGGTCAGCAGCCGCTCGCGCGGGTTCCGCGCGGACATTCCGACGACGCCGTAGGCCTCGGCGGCGACCCGGCCGACGATGTGCGCCACGGCCTCGTTGGAGATGGAGATTCGCCCCAGCGGGGATGACAGAGAGGGAGCTCGAGCGGCCTCCACGGACGGATTAGACCGTGTCGCGAGGCTGGAAGTTGCTGCTCAGATGGCCTTTTGGACCTTGCCGCCCTTGAGGCAGCGGGTGCAGACGTATGCCCGGGTCGCCTTCCCCTTGAGGAGAACGCGGACGCGCTGGAGGTTTGGGTTGAAGCGGCGCTTCGTGGCCACCATCGAGTGGCTCCGGTTGTGACCGAAGCCGGGCTTCTTCCCGCAGACTGCGCACACCTTGGACATCGGCCGGGCAGTGTAGCCGAGAGCCTGCGCGTGGGTCCCGACCGGACAGGTTCCAGGGACAGTCCCTGGGACGTGGCCGTTACGGTCAGGTCCGAGGGACTGTCCCTGGAACGTGCCGGTAAAGGACGGTCAGCGGGAGGCCGAGGCGCGCAGCTGCGCGAAGGCGTCGGCCATCTCGAGTGCCGTTCGCACGGCTTCGGCGCCCTTCGAAACTCGGGCTTCCGCCTGCTCGACGACGTCGACCGTCAGGACCCCGAACGCAACGGGGACTCCCGTCTCGAGCGCAGCCAACTGCAACCCACTCGCCGCTTCCGAGGCGATGAACTCGAAGTGCGGCGTCTCTCCACGTACGACGCACCCGAGCGCCACGACGCACGCGAACCGGCGCGTCTTTGCGAGCGCCATCGCGGCGAGCGGCAACTCGAACGCGCCCGGTACCGGCATGACGGTGATCGCCTCGCGGGGCACACCCGCCTCTGCCAGCTCCTCGAGCGCCGACGCAAGCAGCTTGTTCGTGATCTCGCCGTTGTACCGCGACGCCACGATCGCGACGCCGCGCCGTGTGCCGTCGGGCTCGCCTTCGATGACGTTGATGTCGTCCGGGATGTCGAGCTCGCCCTCGGCATGCTGCTGGTCGCCGGGTGCGCGCAGCAACGGCTCTTCGTCCGCGTCCTCTTCCTCCTCCTCCGCCACGGGCTCTTCCTCTTCCTCGACCTCGTCGTCCTCGACCTCGTCGTCCTCGACTTCGTCGAGCTCGTCCAGCTTCGTGGGTTCGCCCGGCCAACGCTCGCTCATTCGCCCTCCAGGGGCTCGTACTTCAGGTCCTGGTGATGAAGCTTGTGGCCGAGCTTGTCACGTTTCGTCGCGAGATACCGGGCGTTCTGCTCGTTCGGCGTCGTCTCGATCGGCACCTGCTCGACGACCTCGAGCCCGAAGCCCTCGATCCCGGTGATCTTCTTCGGATTGTTCGTCAGAATTCGGATCGTCGTCAGACCGAGCTCGGCGAGGATCTGGTTGCCGATGCCGTAGTCACGCATGTCGGGCTGGAACCCGAGCTCGAGATTCGCCTCGACCGTGTCGTAACCGTTCTCCTGCAGCTCGTAGGCGCGCAGCTTGTTAAGCAGGCCGATGCCGCGCCCCTCCTGCGCCATGTAGAGCAGGACGCCGTGCTCCTCGGAAGCAATTCGCCCCAGCGCCTGTTCGAGCTGCTCGCCGCAGTCGCAGCGCAGCGA
Organism: Gaiellaceae bacterium; assembly: GCA_035573355.1. Lineage (GTDB taxonomy): Bacteria > Actinomycetota > Thermoleophilia > Gaiellales > Gaiellaceae > 3-1-20CM-4-69-9. The sequence continues at coordinate 2,664 of DATMZV010000105.1, read as the reverse complement.
ATGGAAGACGTCGCCGGTCAGGCACTCGGAGTGCACACGGACGAGGACGTTCTCCGCACCCTCGACTTCGCCCTTGACGAGCGCGACGTGATGCTTGCCGGTGAGCTTCTCGCGGAACGCAACCGCGGTGAAGTCGCCGTACACGGTCGGCATCGAAACGGTTGTGACACGCTCGACGAGCTGCTCGTGGCGGCGCCGATACTCGATCAGGTCGGCCACCGTGACGAGCTTCAGGCCGTGACGCCGGCAGTACGGGATCAGGTCTGGCACGCGTGCCATCGTCCCGTCCTCGTTCATGATCTCGCACACGACCCCCGCGGGAATCAGGCCTGCAAGCCGCGCGAGATCCACCGCGGCCTCCGTCTGGCCCGCACGGCTGAGCACGCCGCCGTCGCGGGCGCGCAACGGAAAGATGTGGCCTGGCTGGACGAGATCCTCGGGCTTCGCGTCGGGATCGACGGCGACTTGGATCGTCCGCGAGCGATCCGGTGCCGAGATCCCGGTCGTGACGCCCTCGCGTGCCTCGACGGAGACCGTGAACGCGGTGCCGTACGGCGTCTCGTTTCGCTCCGTCATCTGACGGAGCCCGAGCTCGTCGCAGCGATCCTCCGAGAGGCAGAGGCAGATGAGCCCGCGCGCTTCCTTCGTCATGAAGTTCACGGCTTCGGGGGTCGCGAACTGAGCCGCGATCGTCAGGTCACCCTCGTTCTCGCGGTCGGCCGCGTCGACGACGACGACGAACTTCCCCTGGCGGATGTCTTCGATCGCCTCCTCGACGGTGGCGAATGCGCTCTTTTCCTCGACTTTCACTCCGAAGATCGTAGCCCCGGAAGGAGGCGCTCCACGTACTTGGCGAGCACGTCTGCCTCGAGGTTGACCGGATTCCCGGGCGCCAGGCCCCCGAGTGTGGTCACCGCCAGCGTGTGCTGGACGAGCGCGACGGCGAATCCGGCGGCATCGAGGTCCGCGACGGTCAGCGAAACGCCCTCGACGGTGATCGAGCCCTTCTCCACGAGATAGCGGAGCAGCTCGGGCTCGGCGTCGATCCAGACCCGCGTGCCGTCCCCCTCCGCCTCGACCGAGCGCACAACTCCGACCCCGTCGACATGACCCTGGACGTAGTGACCGCCGAGCGGTTCACCGGCCCGAAGCGCCGGCTCGAGGTTCACCTCGTTCCCGAAGGGCTTGACCCGGTCGAGCGTCTCGAACATCACGTCGAAGGCGAGGTGTCCGTTCTCGGAGCCGGTGAGCGTCAGGCAGACGCCGTCGACCGCGACGGAGTCGCCGATCTCGGCCGCGATCCCGCTCTCGACCACGAGCCGGCCCCCGCCGAAAGACGCGACCCGGCCCTTCTCCCGCACGATCCCCGTGAACATGACCTAAGGCTACAAAGCGGAACGGGCCCTTCCGGGCCCGTTCGCGTCATTCCCCTCCTGGCGAAGCGCTAGACGCTTGCCAGTCCCCGAGACCGGGATCGCCGCCCGAGCCCGATCGCGGTGAGCAGCAACAGCGCTGCGCCGAAGGAGACCGAGGCGCCGATGCCGGCGTCGCTCCAGTTGAAGCCGCTGTCCGACACTGACGTCGTCAGGGCCTGGGTGATCGGAACCGGCAGAGCCGAGTGCTTCTGGTTCGCGAGCGCTGCGCCCGCGGCGGTGATGCCAGGCATGTTCTCGTACTGCTTGGCCATTGCCTGCCAGCGCATGCCTTCGACCTTGATCTGCGAGACCGGCGACTGGACGGACATCTCCGAGGCGATCGGCTGGTGCGCTGCGGCCCGGATGTATCCGGCCTGGACTCCCGGGGTCGGCCCGTCGACGTAGACGGCTGCCTGTGCGGTAGGCGCCACGACGGCGGTGGCGAGCGCGAGACCGAGAGCGATTCTCTTGAGACGGAAATGCTTGCGGATCATCGTGGTGCTCCTTCCCCTCTTTGCTGACCGGCCGAGCATCCCTCGCGCCGGTAACGAGAACCTCACGGGGGACCCACCGCTCCCCATCGCGCAGTAACCCGCCCATCGCCTAGTCAGCGGGAGGACACAGCTGTAGGTTCAGGCGACCCGCCATGGACTACCGCATCCTCGGGCCCCTCGAGGCGTTCGACGGCGAGCGAGCGATCTCGCTCGGCGGCGCACGACAGCGCGCCGTCCTGGCTCTGCTGGTCCTCCACGGGAACGAGACCCTGACCAGCGATGTGATCGTGGACGAGCTCTGGGGCGAGGAGGCGCCGCCGACCGCGGTCAAGGTCCTCCAGAACTGCGTCTCGGCCCTCAGGAAGGAGCTACCACCCGAGACGATCCGGACGGTCGCCGGCGCCTACTCACTGGCGCTCGGGCCCGAGGAGCTCGACCGCGACCGCTTCGAGCGCCTGCTCGCGGAGGGCCGCGCCGCGCTCGCCGCCGGCGATCACGCCGACGCGGCCGAGCAACTCCGGGCGGCGCTGGCGCTCTGGCGTGGAGCACCGTTGTCGGACTTCGCCTACGAGGCATTCGCAAACGAAGAGGTCGCTCGGCTAGACGAGCTCCACGTCGCGGCGCAGGAGGATCTGATCGAGGCGGAACTCGCGCTCGGCCAACACGACGAGGTCGTGCCGGAGCTCGAGTCACTCGTGACGCGCTATCCGTTGCGTGAACGCCTGCGCTGGCAGCTCATGCTGGCTCTCTATCGC
>DATMZV010000104.1:0-13026 GCA_035573355.1 Gaiellaceae bacterium | reverse complement strand
GCGACCCGCCAGTGGTTCGCGGTGTAGTTGCGCGGCAACGTGAGGATCAGGAACGTGGCCCACGGCAACAGCACGACCGCGCAGATGAGGAATGCGGGCGCGATCCAGGGCGGCAGCAGCCAGCGGCCGTGGCCCGGCCGGAGTGCCGCGGGCGCGCGTAACTGAAGACCGCGCATCCGCGGTTATGCGGCTCCGCTTTCGAGGAGTTCCTTGAGCTTTGCCTGGTCCTTCGGGATCTGCTTGCGGGCCTGGCCCTTGGCGACCGGCAGGAGCACCTTGCCGGCGAGCCCGTGGCCTTTGAAGTCGATCGCGATCGTCAGCTTCGAGCGTGTTCCGTCGCCGACCGGCTCGATCGAGATCGTTCCCACGGCGCGTATCGGCCCGTCGAGAACGCGGAACGCCGATTGTCGTGGCGGATTGTGCTCGGTGACCTCGTAGGTCATCGACCGGTCCCCGCCGGGCACGCGGCGCGTTTCGCGGACGCGTGAGCCGACGTGCAACGGCCCCTCGCTTTGACGCTCGACGGCGACGATCTGGTCTTGCCACTCCCCGTGCCGTTCGACCTCGTCGAGGTAGGCGAACACGTCATCTGGGCTCCGGTTGATCTCGATGCTCTCGCTGATCTTGCTCATTCGTTCCCTTCTCCTACGACGATGCCTGATCGGCACCGGTCTCCGCGTTAGCATCGCCGCGTGCCGCCCGATCCGCAACTGCGCGGCTTCGGCTTCGCGGGCGTCGGCGTCAGAGATAAAGCTTCATTTGGTATAGCTTTAACCGACCCTGACTTGTGAGCAGAACCCCCGGGGCATTAGCTTTCGCCGCACGGGGTTTTGAAGCCGAAGGAGGCTGGAGATGGCGTTGCAGATTGGCGAGACGGCACCGGATTTCGAAGCGGAGACGACGGAAGGTCCGATCCGGTTCCACGACTGGCTCGGCGACTCGTGGGCCGTCCTGTTTTCCCACCCGCGCGACTTCACGCCTGTCTGCACGACGGAGCTCGGGTACCTGGCGAAGATCAAGCCGGAGTTCGACCGGCGTGACGTGAAGGTGATCGGTCTCTCGGTCGATCCCGTCGACAACCACTCCAAATGGGCGCAGGACATCGCGGACACGCAGGGGACGGCGCCGAACTACCCGATCATCGGGGACGCCGACTTCAACGTCTCGAAGCTCTACGGGATGCTTCCCGCCGATACCTCAGGTGATCCGACGACCAGGACGCCGGCCGACAACCAGACGGTCCGAAATGTCTTTGTCGTCGGTCCCGATAAGAAGGTCAAGCTCGTGCTCGTCTATCCGATGACGACGGGTCGCAACTTCGACGAGGTGCTGCGCGTGATCGACTCGCTCCAGCTGACCGCGACCCACAAGGTCGCGACGCCCGTCAACTGGCAGCAGGGGGAGGACGTGATCATCGCGGGATCGGTGTCGGACGACGAGGCCAAGGAGACGTATCCCGACGGCTGGGAGTCGCCGCGGCCCTACATCCGCATCGTGCCGCAACCGCAGTAAGGCGTCGGCTCGTCACGTCTGGAGCTCGGCGAAGAGTCGTGCGATCGGCCACGCGCCTTCGGACGTGTTCGAGATCACCGTGCGGGTGATCCCTCGGCTCGGGTCGTGCACGCTGCGAAACGAGACGCCGGCGTCGTAGCCCTCGAGCATCACCGCGTCGCTCGTTTCGTGGAGCCAGAAGCCGAGGCCGTAGCGGCTGGACATCCGAGGCACGTCGCTGCGGGGGCGGACAAGCTCCGCGACCCAGTCCGTGGACACGAGCCGGCCCGAGAAAAGATTGCTCCAGAACGAGCTGACGTCGGCCGCCGTGGAGTAGATCCCGCCGTCGCCGCTGCCGCGGACCGGCAGGTGGAGCACGTTCGTTCTCGACCCTGCGTCGCTCGTGAGATATCCGAGCGCCGCCCGCCCCGGCAGCTCGTCGGAGCGCAGAAAGTCGGAGTCGTCCATTCCCGCCGGTTCGCAGACACGTCGGTGGACGAGCTCGTGAAATGGAACATCGCTCGTCCGCTCGGCGATCAAGGCGAGTACGACGAAGCCGCCGTTGCAGTACGAGAATTGCTCGCCGGGTGAGAACTTGGTCTCGTGTCCGTCCAGCACCGCCAGGTATTGCTCGGTGGTCGCGAGCTCGTGCACGGGAACCGGCAGCACGTAGTCCGTGACCTCGCGACCCGCGTCCTCGTCCACGTAGTCGCCGATGCCCGACCGGTGCGACAGCAGGTGCTCGACCGTGACGTCGTCGCCGATGATCGGAAGATCTCGGCCGAGCACCGATCGCGCTGTCGTCGAGAGCTCGAGCGAGCCGTCCTCGATGAGGCTCGCGACCACTACGGCAGTCAAGCCCTTGGCGCCGCTCGCAATCGCGAACTGCGTGTCGACCGTGTTCGGGATCTCGTGACCGCGATGCGCAAGTCCGTACGCCTTCGCAAGCTCGATCTCACCAGCACTATCGATGCGTACGACGCCCGAGAAGTCGTTCGCGGCGGCGATCGCATCGATCTCGGGCTCCAAGGGCTGCACGCAGGAAGACGGTACTCCACTGGAGTGGGCTAGCGTCCCTTCGATGAGCCTCACGCAGTACTACACCGCGACGAGCCTCGACGGCTTCATCGCCGACTCCGCCAACTCGCTCGACTGGCTCTTCACACGCAGGCGCGAGGACGACGGGCCGATGAACTACGACGACTTCATCGCCGGCATCGGCGCCCTGGCCATGGGCTCGACGACGTATGAGTGGCTCCTCGACCACGAGTTCTCGGGCAAGGATCCGGCGGAGTGGAAGTGGCCTTACGACATCCCGTGCTGGGTCTTCACTCACCGTCAGTTGCCGGTCGTGCCCGATGCGCGAGTCGAGTTCACCACCGCGGAGATCCCGACGGTGCACAGGGAGATGACCGCCGCCGCAGGCGACCAGAACGTCTGGATCGTCGGCGGCGGAGACCTGGCCGGTCAGTTCGCGGACGCGGGACTGCTGGACGAGGTCATCGTCTCGATCGCGCCGGTCACGCTGGGCGGAGGTGCGCCCTTGCTGCCGCGGCGGATCGAACTGCGTCTCGACGAGGTCGGACGGAACGGCGACTTCGTCGCCGCCAGGTTCTCCGTCGTGCGCCAACCGAGCTGACGCATGCGTTGACCCCGCCGGGCTACGTACCCTGACCGGTGATGGGCATGTTCTTTCACTCCTCGGATGCGTCGCCCGAGCGGCCGGCAGACCCGGCCGTGCGCCGCGCGAACCTTCGACGCATCGGCTCCCTCTTCGTGCCGTATAAGCGGCGGCTCGGCGGCCTCCTGCTCCTGATCGTCGCTTCGGCGGCGCTCGGCGTCGTCCCGGCCTTCCTGCTCAGGAACGTTCTGGAGGCGATCGGCCAGAACGACACGAGGACACTCTCCATCAACGCCGCCGGGATGATCGTGATCGCGATCGTGACCGGCGTGCTCGGCGTGATTCAGACGCTGCTCTCCAATCAGGTCGGTCAGCGCGTGATGCACGATCTTCGCGCGGCGGTCTTCCGGCATCTGCAGCGACTGTCCCTTGCCTTTTTCACCCGCACGCGCACCGGCGAAGTGCAATCGAGGATCTCGAACGACATCGGCGGCGTGCAGAACGTCGTCACGAACACGGCAACGTCGATCGCCTCGAACGTGACGACCGTCGTCGCCACCATGGTCGGCATGCTCCTCCTGAGCTGGCAGCTGGCGCTGTTCGCGTTTGCTCTGATCCCCCTCTTCGCGGTGCTCACCCGGCGCGTCGGCAACGAACGCCGCCGGATTGCGAAGACAACTCAGGAGACCCTCGCCGACATCTCGAGTCTCGTGCAGGAGTCGCTGTCGGTCTCCGGGATCCTGCTCGGCAAGACGATGGGGCGCGGCGACGAGCTCGCCGACCGATTCGAGGCCGACTCGCTCCGGCTCTCCGACCTCGAGGTGCGCCAACGGATGGCGGGTCGGTGGGTGATGGCGGCGATCCAGACGAGCTTCGCGGTCATGCCCGCCGCCGTCTACTGGTTCGGCGGGCTCGCCCTCGCGCACGGATCGAATGCGATTTCGATTCCGACGCTTGTTTCCTTCACGACCCTGCAGGCACGACTGTTCTTCCCCGTCGGCTCGCTGCTCGGCGTCGGCCTCGACGTGCAGACGTCACTCGCGCTCTTCGACCGCATCTTCGAATACCTCGACCAGCCGATCGACATCGAGGAGAAGCCGGACGCACGCGCGGTCGGGCAAGCCGGCGATGTCGTGTTCGACCACGTTTGGTTCCGGTACGACGAGGGTTGGACGCTGGAGGACGTCTCGTTCACGGTCGAAGCAGGCACGACGACCGCGCTCGTCGGTGAGACGGGCTCGGGTAAGACGACGCTCGGCTACCTGGCAGCGAGGCTCTACGACGTCAGTCGCGGGAGGATCACCATCGGCGGCGTCGACATCCGCGATCTCAGCTTTCAGGCGCTGACCGATCTCGTCGGGGTCGTCTCGCAGGAGACGTATCTCTTCCACGAGTCGGTGCGTGAGAACCTGCGCTTTGCCAAGCCGGACGCGACCGACGAGGAGATCGAGACGGCTGCCGAGGCGGCGCGCATCCACCACGTGATTGCGGCGCTGCCCGAGGGCTACGACACGGTGGTCGGGGAGCGCGGCTACCGCTTTTCCGGTGGCGAGAAGCAACGGATCGCGATCGCGCGCACGATCCTGCGGAACCCGCCGATCCTCGTCCTCGACGAGGCGACGAGCTCGCTCGACACGGAGACCGAACGTCTCGTGCAGGAGGCGCTCGACCGCCTCTCCGAAGGCCGCACGACGATCGCGATCGCGCACCGGCTCTCGACCGTCCGAGACGCCGACCAGATCATCGTGCTCGACCACGGCCGCGTGGTCGAGTCCGGTCGCCACGAAGACCTGATTCGCGCGGGCGGCCGCTACACGGCACTCACTGCACGAGGAGCCGAGCTCGACCCTGGACCCCTGGCTCCGACCGGGGTGGTGTCCGCACTCGCGCCGTCGACCTGATGGCCGGCGGCGATCGAATGGAGCTCGTGATCGCCGTCGACGATCCAGGCGCCGACGACGTTCGAGCCCTCTTGGAGCGCCACCTGGCGTTTGCCCGCGAAGTGACTCCGCCGGGTCACGTGCACGCCCTGGACGCCGACGCTCTCATGGACCCGGCGATCACGCTCTTCAGCGCGCGCAGCGCTGGGGTCTTGCTCGGAGTCGGAGCGCTCAGCCGGCTGGACGAGGGGCACGCCGAGCTGAAGTCGATGCACACGAGCGAGGCCGCGAGAGGCCTCGGAGTAGGCCGGGCGATGGTCGATCACATTCTGGCGTTCGCAGCCGAGCGGAACTACACGCGGGTGAGTCTCGAGACCGGCGCCATGGATGCCTTCGCGCCTGCTCGGTCGCTCTACTCGAAGTTCGGTTTTGTCCCGTGCGAGCCCTTCGGCGATTACACGGGCAATCGCCACAGCGTCTGCATGACCATCGAACTCAGCTGAGGACCTGGATCTGGTCGGCGAGCTGCCGCGAGATCGCAGTCTCGCGGCCGTTGGCGCGAATCGTGAGCGGACCGCCCAGCGGTTCGGCGCGAACGAGCTCGACGGGCCGACCCGGAAGGAGGTCCAGCGAGGTCAGGTAGCGGAGCAGCTCGGCGTCGCGATCGGGAACCTTCTGCACGGTGGCTCGTTCGCCCGCGGCGAGCCGGCTAAGCGGCGTTCCTTTCGCATGCACGATTCGCAGCTTCGCGTCGGGGATCGGATCGCCGTGCGGATCGTGCGTCGGCGAGCCGAGCGCCTCGTCGATGAGCGTCTCGAGCGTTTCGGAGAGAGCGTGCTCGAGGCGATCGGCCTCGGCATGAACGGCGTCGAGCCCCAGCTCGAGCGTCTGGGCCAGGTAGAGCTCGAGGAGACGATGGTGACGGAGCAGCTCGAGCGCGATGCGCTCGCCGTCACGGGTCAACCGAACGCCGCGATAGAGCTCATGGTCCACGAGTCCGAGAGCGGCGAGCTTCTTCACCATTGCCGTCGCCGAGGGGGGAGCAACGCCCATCTGCTGTGCGAGCGTCGAGGTCTTGACGCGTCCGCTCTCCGCTTGCAGCTTGTAGATCTCGCGCAGGTAGTCCTGGACCGCGTCGCTCAGGTCCGCGAGGACGGTCTTTCCTCCGCGTTTGCCCCTGCTCGACGCGGGGTTCTCCCTGGCGGCCATGTCTATGCGACCAGAAGACCCGTCGTGTACATGACGACGATGCCGGCGAGGTAGCCGCCGACGACGTGTCCCGAACGCAGTCCGCCCGGAGCTCGACGCGCGACGTAGCGGCCGACTTCGACGACGACCTGCAGCGCGGCGCCCACGGCCAGCGCGAAGAAGAACACGCCAAGGACGTCGCTCGTGAGGAAGCCGCCGATCCAGCCGCCGAGGATCGCAGGAGCACCGGCAACGAGCGCGAGCGCAGCGAGCCGCCAGCCGTTGACTCGTTCGCCGCCTGCGATCGGTGCCGCGATCCCGAGCCCCTCGGTGACGTTGTGGACCATGAAGCCGATGATCAGGAAGGTTCCGAGCGCGAGCTCGCCAATCGCGATCGAGGAGCCGATCGCGAGGCCTTCGCCGAGGTTATGAAGCCCGATCCCGATCGCGACGAGCGTGGCCAGCGCCACTCCCTCGAGTGGCGCACTCCTGTCGCGGTTACCCCGCGCAGAGAAGCGCTGAGCGACGAAGGTGAGGCCGAGGTAGCTGGCGGCGACCCCGAGCAGGATCAGGCCTGGCCCCTGGAGGCCGCTCGGAAGGCGCGCCTGGAGGTCGAGAGCCTCGGCAAGCGCATCGAGCGCGAGAAAGCTGAGCAACCCCGCGGTCAGCGCCATGAAGGCAGCCACCCAGCGGGGGTCCGCACGGCGGAGCGACGGCAGCCACGCCAGCCCGAGGGCGACTGGAATCACACCGACAAGGAGGCCGATCAAGGCGTAGCCGAGAAAGCCGCGCGGGCTCGCGCCCCGCGCCTCGACCGCGGCGGCCACCGCTGCAGTCGTTTCGATGCCGGTGGAGCTCGTGACGCCGACCGTGTACGGGTCTCCGTCCACCCACTGGTACGGCACCACGATTCTGCTCGAGCGCAGCCGGCTCAGTCTGGTCGGCCCGTCGGTGTGGAACGGAACGATGGCGTCGTCGACCGTGACGCTCGCGATCGTCAGCTTCTTCTGCTGCGGGTTCGTCACCCGGATCGTGATCTCGCCCGGCTTGAACTCGACCCGGCGGATGTCGAACTGGTCGAGCGCCGGCGGCGCGCGCCCAACGAGGTCGAGGAGCGTGGTTCCGCTTGACGCGAACAGGGCGACGACGCCGACGAGCAGGAGTAGCGGGATCAGCGCCCAAAGTCGCCAGGCGCCCCCCGAACGCCGCTCGGCGGTTGAAGCCGCTGCCATCAGGCGACCACGTCGAAGAACCCCATCCAGCCCAGTTCCGTGAACTCAGACTGGTGCGCGTGGAACATGAACCGGCCGATGTTGTGGAAGTCGATCTCGATGATGCCGCGCTGTCCCTGGCAGAGCATCACGGTGTCCGTGTACTCGAAGTGATCGGTCGAACCGGTGGGGTAGTAGCGGAAGAACTCGCCGTGAAGGTGGAACGAGTTGATGAGATCGAACTCGGTCAGGTTCGCGAGGTAGATGCGCACGGTCTCCGAGCGGCGCACGCGGATCGGGTACTTCGCGTAGTAGAAGGCGGGGCCGTTGACGCTGTAGAAGTTGTTCGCACCATCGCCATCGGTGTCGAAGCCGGCCAGCAGCATCACGAGCTCCTGTGCAGGCGCTCGTGGGTTCGGCGGGTCGATGATGAACGCCCCGTAGAGGCCCTTGGCGATGTGCTTCTTCAGCGGCGTCGAGTGGCAGTGGTAGAGCTGCATGCCGTAGGGGCGGGCCGGGAACTCGTAGGTGTAACTCCCTCCTGGCTCGACGATCTCGAAGACGCCGTCCATGTTCGCCGGGTGGATGCCGTGGAAGTGAATGGTGTGCGGGTGCGAGCCCGCGTTCACGAGAGTCACTCGCAGCAGGTCGTCCTCCGTCGCCCGGATCACGGGCCCCGGCGCCGTGCCGTTGTAGGTCCACCCGGAGAAGAACACGCCCTTGGCGACCTCGATCTGCCGGTCGGAGGCCACGAGCGTGTATTCGCGTAGGCGACCCGGCTTGTGTGCGAGCACCTTCGGCGGATGCAGGAGCGCGTCGAGCTCGTTTGGGCCGCCGGGTGCGGGGACCTCGGCCCCGATCATGGCCGCGTGACCCATCGGTCCCATCGCCATGCCGGCGTGCTCGCCCGCCGAAGCAGCCGCGGCTTCCCCGAGTGCCAGCTTCGCGAGGGGAGCCGCCGCCAGAACCGGCGCCGCCGCCACGAGCAGCTGCCGCCGGGTCACCGGTCGTCTTTTAGGCACAACTAAAGACTAGTTTCGCTAACTCCAAGAAGCAAGTCCTGCCCTGGCCCGGCCCTCGGAGGGTCGTATGCTCGGCTCGTGGGCCCTGTCCTCGGCGTCATCCTCCGTATCCTTGGGATCGGCGCGCTCGTCGCGGGCGGGATTGCAGTTGCGCTTGCGGCGCTCGCCGCGGTCCTCCTTCTCGGACCACTCGTCTTCTGGCTGGCCTGGAACGTGCTCAACTTCGGGCCCGCGCTCGGGCTACCCGAGCTCGGCTTCTGGGGGATCGTGCTCGCGACGTTGTTCCTCGTCGTCGGCTGGTTCCCGAAGGTCGTGATCACTGCGGTTGTCTTTCTCATCGATCCGTCGTGGTTTCACGGCAGCGCGAGGGTGCATTGGCCCGAGACCACCTTTCGCAACTTCGTCGCGATAGCGCTGCTGGCCCTGCTTGCCTCCCGACCGCATGCGCACGCGCAAGGACGCAAGCGAGGGAACACCGTCTGACACGGACCGTCCTTTCGACGGTCGACGTGCTTTACCCTGACCTCCCTGTCCGTGCACCGGCTCACCAAGGCGCAGGCCCGGCGCATCGCGGTGCGCGCGCAACTGCTCGACGCACCCCGACCGACCGAGCTGCTCCCCGTCGTGCAGCAGTTGACCTTGCTGCAGATCGACCCGACAGCGGTTGTTGCGCCGAGCGCGGACCTCGTCGCCTGGAGCCGCCTCGGCTCGGCATACCAACCCGCCGACCTGCAGCAGGCGCTCGAGCAGGACCGCACGCTGTTCGAGCACAACGCGCTCGTGCGGCCGATGAGCGACCTTGGCCTGGTCCTCGCGGGCGCGCGCACGGCGCGTAGCCACGAACGCACGGCTACGTGGATCCGCGACAACGACGCCTTTCGGCGCGACATCCTGAAGCTGCTCCGGCGCTCCGGGCCGCTGAGCTCGCGCGAGATCCCGGACACGTGCGTGGTGCCGTGGGCCTCGACCGGCTGGACGAACAACCGCAACGTCACCCAGATGCTCGAGTTCCTGATGATGCGCGGCGAGGTCGCGATCGCCGGGCGCCTCGGACGGGAGCGGCTCTGGGACCTCCCGGCGCGGGTGTACCCGGCCGACATCGTGGTTCCGTCGGTCGACGAGGCGCTCCGGGTCAGGAACGAGCGGCGGCTCGCCTCGCTCGGGATCGCCCGGCAGAAGACGACCGCCCTGCCGATCGAGCCGGTCGACGTCGGCGAGGCGGGCGAGCCGGCCGTGATCGAAGGCACGAAGGGCGAATGGCGCGTCGACCCCGCCGCGCTCGGTGGGGACTTCAAAGGGCGGACGGCGCTGCTGTCGCCGTTCGACCGGCTCGTCTACGACCGTGCCCGCGCCCAGGAGCTGTTCGACTTCGAGTACACACTCGAGATGTACAAGCCCGCCGCCAAGCGCCGCTGGGGGTACTTCGCCCTGCCCATCCTCCACGGGGACCGGCTGGTCGGGAAGGTCGACGCCGTTGCCGATCGCAAGGCCTCAGTACTGCGGGTCAACGCGCTCCACGAGGACGTGAAGTTCACCCGTGTGATGACAAAGTCCGTCAATGCCGAGCTCGAGGATCTGGCTGCCTGGCTCGCACTCGACACGATCCGCGCCGATGAGGGCCGGACCACCGGCTGAGCTCGCGGTGGTCCGGCGTTCGCGTCTGCGGCTCAGCGAAGTGAGACCGCAACCTCCTCGAGAAGGTCCATCGCATCCTGCATTCCGGCTTCCATCCCGGAGTTGATGTGTGCGTCGCGGCCTTCCTTGGTCGGGTGCTCGACGAGGACCGTCAGCGTCGTCCGTCCATCCGACTCGGTGAGTGTGAGGGTGTCCAGCGCTGCGTGCTCGTCTGCGTCGGGGATGCCCTCGTAGACCTCGGTCGTCACGAGACGCTCGTTCGGGACGATCTCGCGGTACTCGCCGTGGAAGCCGACCTCGAAGCCGTCCTCGCTCCTGCTGACGTAGCGCCACACGCCGCCGACCCGGAGATCGATCTCGGCGAGCGTCACCTCGCCTCTGTTCGCGTGCCACCAGCGCTTGACCAGCTCCGGTGTCGTCCACGCGCGGTACACCAGGTGCTTCGGCGCGTCGAACTCCCGGGTGATCAGGATCTGCGTGTCGGTCGGCAGGGTCACCGTCGCCGTCCCGCTACTCGTCACTGCCATTTCCTTCCTCCTTTTGTTTGAGTTCCTCGAGCACGACATCGAGTTGGTCGAACCGCTCCGACCACAGGCTCTCGTAGCTCTTCACCCAGTCGTGGATCGGCTTGAGCGCCGGCCCGTTCAGCCGATAGAGCCGCTGCCTGCCGTGCTCACGGACCTCGACGGCTCCCACTTCACGGAGCACTCGCAGGTGCTTGGACACCTGTGGCTGGGCGAGCCCGAGCTCCCGCACGAGGTCGTTCACCGGCCGTTCCCCGCTCGCGAGGACGTCGAGAATCAGCCGCCGCCGGGGCTCGGCCACAGCGTTGAAAGCGTCTGCGGTCGTGGCTGCTCGTGCCATGGTTCGGATCATATACCGATATAGGAATACGTCAAGCCGCAACGAACTGCGCCACGACCTGACAGACGGGGCTAGCCGGACGTGCTCGACACGGCGGCAGTCGAACCGGCCGCGGAGTCGTTCGCCGCGTTGACCGCGAGTTGGCGCACGACGAAACAGGCGAAGAGGAGGAGCCCCGGCTCGACGGTTTGGCCGACGGGGATGCTCACGGACACCGGCCGGCGGCCCCAGCTTTTGCCGTCAAGGATGACGAGCTCCTCGTCGCCGTCTGCCAGCGCATAGCGCTCGCGCCAGCTGCTGGCGGGGCGAAGCGTGAGCTCGCGTCCTGCCCACTCGAGCGTCCCGCCTCGGCGGAGATCGCGTGGCCGGAACTCGCCGACGACGTTCCCCGTCGCGTCCGTGGCCTGCATCACTCTCTGCCAGAAGCCGCTGCGGACGAACTGCCAGTGGTCACTCCCCGCTTCGGCGTTTGCGCTACGTGCAAAGAGGCCCTCGAGGTGAATCGTGCCGATGTCCTCCAGTGCGTAGCGGCGGCGGTCGCCAGGCGTGCGGGTGAGCTCGAGCTCGGTCATCGCTTCTCCTTAGCCTAGGGATCGATGAGCTCCGCGTGCGTCTTGGCTCACATCCGAAGCCGACCGAGGTTTGTGTTTACTTCCGTATCGTGGCCGTACACCGCGTGCACGGACTATTCGCTGCGACCTTGTGTGCCGTCGTGGTGGTGTCGGCGAGCGCGGCAGCGCTCCAGCCACGCATTTACTCCTTGAAGATCGGCGACCGCTTCGATGTCAAAGGCACTCAGATCCGTTGCGGAATTGGTCGTGCTGCTTCCGCGAGCCGCGTGCCACTTGTCACGTGCGGCCTCTTCCGATCCGGAAGTAGTGTCGCGGTACCTGGATCGTTCGCCGTCTCGATCGCCGACCGCGGTGTCACGGTCCTCGGCCCGGGAAGCACGCGACATGTCGTTTTCGACATTCGCAGCGACCCCGGTGTTCCACTTGGAGACCCTGCACCGACCGACCGTTCACCTGGCACACGGGTCGCGCATCTGCGTCCAGTCACACAGGGTCTTGAAGCGGTGAACGTGGCGGGAACCAGCGTCGTTTGCGTTGCCGTCGCTTACCCGCGACCGCATCCCCCGTCTCTGAACTGCACTCTCTCGTCGCGCGCGATCGCAAAGGCACTCCTCAAGCCGCGGCTAGGGTTCCGCCCGCTCACGGTCGACTTCAGCCCGCAATTGCTGCGTATCTCGCGGATGTCCAAGACGAAGACTCAGCGGGTTATCTTTTCGCGGCGCCAACCGACAGGCTGAGAGCGCGGCACTTCACCCGCCCGAGCTGATTCGGTCAACTGCTGCGGGGGTCAAAAACGGCGAGCCGGATCGTCGAGAAGGCGACGACTAGTTCAACGCTTGCCACGGTACGGACTCCTCTCGCCGTACAGCGACGAATCCCGTGTCGGGACACCCAGCGCTGTCAACGCCGCCCGTGTTGAGAACCCGGTTGGAATCGGGGAGATTCGCTACCTGGCCATTGACCGTCACGTGCACTACCGGGATCGTGGACGAGACCGAGGTAAGACAGAGCATCGGGTCGCATCCGTAACAGCCTGCAGGGCTCGTGTCTGATCCGTCAAAGTTCTGGAACGACGTCTGGGCCAGGATCAGGCTGTTACCAACCGGGATCGTGTTCGTACCCCAGAGGGCGAAGTGGTGCGAGCCGATATCGACCGAGACCACAACGTTGGTCAGTGGCGTCGCGCCCAGGTTCTCGATCCGAACGGCACTGCTATCCCAGCCCCCGCTCGGCGAGTCAGGTGTCGCGACGAAAACCACGTTGGGGTCGGTCAGCCAGGGAGTGGGTTTCGTGGTCTTGATGTCGGTGTGGTGGGTGTCGTAGTAGCCGGCGTAGACCCTGTAGGTCGTCGGCGCGCCGGCGACGGTGAAGTTGGTGGTGCTGGTGGCGGTGCCGTTGGGTGTGGTGACGGTGATGGGGCCGCTGGCTGCGGTTGCTGGGACGGTGGTGTTGATTTGGGTTGCGGAGGCGACGGTGTAGGTGGCGCTGGTGCCGTTGAAGGCGACGGCGGTCGCGCCGGTGAGGTTGGTGCCGGTGATCGTG
>DATMZV010000103.1:0-32159 GCA_035573355.1 Gaiellaceae bacterium | reverse complement strand
TCGTCGGCATCCGGTACGAGTCGAGAGTCTGCGTGAGAATCGAGCCCGTGGCCGGGTCGACGATGCGTTCCTCAGAGAGCGTGTGTCCGATCCCCTGGATGATCCCGCCCTCGACCTGGCTCTGCGCGCCCAGTGCGTTGATCACTCGTCCGACATCGTGGATTGCGACGACCTTGTCGACGCGAACCTCGCCGGTTTCGACGTCGACCGCGACCTCGGCGACCTGAACACCGAAGGTCAGCACCTGCATGCCCGCGGGGTTCGGCCCGCGCGCGCCCTTGCCAAGAATCTGGCCGCTCTCCAGCAGGCCGGTGACCTCGGTGAGCGGCCACGAGCCTCCGTCCGCCGAGACAATCTGCCCGTCGCGTAGATCGAGCACCTGTTCCTCGAGATGGAATCGCTGCGCCGCGATCTCGAGGATCTGCCGTTTGGCGTCCGCTGCGGCGGACCGAACCGCAGGCCCCATCGACGGCACCGTCGACGAGCCCGCGGAGATCGAGGCGAACGGGCCGCGGGCGGAATCGCCGAGCGAGACCTGCACGTGCTCGAACGGAATCCCGAGCTCCTCGGCTGCGATCTGCGCCATCGCCGTGCGCGTGCCCGTGCCGATGTCCTGCATGGCCGTGACGACCTGCGCGTGACCGTGAGAGCCCACGCGAATCCATGCATACGACGGCGGGCCTCCGCCTCCGTACCAGATCTGGGAGGCAAGACCGATGCCGTGCTTCCACGGGCCCTGACTGCGAGCACGGACCTCGTCGCGCTTCGCCCAGTGCGGCTCGGCGCGCCGGTAGCACTCCGCGAGGTTCTTCGACGAGAACGGTCGGTCATCCGTTCGGTCGGAGTCGGCGTAGTTGCGACGCCGTAGCTCGAGCGGATCGATGTCGAGCTTCGCGGCGACCTCGTCGAGGAGGCACTCGAGCGCGAATGTGCCCTCGACGAAGCCCGGTGCGCGGAACGCGGCCATCGGTGGCAGGTTGAGCTTCGCCGGGTACTGCGTCGTGCGCACGTTGTCGCACGCGTAGAGCATCTTCATCGGGCCCTCGGTCGTGGCGGACCAGCCGGAAAAGCCGACGGCGTTGACGAAGTCGCCGCCGAGCGCGACGAGCGTACCGTCGGACTTCGCCCCGGCGGTCAGGCGTTGGATCGTCGCGTTGCGATTGCCCGCTGCGATGTTCTCCTCGCGCCGGGTCAACGCGCACTTGACCGGCCGCCCCGTTCTCTTCGCGAGCTCGGCCGCGATCGGTGTGTAGTCGCCGGGGCCGTTCTTCGCCCCGAACCCTCCGCCCATCGCGTGGCACACGACGCGCACCTTGTCCGGCGGGAGGCCGAGGTGGTCCGCCATCGCGCTGCGGATGCCCCAGATGTACTGCGTCGAGATGTAGATCGTGATCCCGCCGTCCTCCCAGTGGCAGACGGCCTGGTGCGTCTCCATCGAGTTGTGCACCACGACCTGCGTCCTGTACTCCGCCTCGACGACAACGTCGGCCTCGGCGATCCCACGTTCGAAATTGCCGCGCTCGTAGTGTGCGACGTCGGAGACGAACGACTCCTGCCGCACCGCTTCGTCGGGATCGAGCAGCGGCTCGAGCACTTCCCACTGCACCTCGATCTGCTCGAGGGCCGCCTGGGCCTGCCCGAAGGTCTCGGCGGCGACGGCGGCGACGGCATGTCCCACGTATCCCGGCTCGTCGGTCAGCGCGTCGACGTCTGACGGCCCGACCACGGCCCGGACGCCGGGCGCCTTCCGCGCAGTCTCGAGGTCGATCGACGTGACACGCGCGCGGGCGTACGGGCTCCTGAGTACCGCCGCGTGCAGCATCCCGGGAAGCTGGATGTCGGCCGTGAACAGCGCGTTGCCTCGCGCTTTGTCCGTGCCGTCCACGCGTGGAACGCTTCGACCGACGGTCGTGAGAGGTCCTGCCGGCCACTGGTCGAGCGCATCCTCGTCGACGACGATCCAGACTTCTTCGTAGCGGCCCTCGACTTCTTTTTCGGTGCGGATCAGTCTTGCCACGTGGTGATGGCCTCCTCGATCTTCGGATAGGTGCCGCAACGACAGATGTTGCCGGACATTGCGTGCCGGATCTCGTCTTGCGACGGGCTTGGGTTCGCACCGACCAGCGCAGCTGCCGAGACGACCTGTCCGGGCGTGCAAAACCCGCACTGGACGGCGTCGGAGCGAACGAACGAAGCGATCAGCGGGTGGTCGCGGAGACCTTCGATCGTCGTCACCTCGCGATCGCCGACGGTATGCACGAGCGTGATGCACGAGAGCGTCGGGACACCGTCGAGCTGGACGGTGCACGCACCGCAGTGTCCCTCGCCGCACGCGATCTTCGTGCCCGTGAGTCCGAGGTCTTCGCGCAGGACCTGCGCGAGGGAGCGGCCGACCGGCGCGTCAACCGAATACTGGTCGCCGTTGATGCTGAGCTCAGGCAGGGGTTGTCACCGCCACGATGTCGGCGAGATGGATCAGCCTGAAAGTCGCGCGTGTGTGCGCCATGCGGTCCCTCTCATCCCCGTCTTCCGGCAAGGTCAACCACATCGCCTGCGCGGCGATCAGCAGCTCGCGGATCTGCTCGAGCTCGTCGCGGTGCCCGTTGGCGCGGTCGTCGCAGGCGTTGAGAGCGAGGCCGAGGACTCCGACGCGATCCTGCTGCCGGGTCCAAAGCAGCGGGGTTGCCATCGAGAGGTACTGGTGGATGCGCGCGAGCGCGATCGGCTGCGAGAAGGTGTCGCTGCCCTTCGGTGCCGACGGCTCGACCGGAGGCTCGCCGTTCGCGATGTGGTTGGCATTGCCGGCAAGCACTCCGCGAACCTGCTCGTCGTTCAGCTGGGCCAGGCGTGCGGTGCGCAGGGCGATCAGCAGCGATGCCGGCTGCTGGCCGTAGGGATAGTCGGAGGCGTACACCACCTGCTCGGGGCCGACGAGCCGGTAGAGGCCGAGCAGGTCGAGCGGGCTCCAGACCGACGTGTCGAAAAAGACTCCGGCCTTGCCTCCGAGCCGGTCGGCAAGCGCAGCGAGGTCGGCGATGCCGGCGTGCGCGACGATCAGCTGTGCGTCGGGGTAGCGGTCGACGACCCGCCCGAGGTCGTCCGCGATCGGCGGGAGCCCGCGCCCTCCGTGGATCAGGATCGGCACCTTGCGTTCGGCCGCGAGCTCGAAGATCGGCGAGAGGCGGTCGTCGTTCAGGAGGAACTTCTGCGCGCGGGGATGGAGCTTGATGCCGCGCGCACCGCGGTCGATGACTCGCGTCGCCTCGCCGATCGGATCCTCGGCGAGGTCGAGGCGGACGAACGGGATCATCCGTCCGTTCGAGCGCTCGGCGAACGCGATTGTCCGGTCGTTCCCGGCCTGGAATCCCGGATGCCGGTCCGGCTCGTCGAGGCAGAACATGAAGCAGCGGGAGATGCCGTACTTGTCCATCCCGCGCTCGAGCTCGTCGTAGAGCCCGACCATGCCGTCGATGTCCGTGCCGAGGTGTGTATGGGCGTCGAAGATGTCGGCGCCCTCGGGCAGCTCCTTGCGCAGCTCGTCGTCCCACTGCGCCATCAGCAGCTGGGCACGCTGCAGCGCGTCGTTCACCCTTTGGAGTCTATGCACCGCTCCGTTCGCTCCGCGAACGGACATGTGCCAGGGACAGTCCCTGGAAGCTGGCCGAAGTAGCCGGGCCGTTAGGATCCGCTCGTGCCCGACGTCCTGATCTACGGCGACAGCGTCCGCAACCCGGAGCTTCGGCACGAAGTGCCGGTGCCCGTCGGCGACGGCTTCCTCTACGTCGAGAAGGGCGACCGCCGCGTCGTCGTCCTGCACGCGCTCGAGATCCCCCGGGTTCGCGAAGAGGCTCCCCAGCTCGAGATCGTCCCGCTCGAGCAGCTCAACGCGGACGAGCTCTTCTCACAGGGCCTGCAGGGTTGGGAGATCCAGAACGAGATCGTGCTGCGAGGCTGCCGAGAGCTCGGCATCGAGCGGGCGACCGTGCCGGAGACCTTTCCGCTCGGGCTCGCCGATCACCTGCGCGCGAACGGGGTCGAGCTCGTCGTCGACCGCGATCTCTTCGACAACCGCCGCCGCTCGAAGAACGAGACCGAACTACGGGGCATCCGGAAAGCGCAGAAGGCGTGCGAGGCCGCGCTCGACGCTTCAAGGGAGCTCCTGCGCCGCGCCCGGCCGAACGGCGCCGGCCTCGAGGTCGACGGCAAACCGCTCACCAGCGAGCGACTGAAGCGCGTGATCGAGGACGTCTTCGCCGACCACGAGGTGGAGGGGAGCGACATGATCGTCGCGCACGGTCCACAAGCGGCCGTCGGACACAACCAGGGCTCCGGCCAGATCCTGCCGAACGAGCCGATCGTGTTCGACCTCTTCCCGAAGGACAAGGCGACCGGGTGCTACGCGGACATGACCCGCACCTACGTCGTCGGTGAGCCGACCGACGAGGTCAAGGAGTGGTACCGGCTCGTGAAGGAGGCGCTCGACTCCTCGACGGCCGGCGTGAAGCCCGGCGTGAACGGCCGCTCGCTCTACGAGGGAGTCTGCGAGATCTTCCACGGCGCGGGCTACAAGACGCAGCTCAACAAGGATCCCGGCGAGGTGCTCGAGGACGGCTTCTTCCACGGTCTCGGCCACGGTGTCGGCCTGGAGGTGCACGAGCTGCCGTCGATGGGCCGGACGGGCCAGGATCTCGTTCCCGGCGACGTGATCACGATCGAGCCCGGGCTGTACCGCTCCGGGTACGGCGGCCTTCGTCTCGAGGACCTCGTCCTCGTCACGAAGGATGGCTACGAGGTGATCACGGATTACCCGTACGACCTCACTCCGTGAGTAACACGATCGACACGATGCTCCTCGAGGAGCGTCGGTACGAACCGGATCCCGACTTCGCGCGCCAGGCGAACGCCCAGCCCGGCATCTACGAGCGCGACTGGGAGGAGTTCTGGGAGACGGAGGGCCGCGAGCGCGTCACCTGGTTCGAACCGTTCTCCAAGCTCTACGAGTGGGAGCCGCCGTATGCCAAGTGGTACCTCGGCGGCAAGCTGAACGTCTGCTTCAACTGCGTCGACCGACACGTTGACGCCGGCAAGGGCGACAAGGTTGCGTACTACTGGGAAGGCGAGCCCGAGGACGAGCGGCGCACGATCACCTTCGCCGACTTGCAGCGCGATGTCGTCCGCTTCGCGAACGCGCTCAAGGAGCTGGGCGTGAAGAAAGGAACGCCGGTCGGGATCTACATGAGCATGGTCCCGGAGCTCCCGATCGCCATGCTGGCGTGCGCGCGGCTCGGCGCGCCGCACACGGTCGTGTTCGGCGGCTTCTCGTCCGAAGCGCTGTCGGACCGGCTCAATGACATGGAGTGCGAGGTCCTGATCACGCAGGACGAGGGGTGGCGCGCCGGCAAGAAGGTGCCGCTCAAACGCAACGCGGACGAAGCCGTCGCGCAGTCGCCAAAGGTGCAGAAGGTCGTCGTGCACCGCCGCACCGGCGACGAGGTCGCGTTTGACGAAGCGCGCGACGTCTGGTGGCACGAGCTCACGGAGGGCAAGAGCGACGACCCGGCGTCCGCTCCCTGTGAGCCGATGGACGCCGAGGATCTCCTTTATCTGCTCTACACGTCAGGGACGACCGCGAAGCCCAAGGGAATCGTGCACACGACCGCGGGCTACCTCGTGGGCGTCGCCACGACGCACCACTACATCTTCGACATCAAGCCCGACTCGGTGTACTGGTGTGCGGCAGACGTCGGCTGGGTCACGGGCCACAGCTACATCGTCTACGGCCCGTTGGCGAATGCGACGACCGGTGTGATCTTCGAGGGCGTTCCGAACTATCCGAATGCGGAGCGCTGGTGGGAGATCATCGAGCGCTACAAGGTCGACATCCTCTACACGGCGCCGACAGCGATCCGCTCGCACATGAAGTGGGGGCCCGAACACGCCGCACGGCACGACCTGTCGTCGCTGCGCCTCCTCGGCAGCGTCGGCGAACCGATCAATCCCGAAGCGTGGATCTGGTACCGCGAGCACATCGGCGGGAACCGCACGCCGATCGTCGACACCTGGTGGCAGACGGAGACAGGAATGATCATGATCACGCCGCTTCCCGGTGTCACGACGACGAAGCCGGGCTCCGCGACGAAGCCGTTCCCCGGTGTTGCGGCGGCCGTCTATAGCGAGAGCGGCGAGGAGGTCGGCCCGGGCGGCGGCGGCTACCTCGTGCTGAAGCGTCCGTGGCCGGCGATGCTGCGCGGGATCTACAAGGACGACCAGCGTTTCCGGGACACGTACTGGTCGAAGTACGAGGACGTCTACTTCGCCGGCGACGGCGCACGCATCGACGAGGACGGCGACTACTGGCTCCTCGGGCGAGTCGACGACGTCATGAACATCTCCGGGCATCGCATCTCGACAATCGAGGTCGAGAGCGCGCTCGTCGATCACCAGAAGGTCGCCGAAGCCGCGGTCTGCGGACGCGCCGACGAGCGAACAGGGCAGGCGATCGTCGCCTACGTCACCCTGAAGGGCGGCGAGGAAGGCTCATTGGAGATGCTGGAGGAGCTGCGAAACCACGTCGGCAAGAAGATCGGGCCGATCGCAAAGCCGGCGAACATCGTGTTCACGCCCGAGTTGCCGAAGACGCGGAGCGGCAAGATCATGCGGCGCCTGCTGCGTGACGTCGCCGAGAAGCGGGCCCTCGGCGACACCACGACACTTGCCGATCCCGCGGTGGTCGAGGAGATCAGAGATCGCGCGACGACCGACAGCCGCGAAGAGTGACCGGCTAGGCGAGCAGCTTCTCGAAGCGCGCGGGATCGTCGAACGGCCCGATCACCGCGAGATTCACACCCTGTTTCCCGATCACGTCCTGCGCGACGCGACTGACGTCCTCGGCGGTCACCTTGCCGATCGACTCGAGGATCTCCTCCGGGTCGGGGGTCCTTGACTCCAGGACTTCGCGGCGCAGGCCGAACATGATCAGTCCCTGCGACGTTTCGAGCTGCAGGACGAACCGTCCCTTCGCGAAGCTCTTCGCCTTCTCGAGCTCGTCTGAAGGAACAGGCTCGGTTGCGATCTTCTGCAACTCGCCTGCCACGGTGGACACCGCGTCGTCGATGCGGTTGATGTCCACTCCCGCCTGCGCGTAGAGAGATCCTGCGTCGGTGTAGCTGTGGTTGAGGCCGTAGACGTAGTACGCGAGGCCGCGGCGCTCGCGAACCTCGGTGAAGAGGCGTGACGACATGCCGCCGCCGAGCACTGTTGAGAGCACCTGCAGCACGTAGCGGTCCGGATGATCGAGCGGGTAGCTATGGACGCCGAGGCAGATGTGCGCCTGGTCCGAGGCCTTCGTGTGCACCTTGACGCGCGGGTGGTCGTTCTGTTCCACCTTGACCGGATCCGGTCGGCCGGTCTCGGCCTCCGCCATGTCGCCGAGCAGCTCCTGCGCGCGCTCGTGTAGGTCGTCGCCGACCTTCCCGCCAACGCCGAGGACCATGCGGGAGGGCCTGTACCAGTGGTCGACGTAGCCGTTGAACGTGTCGCGGCTCGCGTTCCGGATCGTCTCCTTGCGGCCGATGATGTCCCAGCCGAGCGGCTGGTCGCCGTAGAGAAGCTCTTCGTACACGCCGCCGATGAAGTCGCGCGGCGTGTCGTAGTACATATTCATCTCCTCGACGATCACGCCTTTCTCGCGCTCGATCTCGTCGGGGTCGAACTTGGAGTGCCGGAGCATGTCGACGAGGACGTCGAGCGCGACGTCGCGCGACTCCGCGGCGCACTTGACGTAGTAGCCCGTGTACTCCTTGCCCGTGAAAGCGTTGAACTCGCCGCCGATCGCGTCGATCTCCATGGAGATGTCGCGCGCCGTCGGCCGTCGCTCCGTCCCCTTGAAGAACATGTGCTCCGCGAAGTGCGCGATGCCGTTCGTGTCGGGGGTCTCGTAGCGCGACCCGGCCGCGAGCATGATCGCGCACGTCACCGACTGGGCAGAATCCATCGGGGCGGTCAGGATCCGCAGCCCATTGTCGAGCCGCTCGAGGTTGAAGGTGCTCACCGCCGCGATGCTACCGAGGGGAACATCCCTGCGGCGTTCCTCAGAAACGTTGCAACGCGCGCGAGACCGCTTCGGTCCCGAACTCGATTGCCGCCGCAGGCACGCGTTCGTCGGCGGCGTGGACGATTTCGAGGACTGGAAATTCCTCTGGCAGCCGCATCGGCATGAAGCCGTACGTCTGGATGCCGAGTTGCGAGAAGAAGCGGCCGTCCGTCACGCCGCCCTGGAGCAGCGGCATCGGGATCCCTTCGGGATCGAGCTCTCGCAGCACGCCGCTGAGCATCTCGAAGAGCCCGAGGTCGGGCTCAGCGGGGCCAGGGTCGTGCCGTACGAGCTCGACCTCGATGTCGTCGCCGATGATCCCGTGGAGCTCCGCGATCAGCTGGTCGGGCGTGAAGCCGGGAAGGAGGCGGCCGTCGAGCTCGAGCTCGATCTCTGCCGGGATGACGTTCACCTTCTCCCCGCCGCGGACGATCGTCGCGTTGACCGTGTTGCGGAGCAGCGTCTCGATCGGGCGGAGCTTCGGCCCGAGGCGGGGAAGCACACGACCGGCGACGCCCGGCTTGAGCAGCGTCAGCATCAAGTCCCGCTTCGGCCGCGGCAGCTCCGCGGCGATCGCCTCGATCATGTCGCGGACGATCGGCGTGACGTGGATCGGGAGCGGCTTGCGGTCGAGGTCACGCAACATCTGCGCGAGTCGAGCCATCGTCCCGTCGCGGTGGATCATGGCCCCGTGGCCGCCGCGGCCGCGGACCGTCGCCTTCAGCCAGCAGATCTGCTTCTCGCCGAGCTGGATCGGGTAGAAGCGCTTGCCCGCGATCTCCCGGGAGATCCCGCCCGCTTCTCCAAGGGCATGCCGGATGCCGGAGAAAAGCTCGGGATGCTCCTCGACGAGGAACTTCGCGCCGTAGTCGCCGCCGTTCTCCTCGTCGCTGAGGACGACGAGGACCACGTCTCCCGGCAGCTCGAGCTCGCCCCGCGCCGCGCGCAGGAACGCCGAGACGTACATCGCAACGGCGCCCTTCATGTCGACGGCGCCTCGTCCCCAGACTTCTCCCCCGACCAGATCGCCGCCGAACGGCGGCCGCGCCCAGGCCTGGCCGGTGGTCGTGACGACGTCGACGTGGCCCTGGAGAAGGAGCGGCGGACTCTGTCCCTTGCCGTCGATGCGTGCGACGAGATTCGGGCGAGCCGGATCTTTTGCATAGAGCCGGCTCTCGACCCCCGCCTCCTCGAGCAGGCTGCGCACGAACTCGACGCACTCCGCTTCGTTTCCGGGCGGGTTCGTCGTGTCGAACCGGATGAGCCGCTGGAGGAGCTCGACGGGAGTCAATGAGGTTAAGTCGCGGTAAAGATTCGGAGTCGGGGCTTGTGACAGCGAGAACCCTGTCGATACCTTCGATTCAAGGAAAGGTTGTAACAGATGCTCACCGCCCTCACCATCGTCTTCCTCTTCGCGGCTGCCTGGGCCGTGTCGCGCCTGAGCGCCCTCATCGCGCGCAGGGGGCTGACCTGGTACGACCGGAGGCACCACGCTCCCACCGGCGACCTCCGGGCCAAGATCATCGAGCTGAAGCGCCGCGAGACGACCGTGGGCGTCATCCGCACGGGCATCGCCTACATCGCCTTCGCGCTCGCCGTCGTCTTCGCCGCCGCCCAGCTGACCGGAGGGCTCGACCGGCTGAGCACCATCGCCGGCGCATCGTTCGTGCTGATCCTCGTCGCGTTCTCGGCCCAGCGCGTTCTCGTCGACATCATCGCCGGCTTCAGCATGTTCACGGAGAAGTGGTACTCCGTCGGCGACACGATCGCGATCCCGACGATGGAGCTGCAGGGCATTGTCGAGGAGGTCTCCCTCCGCCGGACGAAGCTCCGCTCACTCGACGGCGAGGTGATCAACATCCACAACTCGCAGATCCCCGCGGTACGGGTGTTGCCCGGCGGGCTCAAGGAGTTCGACGTCGAGCTGGTGGCCAGCAACCGCGAGGCAGCCGAGGTACTCATCGAGCACGTGTCCTCGATCCTGCCGGTCGGCCCGACGACGTTCGTCCAGCGCC
This sequence comes from Gaiellaceae bacterium, assembly GCA_035573355.1. Classification (GTDB taxonomy): domain Bacteria; phylum Actinomycetota; class Thermoleophilia; order Gaiellales; family Gaiellaceae; genus 3-1-20CM-4-69-9. The sequence goes on along the minus strand of DATMZV010000103.1, from coordinate 22,052 downwards.
CCGTCATCCACGAGGTCGACGAGCTCGCACCCGGCCTCGTGCGGCTGCGCATGCGCGCCGCGGTTGCGCCTGGGCGCGAGTGGCTCGTGCACGGCTTCTATACCGATCTGCTCAAAGAGCGTGCCGACAAGCACCTGATCGTCCACGGCCCGATCGTACTGACGGTGGACGAACGCGCGGCACGCAGCTTCGCGCGGGCCAGCGCAGAGTCGCGCTGGGCCGGCGCCCGCTAGAGCGCGGAGACCGCAGCCAGCAGGCCGTCGACTTCGTCGGCGGTGTTGTAGTGCACGATGCCGGCTCGAACGGCTCCGCCGCTGTCTTCGAGGCCGAGGCGCTTCATCACCTCGACCGCGTAGTAGTTCCCCTGCCACACCGCGAAGCCGGCGTCGCCCAGTCGCGTCGCGGCCTCGCGCGTCGGCACACCGTCGACGTTGAAGGCGAAGGTGGCAACGCGGCCTTCCATCGTCGGGAGCCCGTAGAGGGTGACCTTGTCCGGAAGACCGGCGAGAAAGCGCTCCCCGAGCGTGCGTTCGTGCGTCTGGATCGACTCCCAGCCAATCGACTCGATGTACTCCACGGCGGCGACGAAGCCCGCGAGCAGCTCGTGCGGGAGCGTTCCCGTCTCGAAGCGGTGGCCAAGCGGCGTGTCTGACGCCGGCCTCACCTTGTAGGGACGCCAGCTCTCGAGCAGCTCAGCGCGCCCGAAGGCGACGCCGAGGTGGGGGCCGAAGAACTTGTAGGGCGAGCAGATCAGGACGTCGACGCCCCAGTCTCCGACGTCGATCGGCCCATGCGGGCCGTAGTGGACCGCGTCGGCCCACGCAAGCGCGCCGGCCTCGTGCGCGAGCTCGACGATGCGCCGGACGTCCGAGAGCGTCCCGACTGCGTTTGACGCGACGGGGAAAGCGACGACTCGCGTGCGATCGCTCAGCTGCCGCTCCAGATTTGCGAGATCGAGTGTCGTGTCCTCGTTGATGTCGACGAAGCGGACCTCGAGCTGCTTGTCGTGGGCCAGCTCGAGCCAGGGCGACACGTTTGCATCGTGGTCGAGCTTGGTGACGATGATCTCGTCGCCTGCGCGCCACTCGCGCCCGGCGGTGCGCGTGAGCGCGAATGCGAGCGTCGTCATGTTGGCGCCGAAGATGGCCTCGTCCGGAGTGCAACCGAGGAACTCTCCGGCGGTGAGACGCGCCTGGGTCACGAGCGCCTCTGTTCGCCGGCTCGTCTCGTACGGGCCGCTCACGTTGGCATTCGACTCGCGGTAGTAGCGCGAAACGGCGTCGATGACGTCGTCCGGCACCTGGGTGCCGCCGGGGCCGTCGAAGAAGGCAAGCGGCTGGCGCAGGGCCGAGTACCGCGCGCGGACGGCCTCGACGTCGAAGGTGACGGTGGACACCGTTCTAGACGTTACTACGATTGGTATATGGCTCCGGCGACGAAAGAGCGCATCGACCAGGGAACGGGCACCGGTCTCGGCGCGCCGTGGAACGTCATCGTGCTGAACGACAACCACAACACCTTCCAGGGAGTCGCCAGCGCGCTCGCGTCGACGCTGCCCGAGGTGTCGTACGACCAGGGTCTGCGGTTTGCCGACCGGATCCACTCGAGTGGCCGCGCGATCGTCTGGTCAGGGCACAAGGAAGTCGCCGAGCACTACTGGCAGCAGCTTCGCGACTACGGCCTGACCATGTCGCCGCTCGAGCGAAGCTAGAGCGCCGTTCCGTTCACGCGCCAGCGGTAGCGCGGTGAGGGCTTCAGCGAGGCGCCGATGAAACAGTCCCGCTCGGCCTTGGCCAGCAGCGCGGTGAGCTCGTCGCCCGGCGGCACCGGCTCGAGCTCGAGATCGAGCTCGACGTCGAGGTCGACGAATGCGTAACGGCCGTCTTCGGGGCGCCTCGTCACCGTCCCCGAGACAGCTGCGCTCGCGACGAAGTCGATCCCCTCGCGGTCGGAGTGGAACCTCAAGCTCTGGAGCGTGCAGCGCACGAGGCCGGCGAGAACCAGGTGCTCCGGCGTCCACGCCGGGTCGAGGTCGAGCGGCGCGTGTCCGTTGGCCGTGACCCGGCCCGCGCGATCGAGCGCGACGGCGTAGCGGAATTCCTTCGCCCCGGTTGCCACAGTCCTATCCTGCCCAGGGATGCGGAGGAACCGTCCGGACGGCGGCGTACTGTTCGTTCATGCGAAGACTGCGGCCCCTCAGCGAGGCCGAATGTTATGCCCGGTGCTATGGCGGTTGGGACGAGACCGTCCGGATCGTGAGACTCGAGCCTCGCCGTGCGCGCCGCGAGCTCGGGATCGAAGGCGAGGCCTTGCGGGTCCGCTTCGAGGAGTTCCTCGAAGCGCGTGACCCCGCCGAGCTCGCCGAGCCCGAAGCAGCCTGACTCGGCTGTCCCCGACGTTCTGGCGCCCGGGTTGCGGGTGCTCTTCTGCGGCATCAACCCGGGACGCGTCTCCGCAGCTGCAGCGGCGCACTTCGCCAATCCTCGGAACGACTTCTGGCGGCTCTTGCACGCTGCCGGCTTCACGCCGCGCCTGCTCGAGCCTGGCGAGCAGTTCGAGCTTCCCGCGTATGGCGTCGGCGTCACGAACGCCGCGTCCCGCACCACGCCGGGCTCGGGGGATCTGCGCAAGGCGGACTTCGAGGGGGCAGGCGACCGGCTGGCGGGAATCGCGAGCGAGCTACGCCCGGCGTGGATCGGCTTCGTCGGCAAGGAGGCGTACCGCGGCACGTTCGGCCATCGGCCCGAGCTCGGCGTGCAGGAGCGCAAGCTCGGCGACACGCAGCTCTTCGTGCTCCCGTCGACGTCCCCGGCGAACGCTGCGGTGCCCTGGGACGAGCGCCTGCGCTGGTTTCGTCAGCTCGCGGCCGCGTCTAGCCGCGCCAGCGGTTCGTGATCGGCGTTCTGCGATCGCGGCCGAATGCCTTCGGGTGGATCTTCACGCCGGGCGGCGCCTGCCGGCGCTTGTACTCCGCCCGGTCGACCATCGAGACGGCGCGCTCGACGACGTCTCGGTCGAAGCCGTCCGCGGAGAGCTCCTCGAGCGTGCGATCGTGCTCGACGTACTGCTCCAGCACTTCGTCGAGCTTCGGGTAGGGCGGGAGTGAGTCCTCGTCGAGCTGGTTGTCACGCAGCTCGGCGCTCGGGGCGCGCTCGATGATCGACGTCGGGATCAGCTCCCGCCCAGCCCTCTCGTTGAGGTAGCGCGCGAGGCGGAAGACATCCGTCTTGTACACGTCCTTCAGCAGCGCGAATCCGCCCGCCATGTCGCCGTAGAGCGTCGCGTAGCCGACCGAGAGCTCGGACTTGTTGCCGGTCGCAACCAGCATCCAGCCGAACTTGTTCGAGAGAGCCATGAGCAGGACGCCGCGCGCGCGCGCCTGGATGTTCTCCTCGGCAAGATCGGGCTCACGCCCCTCGAAGGTTTTGGCGAGCGCGTCGCCGAATGCGTCGACGATCGCGCCGATCGGAATCTCTCTGAACGCACAGCCGAGGCTCTCGGCGAGCCGTCGCGCGTCGGACCGCGTCTCTTCGGATGAATACCGCGAAGGCATCGACACGCAATGCACGCGGTCGGGCCCGAGCGCCTCTACCGCGAGTGCGGCGGTCACGGCGGAATCGATTCCGCCGGAAACGCCGACGACGACCTCGCGAAAGCCGTTCTTGCTCACATAGTCCCGAAGCCCGAGCTCGAGCGCGCCTCGCATCTGCTCCAGCTCGTCCACGAACGGTGCGACTTCGACGGTGACCTTGCTCCCGTTCTGCGAAGGGCCGCGCGAGCCGACATGGATGATGTCCACCGGCGGGATCGTCTCGCGTTCGCGCGCAAGCGCGCGGCGCCGAACGTCACGCAGGCGCCGGCCGATCACTTCCCGCGGCTCGATGTCGGCGAACAGCAGTGCCTCCTCGAAGCCGGGAGCGCGTGCGATCACCTTGCCTTCGTCGTCGATGACGACGGAGTGCCCGTCGAAGATCAGCTCGTCCTGTCCGCCGACGGCGTTGCAAAACGCGACGAAACACGAGTTGTCGCGCGCGCGCGTGACGAACATCTCCTCTCGCTCACGGTCGCGTCCGACGTAGAACGGCGAGGCGGAGATGTTGACGAGCAGCTCCGCACCAGCGAGCGCAAGGTCCGTCGCAGGTGGCCCCGGCTGCCACATGTCTTCGCAGACGGTCGGGCCGATGAGCGTCTTCCCGTGCTCGAGGAGAACGAGGTCTCGACCGGGTGCGAAATACCTGTCCTCGTCGAAGACGCCGTAGTTCGGCAGGAAGCGCTTCCTGTAGATGGCCTTGACCTCACCGCCAGAGAGGACGTAGCACGCGTTGTAGAGATCCCGGTCGAAATGAGGCGCGCCGACGAGGACTGTCGTTCCGCGCGTCTCCAGTGCGATCTGCTCGACCGACTCCTCGGCGGCACGGATGAACCCGGGCCGGAGCAGGAGGTCCTCAGGCGGGTACCCGGTGACGGCCAGCTCCGGGAAGACGACGAGGTCGGCGGAGTTCGACCTGGCGTCGGAGAGCCGTTCGAGAATCAGCTCGCGGTTACCCACGAGATCGCCGACGACCGGGTTGATCTGGGCCAATGCCAGCCGCACGCGCTCAGTCTAGCTGTTTGCGACTCTGAGGCGAAAACTTAGCGACGCCGGCCGAGCTGCAGCACCCAGAGGGCCACGCCGTCCCGGCCGAACATGTGCCCGCTCTCGTAAGCGATCCCCAGGTCGCGCCATCTGCTCCCGAGGAGGTTCTTGCGATGCGGCGGCGAGTTCAGCCACAGCTGCAGCGTGTGCATGGGTGAGCCGAGCTCTCCTTGACCCCAGGCCAGGTTCTCGCCGAACGCCCGCGCGGGGAGGTAACCGGCCTTCTGAAACGTTCGTGCGAACGACATGCCGCAGGGCGTGTGCGAGAAGCCGCACCGCCGAACTGCGTCCGCTTTCAGGATCGACGACCGGTTCAGCGGCCTATTGCCTCGGACGACATGCAGTCCGTAGTTCCGGCGCACGACGTTGATGCCGCAGTACATCGCCTCGAGTCGCGAATGCTCGTCTCCGGCGGCAGTCGTCGCGCCGGCGCACGCCGACGCTACGGCTGCCAGGGCGGCGGAGTCGGAGCCTTGTCGAACGGCTCCCGCTGGCGCGGCCAAACCGAGCACGATCGCGGTGAGGGAGACGGCGAGTCCCATACCGGGTCGACCAACTAGATGCCCATTTGGCGGAAACCATGCGCGTTCCTCCCGCCAAATTTACATTCAAGTTCGTATTTCGTACGCGTATTCGCCGAAAAGTATAAAGCTAGGCCCGGCCGGCTGCCTCGCCGATCTCGTCGAGGGCCTCCGGGTTCTCCAGCGCGGAGAGATCTCCCTGCTCCTTGCCCAAAACCCGGGCCCGCACGGCCCGGCGCACGATCTTGGCGCTCCGGGTCTTCGGGAGGGCCGACACGAACACGATCCGCTCGGGCCTGAACGCCTTTCCCAGCTCGTCGGTCACCGCGGTCGAGATCTCGAGCGCACAGGCCGGGGTCGCTTCGTTGCCGGGCTTCAGCACGCAGAAGATCCAGGCGACCTCGCCTTTCACCTCGTGTGGGACGCCGATCGCGGCAGCTTCGGCGACGGCGCCGTGACCCACGGCGGCCGACTCGAGCTCGGCGGGGCCGATGCGCTTGCCGGCGATGTTGAGCGTGTCGTCGGAGCGTCCGTGCAGGTACCAGTAACCGTCCTCGTCGATCGATGCCCAGTCGCCGTGCGTCCAGACTCCGGGGAAGCGCCGCCAGTACGCGTCGAGGTAACGCTCGTCGTCACCCCAGATGCCGCGCGTCATCCCCGGCCAGGGGCGTTTGCAGACGAGCTCGCCCACTTCGCCGCGCACGGGCGTGCCGTCCGGTCCGTACACGTCCATGTCCTGGCCGAGCGCCGGAAAGCCGAGCGCGACCGGCTTGATCGGCTCGGTGACGCACGTCGTGAGAAAGCAGGCGCCGACCTCGGTGCCGCCGGAGCAGTTCACGATCGGCGTCGTGCCGCCCCCGACCTTGTCGAAGAGCCAACGGTACGGGTCCTTGTTCCACGGCTCGCCGGTCGTGCACATCGCCTTCAGCGACGACATGTCCGACTCAGGGTCGCCTTTCGGAATCAGCGCGCGCACGAGGGTCGGCGAGACGCCGAGCATCGTCACGCGCTCGGACTCGACGAGCTTCCAGATCCGGTCCGCCGGAAAGTCCGGTGCTCCCTCCGCGTAGACGACCGTCGCGCCGCAGGCGCCGCCGCCGACAACGGTCCACGGCCCCATGATCCAACCCATGTCCGTGGCGAAGTGGATGCGATCGCCCGGCTTGACGTTCGCCTGGTAGGCAACCTCGCGTGCGATCGAGACGAGGAACCCGCCCTGGACGTGGAGCGCTCCCTTCGGCTTACCGGTCGTTCCCGACGTGTACGCAAGCAGGTAGGGATGTTCGGAGTCGACCTGCTTCGGGGGGAGATCCCCGGACGTCTTCTCAGTGAGCTCGTCCCAGAAGCGGTCGCGACCGATCGTCATCGGGACGTCGTCGAGTCCGAGCCGGCGCCAGACGACAGTGTGCGTCACCGTCGGTGACGATTCGAGCGCCTCGTCCGCGATCTCCTTCATCGGCACGACCTGTCCGCGACGAAGCGAGCCGTCCGCGGTGATCAGTGCCTTCGCCTTGGCGTCGGCGAGCCGAGCGGCGATCGCCGGCGGAGCGAAGCCGGAGAAGATCGGCACCTGCACCGCGCCGAGATGTGCGCAGGCATGCGATGCGATCGCGACCTGCGGCGACATCGGTAGGAAGATCCCGACCGCGTCGCCGGGACCGATGCCGATCGACGCGAGCCCTTCGGCCACGCGAAAGACCTCGTCGGACAGCTCGCCCCACGTCAGCGACATGCGTGAGCCGTCCTCGCCGTGCCAGATCGCCGCCTCCTCCTCGGCCAGCTCCCCGGCCGCCCACTTGTGGACGCAGTTCCAGGCGAGATTGAGCTTCCCACCGGTGAACCAGGTTGCCCACTCGTCGCCGCGCGAGGTGTCCACGACTTGCTCCCACGGCTCCGAGAACTCGAGGTCGAGATCCTCGATCAGAGCAGGCCAGAAGCGCTCGGGCTCCTCGATCGAGATGCGGTGGAGGTCCACGTAACCTTCGACGCCGAGCTTGCGTGCGAGCCTTGTCAGGTTCGCGCTCTCGACGTCCGCGCGGGTCGGGCTCCAGATGAAGTCGGGCACGTGCGAAGCGTACGGGTAGCCGCCCGACGTCGGCCGGGGAGCGTGCTCTAACCTCTCAGAGATGCGTGCTCGACTGTTCACGCCGGAGAACCGCAAGTGGTGGACCCTCGTCGCAGTTGCGGTTGGGCTGTTCATGATCATGCTCGACAACACGGTCGTGAACGTGGCGCTGCCGTCGATCCAGCAGGACCTCGGCATCAGCATCTCGGAGCTCGAGTGGGTCGTGAACGCCTACGCCCTCACGTTCGGCGTGCTCCTTCTCACCGGCGGGAAGCTCGCCGACATGCTCGGGCGACGGGCGATCTTCATCGCGGGCCTCGTTGTCTTCACCGGCGCTTCACTGTGGTGCGGCCTCGCGGGCGGGGCGACCTCGCTCATCGCTGCGCGCACCGTGCAGGGTGTTGGCGCCGCGCTGATGAACCCGGCGACGCTGTCGATCATCACCGCGACCTTCCCGCCGCGGCAGCGAGGAACCGCGATCGGCATCTGGGCGGGGGTCTCCGCGCTTGCGCTGGCGATCGGCCCGATCGTGGGCGGCCTGCTGACGGAGAAGGTCAACTGGAGCTGGATCTTCTTCATCAACATTCCCGTCGGCGTGCTCGGCGTGATCGCGGCGCGGCTCTTCATCGACGAGACGAAGGACACGTCGAAGGAGCAGAGACTCGACTTACCCGGCCTGATCACCTCGGGGGTCGGTCTCTTCGCCCTCACCTACGGTCTGATCGAGACGAACGATCACGCCTGGACGTCCACACGCGTTCTCACCTTGTTCGCGATCGCAGTGGTGTCTCTGACCGTGTTCGTCCTGCTCGAGCTCCGTCAGCGCCTGCCGATGCTCGATCTCTCACTGTTCAAGAATCCGACGTTCGCCGGTGCCAACGCCGCGATGCTGTTCGTCGGGCTCGCGCTGTTCGGAATCTTCTTCTACAACTCGCTCTTCCTGCAGCGCGTCCTCGGCTACAGCGCGATCGAGACAGGCGCGACGTTCTTGCCGATGACCGTTCTGATCATCCTCGTCGCCCCGGCCGCAGGCAGGTTCTCCGATCGGGTCGGAGCACGATGGCTGATGGGAGCGGGGATGACCCTGCTCGCGATCTCGCTCCTTCTCTTCGGGACGCTCGACGGCAGCTCATCCTTCTGGAACATCCTTCCTGCCCTGCTCGTGGGCGGCGTCGGGATGGCGGTCACGATGGCGCCGACGACTGCCGCGGCGATGGGCTCCGTTCCGGTCGCGCAGGCCGGCGTGGGCTCCGCGGTGATCAACAGCATGCGCCAGGTCGGCGGATCGCTCGGGGTCGCGATCATGGGCGCGCTTGTGGCCACGAGCGTCAGCGTTCTGCCGACGAGTCCGCTGTGGCCTGACCAGTTCGTGGTCGGCTATCACCGAGCGGTACACGTCGGCGCGGCGCTCGTTCTCGTGGGCGCGATCATCTCGGTCCTGACGGTGCGTCCGCTGCCGCGCCGCGAAGGCGCGGCGGAATCAATCGGCGTCGCTCTCGCCGACGAGCCCTAGAAAGAGGAAGACCCCCGGCTGCGGCTCCGGGGGTCGATTCCTGTTAGGCGACTCCGCCCTCTGTGGCGGTCTCTCCGGAACTTGGCTCTGCGGCCCAGCCACGCCCCGGTTGGAGTCCACCTGGTGAAGCGCCTCCTGCAGCCGACCCTGGCGTCTGGCTCGGTTGCAAGATTGCCTCACTCTAGGAGCGTTCCCCGAGCCTGTCAAGTAGCTCGGTCAAGTGATTTGAGTTAGGCTTGCTTGACCGGTTTTAGGCCCAAACATGACCTTTTTGGGGGATGTCCGAAGGGACAGGTTGAAGTTGGGTGAAGCATGAAGTACTACTACGCCGCACGTGTCTGACTCGACCGCCATTCGTCAGCAGCAGCAGCGAGCCTCCGCCGCTCAGGCCGGGCTTCGGCTCGGCGAGCGCCTACGCCAGCTTCGTGTCGCCGCGGCGCTGACCCAGACCGACCTTGCCGGCGACCGGTTCTCGAAGGAGTACGTCAGCCAGATCGAGCGTGGGAAGACCCGGCCGACCCCCGAGACGATCCTCTGGCTCGCGGAGCGGCTCGGTGTCGACGCAGGCTTCCTCGCGAACGGCATCTCCGCGGACGAGCGCGGCCGGGTCGACGCCGCTCTCGCCCGCGCCGACGCGTTGCTCGAAGCGCGTCGAAACGACGAGGCTCTGGAGGAGTTCGAGAAGATCCGTGCCGCCGTGCTGGCCACCGGCCAGCCCGAGCTCGAGGCGCGTGCCCTTTCCGGCGAGGCGACCGTGCGCATGCGCGCCGGCGAAGTTCGCGAGGCGATCGCGTTGCTCGAGCGCGCCCGAGCGCTCACCGAACGCACGACGTTCTCCGACGTGGAGCGAGCCGATGTCCTCTTCCGGCTCGGTGTCGCGCGTTACAAGCTGAACAGCATCCAGACGGCGATCGGGCTGTTCGACGAAGGGCTCAAGCTCGCGGAACGCTCCGAGATCCCGTCGGACCAGCTTCGCTCGAACATCCTTGCGTGGCGCTCACGCTGCTACCGCCGCCGCCGCGACCTCGAGGCCGCGCGGGAGGACGTCGAGCGTGCGCTCGAGCTCGCCGAAGGGCTGAACGACAAGCGCACCGCCGCAGACATCTATTTTCAGGCATCGATCATCGCCGACCGCGAGGGCCACTGGGTGCTCGCGCGGTCCTACGCCGAGCGGGCGAAGTCCGCGTACGAGGAGCTCTCCGATCGAGGCAATCTCGGCCGGCTGCTGAACAACCTCGGTGGAATCAACTTCCTGCTCGGTCACCCGGAGGAAGCGGTGGACTTCCTGAAGGACGCAGTCCGCATCGCCCTCGAAGTCGGCAACGACGCCGAGGCGGCGCACGCGGTGAACGGCATCGCGCAGGTCCACCTCCGAACCGGTGACGTCTCGCTCGCGGAAGAGCAAGCGCGCTACGCGCTCCGGCTGCTCGGCGACCGGGTCGACGAGGTCAGCGAGATCGGCAACGCCCAGCTCGTCCTGGGCCGCGCGTTGCTCGAGCAGGATCGCCTCGACGAGGCCGAAGAGGCCTTCGCGGCAGGTGAACGCGCATACGACCAGCTCTCTTCGGGGAGCCATCGCGCGTCTGCGTGGGTCGCCCAGGGGGACCTTGCGACACGACGCGGGGACGATCGGACAGCGGCTCGGCTCTATCGCCAGGCCGCCGACGCCCTACAAGACGTCCGCTTCTAACTCAACGCTCCGAAAGGAGGTGACCACGTGTCCAAAGCTCGCCTGATGTATTTCGCGGTTTTCGCGATTCTCATCGCCGCTGCACTGCTGCCGGCCCTCGCGCTGATGCCCCTCGGGGGTCACGACGGCGCGGAGATCTAGAGTGGAAGCGTGCGCGCTTTGCTCGCCGGTCTCGCGCTTGCCGCGCTAACGGCAGGCTGTGGCTCATCGACGAGCCGTTCCGAGCAGGGCGCGCCCAGGACGGGATCACTCGAAGGACTCTGGAAGGGCTCCGGACAGGCTGTGGTGTTGATTCCCGGCACGAACGATTACTCCCCCGGCGACGTGCGCGTCTCCTTTCTCGTCGTCGACAACCGCGGCCGCGTGATCGCTCCGCCGACGGCGCGATTCTGGATTGCGCGCTCGCTGAGCGCGAAACCACTTCAAGAGACCGTTGCAAAGCTCGAGCCGGTCGGCGTGCCCGGCGTCTCGAAGGGCGCGGACGTGCCGGCGTTGTACGTGGCACACGTGCGGGTGGGTGCGCCTGGGAAGTACTACGTGCTTGCCCGGCCGATCGGGAAGGTCGCGATCGGCGGCATCCACGACATCGTCGTGAGGGATTGGTCGGCGACTCCTGCCGTCGGCGACCGCGCCTACCCGTCGCGCACGCCGACGCTTGCGAGTTCCGGCGGGAAGACCGCGATGCTCACAACGCGTGTCCCTCCCGACCGAGGACTGCTCCGCTATTCGATCGCCGAATCTCTTGCTGCCCACGCTCCCTTTGTCGTCACGTTCGCGACGCCGCGCTACTGCGAGAGCCGCACCTGCGGGCCGGTCGTCGACGTCGTCGAGCACGCGCGTCGTCGTTTCGAAGGCTCGGGTATTCGCTTCATCCACGTCGAGATCTACAAAGACAACGATCCGCGGCGAGGGCAGAACCGGTGGGTGCGCCAATGGCGGCTTCCGTCGGAGCCGTGGACGTTTCTCGTCGGCCGTGACGGCCGCATCAAGGCGAAGTTCGAGGGCTCGGTCTCGACGGGAGAGCTCGAGAATGCCATTCGGCGTTCCCTACGCTAGGCCTCAGGCGGGCGTCAATTGACCCACTTGGCCCATACGCGCGTGCCAAGGAAATGCAAGGGTTGATGCTGATCGTGTCGTCAATAAACGAAGACCCCTCGGCGCTCGTCAGTGTGCGGGAAGTCGCCGATCAGCTCGGCGTCCATCCGGAAACGATCCGGCGCCTGATTCACGACGGGCGCTTGGACGCGGTGCGTGTAGGACGCGTGCTTCGCGTCCACCGTGCGGCGCTCGACGGCTTTCTCGCGCGCCAGCGCGTGAAGCCGACGCGACTTCAAGACTAGTTACGCGCCGAACCCTCCGGCGGCGACTCGCTCGATCACGACGTGCGGCAGTCTTGCGTACCGACTCAGACGTAGCAGTGTGCGCACCACCTCGGCGCAATCCTCCGGACGGATCATCTGCTCGGGCGGGACGGGCCCCCAGTCCGTCATCGGTGTGTCGACGAAGCCGGGGCTGAGCGCCGTCGCGCGCACGCCGTGCTGCTCCTCGGCCCGGTTCAGCGTGTTCGTGAACTGGATCACCCCTGCCTTCGCCGCTCCGTAGACCGGCAGCTGCGGAGACGGACCGGTTCCTGCGATCGAGGCGATATTGACGACGAGCCCGCTCGTCTTGCGCAGAAGCGGCAGCGCGGCGGCTGTGACGAGCATCGTCCCGCGCAGGTTGACGGCGAGCTGAAGGTCGATCTTCTTCGGCTCGAGCTCGTCGATCGCGCCGGCGACGCCGACACCGGCGGAGTTGACGAGCACATCGAGTCGGCCGTGCCGCTCGTGGTGCTCGTCGACCATTTGGCGGCAGTCCTCCTCCTTCGCGACATCCGCGGTGACAGGGTGCGCGCCGAGCTCGGAGGCCGCAGCCTCGACCTTCGTCTTCGTTCGGGCGGCCAGCGTCAGCTCGAAGCCTTCTGCCCGCAACATGGTGGCGATCGCGAGGCCGATCCCCGACGAGCCCCCGGTGACGAGCGCGGCCCTGGCCACGGACCCATCTTTGCAAGTCGGAAGGTGCCGCGCCTAGGGCGAAGAACTCTGGCGCGGGGGAACCGAAAGGCTCCTCCTCTCCCCTGGACGGCGGCGGCGCTCAGCGCCGCCGCCTATTTCCTGAAGCGGGAATACCGGGGGTTACCTCGACGTAACAAGGGGAACCGTCGTCACTCTGTAGACGTAGGGCTCGGAGACCCCTACATTTCGCGGTTCACCCTTCGGGAGGGCTTCCTTTGGACACCGAAACAGGACGCGTCAAGCTCACAGACCTCGCAGCGTGCGGAGGCTGCGCCGCGAAGTATTCGGCGGCGCGCCTCGAGCAGTTGCTCGCGGGTTTCGTGCCCGCCGAGGCGGAGAACCTGCTCGTCGGCCTCGCGCCTGCCGACGACGCCGCGGTGTATCGCCTCGACGACGAGCGTGCCCTCATCTTCACGCTGGACTTCTTTCCACCGGTTGTCGACGACCCCGGCGACTACGGCGCGATCGCCGCGACGAACGCACTCAACGACGTCTTCGCAATGGGTGGTACGCCACTCCTCGCTCTGTCGATCGCAGCTTTCCCCGAAGAGCTGCCGATGGAGATGCTCGCCGAGGTCTTCGCGGCCGCGGACCAGCAGGTACGTGCGGCGGGCGGACTGCTCGCGGGCGGTCACACGATTCGCGACGCCGAGCCGAAATACGGGCTGGCCGTGGTCGGCACCGTGCGACCCGACGGGATCTGGCCGAAGAACGGGGCGAAGCCCGGCGACGCCGTCTTCATTACAAAGCCGCTCGGAACAGGGCTGATCATGACCGGGTACAAGAGAGGTCACGCGGGCGACATGCAGCTCGAGCGTGCGATCCGCTGGATGAGGACCCTCAACAAGGATGCAGCCGATGTTCTGCGCGGCCTCGAGCCGAACGCCGTCACCGACGTGACGGGCTTCGGGCTCTTCGGCCATGCGCACGAAGTGGCTGACCGTAGCGGCGTGTGCATCCGGCTCGAGTCCGAGCGCTTCCCGGCGATCGACGGTGCGCTCGACGTCGCGCGGAAAGGCGTGCGGACGAGCGGAGACCCCCGGAACCGCGACTTCGCCGAACGTCACCTCACGACGGAGGGGTTGCCGGAGACACTCGTGGCACTCGGCTACGACCCGCAGACCGCCGGCGGGCTGCTCGTCTCGCTCCCGGCCGAGCGGGGCGCAGCACTGGAGGCGGAATTCGCGGGCCGCCGGCTGTTCATCCGGAGGATAGGCCGCGTCGAGGAGGGCGCCGGAGTCATCGTCGAGTGAGCTCGGGGATGATTCACGGGCGCTTTCAGCCCTTCCACAACGGACACCTCGAATACCTGCGCGGCGCAGCGGAGCGATCCGACGAGGTGTTCGTAGGGATCACGAACCCCGATCCGCAGCGCATCAAGGAAGAAGCGACCGATCCACTGCGTCACCTTCCGGAGTCGAACCCGTTCACCTACGTGGAGCGCCTGCTGATGATCGAGGCGGTCGCGAAGGACGAGGGAATCCTCGCTCACGTGATTCCGTTTCCCGTCAACGAACCGGAGCTCTGGAGCGCCTACGTGCCCGCGGGGGTGACGCAATACCTCCGGCTGTTCTCCGAGTGGGGCGGCACGAAGCTCGAGCGGATGCGCGAGGCCGGGTACGAGGTCGTCATCCTCGACGAGGGCGCCGAGAAGCAGATCTCCGGAACGGACGTGCGCGAGGCTCTCCGCTCAGGCGGTGAGTGGGAAGCGCTGGTTCCCGCCGGCGTCGTACGGGTGATCCACTCCCTGCAGCGAATACCGGCCTGAGTGCACCCGATCGTCGTCCTGCTCCTCGATGGTCTGGCCGACCGCGCCCATGAGTCGCTCGGGGGCCTGAGCGGTCTCGAGGCTGCGCGCACGCCGAACCTCGACCGGCTGTGCGCGTCGGGATCGAACGGTGTCCTCTATGCGATCGGTCCCGGCCGCGCGCCTTCGAGCGAGGTGGCGCACTGGTCGATGTTCGGTTACAGGCCCGACGAGTTTCCCGGGCGTGCCGTCTTCGAGGCGCTCGGGCGTGGGCAGGACGTGGACGCCGAGCAGGTCTTTGCCTATGCAGCGTTGCGGCCGGCGGAGCGGCGCGCAGACGGCTGGTGGTTGACCGGACGCCCCGATCCGGACCGCGACGCAGAGGAGGCGGAGCGCCTTGTCCGCGCCTGCGACGGCATCACGATCGACGGCCTCACCTTCTCGCTGGAGCATGTCTGGCGCGGTGAGGCGATCCTCCGCGTCTCCGGGGCGGCAGATGAGCGCGTCACCGACAGTGACGCATTCTTCCGCGACCGGCATCCCGTCCTGCGACCGCAGGCGCTCATGCCCGAGGCGGAGCGGACCGCAGGTGCGGCGGAGGCGTGGAGCCGCGAAGTGATGCGGCGTCTCGAGGGCGAACGCTTCAACGTGATCACGTTGAAGTGGTGGGGCCGCCCGCGTCACGTGCCCACCTTCGAGGAGCGCCACGGGCTGCGCGGGACGTTCATTGCGAGCTCGGCGTTCCTACGCGGCCTTGGAACGGCCGTCGGGCTCGCCACGCGTGAAGAGCCCGAGACGGACGACGCCGCTGCCGATCTGCGCGGCCGGATCGAGCTCGCCCACGAGCGCCTCGACGCTGGTGACACGTTCGTGTTCTGTCATGTGAAGAGTGCGGATGCAGCGGGACACACCAAGGATCCGAATCAGAAGCGGGCGATGATCGAAACGCTCGACGGTGCCGCCCGCGATCTGCCGGTGGACCGTGCCATCGTGTGCATTACCGGCGATCACGCGACTCCGGCCTTCCCGGACGTCATCCATTCGGGCGACCCGGTCCCCTTCGTCGTCGCCGGACCGGGAGTTCGTGCAGACCGCGTGAGCGAGTTCGGCGAGTCGAGTTGCGCTGACGGGATCCTCGGCCACCTGCGCGGGCCGGACATGATGCCGGTGCTCCTGAACGCGGCCGACCGGCCGCTCTTCCTGGGCTCGAGGCCGACGCCGTTCGACGGCGCCGACGGCTATCCGTCGATCCTCGACCCGCTGTGACGCGTCACTAAACTCGGAGCCGTGAACGCCCAGCCCACGGCCCTCGCTCGGCTCCGGGCGATCGTCCTCAGCCCTGCGCAGATCTTTCCGTTCGTGGTCGCCCAGCTCGCCGCGCTCTGGCTGATCATCGGCACCGGCGCGGCGGTGCGGTTGACCGACAGCGGGCTCGGCTGTCGCCACTGGCCGGGCTGCGAGGAGGGGCATCCGCTTCCCGCGAAGAATGCTCACGCCTTCGTCGAGTTCGGCAACCGTCTGGTCGGCGCGATCACGATCGCGCTCACGCTGCTCGTCTGGCTCGCCGTTCGCCGCACGTCGGGACTGCCGCGCTGGGCGCCGCGGCTTGCACTCGGAATCTTTCTCGGCACGCTCGCGCAGGCGCCGATCGGCCTCCTGGCGATCGCGAGCGATCTGCGCTGGCCGATCGTGATGCTGCACCTGCTGCTGTCGATTGCGCTCCTTGCCGCTGCGACCGTGCTTGCGCTCGAGGTGCGGTCGGGGGTCGTCGGCCGCACGAAGCCACTCGTTCCGCTCGAGTTGCGCCGGCTCGGCCTCGCGTTCGTCGTCGCCGGATTCGTCCTCATCGTCAGCGGGTCGCTCGCGACTGCCGCGGGACCGCATTCGGGCGGCGGCGCAGCGGACAAGATCGACCGGTTCGGACGCCTGCAGCCGGTCGTCTACGTGCACGCCATGATCGTGGGGATCTTCTTGCTCACGTTCCTGTTCAGCCTGGGCTATCTCGCCGCGCGGCGGGAGCATGCGCCTCGGCTCTTCGCGTTCGGCGTCGGCGTCTTCGTCCTGCTCCTCGTCCAGATGGGCCTAGGAGAGCTGCAGTGGCGCACCCATCTCCCCTGGGGGCTCGTCCTGCTGCATGTCTTTCTCGCCGCGACGGTCTGGATCGGCACGGTCGCCCTCGCGACGCTGTTCTTCAGACCGAACGTAGACTTCGCGCATCGCTGACGAACTTCGCATCACCGACCGGCCGAATCTGCGCGAGCCGGTTCTGATCGCCGCATTCCGTGGCTGGAACGATGGCGGCCAGGGCGCGTCGCTGGCGGGCGGCTACCTCGCCAAGGTCTGGGAGGCGGACCGTTTCGCGGAGATCGATCCCGAGAACTTCTACGACTTCCAGGCGACCCGCCCGCACGTTTCGCTCGTCGAGGGGCAGACCCGCCACATCGAGTGGCCGGAGAACGCCTTCTACCACGCATCGATTCCCGGCCTCGACCGCGACGCAGTCATCCTGCTCGGCATCGAGCCGAACCTCCGCTGGAAGACCTTCACGGGGATGATCGTCGACCTCGCGCGGGATCTCGGTGTCGAGATGATGATCACCCTCGGCTCGTTGCTCGCTGACGTGCCGCACACAAGGCCTTCGCCGGTGACGGGCGGTGCGACCGACCCGGACCTGATCGAGCGGCTCGGCCTGCAGCGTTCACGCTACGAGGGCCCGACGGGAATCGTCGGGATCCTGCACGACGCCTGCAACCGCGCGAGCATCCCGTCCGTCAGCCTCTGGGCCGCAGTCCCGCACTACGTCTCGCTCGCACCGAGCCCGCGTGCCGCGCTCGCGCTCACCCAGAGACTGAGCGACATCCTCGGCGTGAGCATCGATACCGCCGAGCTCGACGAAGCGTCGGAGCGCTACAGCGAGCAGGTGAGCGAAGCCGTTGCCTCGGACGACGAGACTGCTGCGTACGTCGAGGAGCTCGAGGAGCGTGCCGAGCTGCTGGATGACGAGCAGCAGCTTCCCTCCGGTGATTCCCTCGCAGCGGAGCTGACGCGGTTCCTGCGCGACCGCGAGCGTGGCAACGGCGGGCCTGAGCGCGAGGGCCCCTCCGAGCAGCCCTAGCCGAACGTAAACGCGTAGGCCGAGAGGCCCGGCGTGAACTGCAGCTCGAGCAGGCCATCCTTCGCCTGCCGCTGCGTCAAGAGTGTGTAGAGCCGGTCACCGTCGATCTGCACTGTCTGCTGGAGCTTCCCGTTCAGCCTCACCACGACGCGGCCGTGCCCCCCGAGCACGAGATGCACCGACCGCGCCTCGAAGTGCAGCCGCAGGCGTGCGTCGGCAGCCGCGACGATCCGCTCGCCCTCGACGCGCCACCGGCCCGCATACGCGAACGAGTCCTGCGTCAGCGATGCCGGGAAGGTGTACGCCGCCGTCTGGTCGGTATGGAGCGGCGAGCCCGTGTAGTTCCCGATGCGCAGGTAGCCGAGGTAGGACTCAGGCGTCCGCAGCTCCTTCGGCGTGAGGTCCGTGTCGCGCCCTGCCCTGGGCAGATGTTCGTTCTTGCCCGCTGCAAGTAGCAGACGGATGTCGCTCTCCGTTTGCGCGTAGTCACCCTCACCGAAGTGCACGTCACGGACATGTCCGTCCTGGTCGACGAGGTAGTCGGCCGGCCAGTAGTTGTTGCTGTATGCCTTCCAGGTGCCGTACGCGTTGTCGAGCGCGACCGGATAGCGAATGCCGAGCCGCCTCACGGCGGAGCGCACGTTGCCGAGATCGTGCTCGAACGAGAACTCGGGCGTGTGCACGCCGAGGATGACCAGGCCCTTCGAGCGGTAGCGTGCGTCCCAGGCCTTCAGATACGGAAGCGTGCGCAGGCAGTTGATGCACGAGTAGGTCCAAAAGTCGACAAGCACGACCTTGCCGCGCAGCTCGGGAAGGCTGAGCGGTTTCGTGTTGATCCACGCGGACACCTCCTGGACGTCCGGCGCGGAGCCGTAGTTCTTCAACGGCACCCTCTCGACGCGGGTCGCGAGCTGCTCTCCACCGGTGACGAACACCTGCTTGCTCCGACCTCCCAGGCGGTCGAGCCCGTTCTGCGCCGCCGAGTTCCCTTCGATCGCGCTCTGCACCCAGTTCGCGTAGCCGGGAACCTTTGTCTGAAGACTCTCCGCCCAGCCCTGGTAGATCACGAGCGCGGATACCGCCATCAGCACTCCGCCGGTCACACGAACGGCCTGCGCATGCTGGCGAAACCGCGAGACCAGCTCGCGGCTGCCGCGAGCGATCGCGAGCATCGGCAGCGCAGCGCCGAGCGCGTAGGCGATCGCGATCACGACGATCCAGCCGCCGACGCGATTCGTGGCGGCGTTCGCCGTCAGCGTCGCAAGCACAGGGCCGCCGCAGGGAATGAACACGAGGCCGAGGCTGGCCCCGAGCAGAAACCCGCCGCCGAGCTCGCCTGCCCGGCGGCGGGTGAGGAACGCGAACGGCCGCTCGACGAGCTCGCCCGCCTTCGGCACGACGAGGATCACGGCGAGGACGAGGAGGAGAGCCGCGCCGATCTTGATCTGGTGCTTCGGGCTGACTCCGATCAGGCTCCAGAGCCAGGCGCCGGCCAGCAGGAAGCCGGTGAAGGTCGTGACGAGCCCTGCGGCGATGGCATAGGGGCGTCGCTTCGTTGCACCTCCTACGCCGCCTGCGAGGACGATCGGCAGGACCGGGAGGATGCAAGGCGTGAACGCCGTGATGACGCCCGCCGCGAACGCGATCGGGACGAGGATGAGCACTCTGTGTAGTCGGTCCTAGGCCGCCGGCGTTTCAGCCGGTGCCTGCTCAGCTGCCTTGGGGGCAGGTTTCTTCCTGGCCCGCGGCTTCGGCTTCTTCGCCTCCGCGGGCTGCTCCTGCTGCTGCCCCTCCTGCGCCTGCTGAGCCTGCTGCTGGTTCTGTTGGTTCTGTTGGTTTTGTTGGTTCGATTGGTTTTGCGGCTGCGTGCCGCTCTTCTTGCGCTTGCGCCGCTTCCGTCGCCGTGAGCGTCCGGACGTGAGCTTCGGCTGCGGGAGATTCTCGGCCAGAGCCCCGGCGGTTTCCTGCACCGTGCCGAGCCGCTCGCGCGCCGCCTCGATCAACTGCGTGGCGCGGGGCGTATAGCCCTCGGCGGAGGCGAGCAGCGCGGCTCCGACGGCGATCGGCAGCTCGAGCGAAGCGTTCACGAGCTTGGCAGCGTTCTCCTCGTGCCGGTGTCCTCGCGAGTTGGCGAGCGCTCCAAGGAGCCGCTTCGCCTCCGGGAACTCCGCGCTCGCGCGCCGGTCCTGCAGTTTCCGGGACGCGCGCGCGAGGCGCCACGTCCAGCGGGCCAGGATCTGGTCGGGCGCATTGGCCTTTCCCTCCGCGATCGCGCGCAGGAGGACGCGCACCCCGCCCATGCGGTCCTTCTCCCACGTGGGAGCCTGGGTCACGAGCGTGACGAGATCGTCGAAGTCCGCGCGCTCGACCGTCATCGAAACTCTGTCGGACAGTGCGATCATCCGCAGCCGCCGGTTGGGGTTCTCCGCGGCGCACGTTGCGAGGAACTGCTCGAGGCAGGCTTTCGAGGCACCGCGCGCGGTCAGCTTCTCGACGAACGCCGCCCGTTCGTCGAATCGAATCTGGCGGCCGGCGATCGTCGCCCAGTAGCGCTGCTCGTCCTCGTCCAGGTACTTCGGGTCGACGCGTTGCCATTCGCGGGTGATCACGGCGAGCCGGCGCCTGACGTCGGGTGTGACCGGGACGAGCCACGGCGCCGGCGTCAGCTTGCGCCGTGCACGGCGTTGCACGCGCCGGCGCGGTGCGGGAGTAACGCGTGCGCCTTCGCGATAGAAGTCCGCGTCGAGCAGGGAATGCAGCGAGACGACGCGCTCGTTGTGCGTCGCAGCCTTCGGGACGAAGTCGACGACGATGCCTGCTTCCTTGCGGGGATGCGTGCGCATGATGCGGCCGATTCGTTGCTGGTACACGCGCCGCGAGGCCGTCGGCGCAAGGTGCATACAGACCGTCGCGCGCGGGGAGTTCCACCCTTCCGCGAGCAGCATGGCGTTGATGAGGACGTTGATCTCTCCGCGCTCGTAGGCGGCGAGCGTTTCCGCCAGCCGCACGGGCGGCGTTCGGCCGGAGACCGCTTCGGCCTTGAGCCCGACCGCCCGGAATTCCTTTGCCAGGTTGTAGGCATGGTCAACGCCGGCCGCGTAGACGATGCCGGGCGTGTTGTCGAACCGTTCGCGGTAGAGCGATGCAGCCGCCTGGTTGAGCGCCTGGTGATCGAGCGTCTTCGCGAGGATCTCCTGGTCGAAGTCACCGCCGACGATCGGCACCTGGTTGATCGCGGCGACCGGCGGCACGCGCAGGTCGCGTAGCGGTGCGATCAGTCCGCGACGCGCCGCATCCTGCAGCGGCAAGTCGTCGACCGACGCGGGGAACACATCCGAGACCTGTTTCGCGATCAGCTGCTCGGTCGCGGTCATTCCGATGTAGAGCGGCTCCGGGAACGCACGGATGGCTGCGCTGGTCTTCTCGCCGAGTGCCGTGTGTGCTTCGTCGCAGATGACGAGCTGGTACGTCTCGCGCGAGATGGTGGTCTGGTGACGTGCGAACCATGCGTACGTCTGGATCGTCAGCGGGCTCGTATCGGTCAGCGGCTCCTTGCCACGTTCGACCGCGGGCGCAAAGCGCTCCCCATAGCCCTCGTCGGTCAGGTCACGTTGGAACTGCGAGACGAGCAGACGGCGGTGCGTGAGGATCAACACACCGAGTGTGCGTGCGGCCTCGACGAAGCCCGCTGCCGCGATCGTCTTGCCGGATGCTGTCGGGTGACGGAACCGGTAACGACGTGCAGCGCCGGGATCCGGGCCCGTGTAGGTCTCCTCCTCCTCCACCTCTTCGTCGAGGACGTCCTCGCTCGACTCGTCGGCGGGCTCGTCCTCCTCTTCCAGCTCAGGCTCGCCTTCGGCGACCTCGGCCGCAGCGCCGTTGCCGTTCAGCTCGGCCCCCCGCTCGTGCGCGGCGATCAGCTCCGTGAGCATCCCGGCCAGCGCGTCGACCTGATGGCGCCGCAACTCCGTGCCTGATGCGAGGTGCGGCTTCTCCTCGGCGAGCACGCGCTCGAGGCCGAGCATGAGGCCGTACTCGACCTTCCATCCGGACGAAGGCGTGCGCCGTCCTCCCTCGATCTCCTTGAGGGCGTCATCGAGCGCGCGCCTGCGGGAAGTGTCAGGCGCGAGGACCTTGGCGGCGTCTTCACCCTGCCGGAGGAAGGGCTCGCCGGCCCAGGCCTCGGCTCGGAGGGCGTCGGCTGTTAAGCCGTCCGTCGCCTCCGACGCTGTAGTCGGCTGCTCTGTGATCTCCTGCATGAACGCAGCGTCTTGACGCGCTGCAGCTTGTAAGAAAAGGCGACCCCGCGAATCCCCAAGGCGGGCGTCGTTCGACCAGTATATCGGTCGAGAGGCTAGCCCGCGAGACCCCCGAAGACGGCAAAGGGGTTCTGGGGCTGCACCTCGTACACCAGCTCGCCGCCCGGCTCGACCTCGCCGTGGACTCGTTTGGCCAGCTCGACAGCCTCCTCGCGGCTCCCAGCGCCCGCGATGACGTACGTGAACGTGCGGGAGACGTCGTAGCCCTCGCTCCTGAGCTGGTCGGCCAGGTCGGCGGCTTCCTGCCGGCTTTCGGCCTCGACCCGGACCTCCCAGGGCGCGTAGCCCCGCTCCAGCAGCTCCTCCTCGACGTCGGGCCGGTCGGGCTCGTCGTCCCAGCGCTCGTCGTCGTGCAGCCAGCGCTCGGTGACGAACCGGGACGGGGTCAGGCC